>DVON01000120.1 GCA_018713585.1 Candidatus Pullilachnospira stercoravium | reverse complement strand
GAAGCATACTCAGATTCAAGGTTTTTCCAAATCTTCTTGGACGGGTAAAAAGATTCACCTTTCCCCGCATCTCCAACAGTTCCTTTATCAGTCCTGTTTTATCCACATAGTAGTAACCCTGTTCTATAATTTCACGAAAATCGTCAATACCAATAGGCAATGGCCTGAATCCCATATTCTCACATCCTTCCGCTTGCTGCCTGTTACTAGTATTATAACCATGGCATGGGGTTTCCGCAAGCTGAACTGAACCCATCCTGCCCCCTGACTTTACAGCTTTATTTACACAAAGAGGAGCTGTCAGGAATCCCGGCAGCTCCTCTCCGAAACCTACTGCTATTTCTCCGAATGACTCTTCTGCTGATGCAGATACTTTTCCTTTGTGGCCATCCCTCCCCGGATATGGCGTTCCTGCTTGTTCACGTCCAGAATCTTACGGGCCTCCCGGGCCAGTGACGGATTGATCTGGCGGAGACGTTCTGTTACGTCCTTGTGAACCGTACTCTTACTGATCCCGAATTTCCCCGCCGTCTGTCTCACAGTCGCCTTTTCTCCGATAATGTAAGCGGCAACTTCCATCGCCCGCTCTTCTATATATGCTTTCACGGGACTCCCCCGAAAACGTTGTTTTTACAATGTATGCCGGGGGCAAAAAACTCATGTCAGGATTCCCCTTCTCCTCCCTTTTTCCTGCTCAGATAACGCCACAGTGTTGTCCTGCTGATTCCCAGCTGCCGGGCGGCGGCGGCACGGTTGCCGTTGTTGGAGGCCACCGCCTGCTGAATCACCTCCCGGATCATCTCGTCCAGGGTACAGTCCGTATTCACTGCGGCAGCCGCCGGTACGCTTCTTCGGTGACGGGACCGTTCCTTTGTCAGAAGCTCTGCCACAGCGCTGCTTCTTATATAAGTAGAATCTGTCATGGTAGCCAGCGTCTGAAGGATATGTTTGAACTGGGTATAGTTGTTGGGCCAGTCATACTGGCACAGCATTTCCATGGCCCGGGGTTCGAAGCCGGAGATCTGTTTTCCCAGTTCCAGCTTCAGGCTGCTGAGGTAGAGACTGGCCAAAGAGGGAATTTCATCCGACCGGCTCCGCAGGGACGGCAGATGCAGCGTCAGACAGCCCAGACGGCTGATAAAACGGCGGATTCTCTCCGGAAGGCCATCACCCTCACGGCAGACACAGGAGAAAATCAGGCGCACTCTCCGGGAAAGTCCCGTCTCCTGAATAGCAGCCAGAAGCTCCGGCAGCCGTCCATCCGGGATCAGTTCAAAATTCTGGAAATAAATGGTGGTGTCGATGGCATTCAGCGGGGAATTGTCATGATTGAACAGAGACTCCCAGCTCCGGTCGTTCATCAGCTCACAGTTTACCAGCACAAAGGGGTTGTTCACCAGCGGTCCCTGAAGATACAGATATCTGGCAATCTGCTCCTTGCCGGTGCCTGTCTCACCGATTATCATCACCGGCTGGCGTACAGAGGCAACCGTCCGGATCTCATTACCCAATGCCCCCATAGCGCCGCTGATACTGTAGAAGCTGTTGGTAAACAGATATTCACATTCCCCCTTATTCATGGAACGCACGCCCTTTCTCCAGTGAGAATGAAGAGGGATCCGGGAAGGAACGCAGTAAAACAGACAGTAACGTTTGCCATTCATATGCAGTGTCTGTCCTGTGATCCTGTACAGCTGATCCCGTTCCGTGTGATAAAATTTCATGGACCCGCTGGCAGGGACCTCTGCCAGATGTCCCCGAAGGGCTTTCGCCATGCCGGGAGGCAGTTCTGTGGGACTGCTGTAAAAGATCGTCCCGTCCATCTCCAGCACCACTACCCGGCCGTTCTGATCCAGGGTAATGCTGCGCAGAAATGTGTTCTCCTGGCGAAGCCGGCCCAGCCATGTACTGATGGTGACTGCCTGATCAATGGCCATGTAAAGCCCTTCCACCCCGGAAGTAATCAGGAACGCGTCCAGCCCCAGCTGGCGGGCCACCGTATGGGCCACCATATCGCAGACCACCATCCGGTAGCCTTCCTCTTTGAGTTTTTCAAGTATCATCGGAACTTCCTCCCGGCTGTGTACCGTCAGAATATCCAGATCATAGCCCAGCAGGTCGCAAAGCGTATGCGCAGGCTCCGTAATACTGGGAAATCCCACAATGGCGTATAAATCAGAATAATTCTCTGCCAGCTTCATGGCGCTGAGCACATCGTAAACGGAAAGACGGATCTCCACCACCGGAAGATCTGTCACCTGACGGATCAGTGTGGCTGTTCCTCCCCGGGAAATGATGCAGTCGTAGGAATTCAGCGGCATGCGTTTCACAATGGAAACCCCGTCCTCCAGATCACCGGTATAAATATCCAGCTGCACATCGGGATAAGCCTGAGCCGCGCGCTCCATTACACTCTGCATGCCTTCATAAGGCGCAATACCCAAAATCCGGGTCTTTGTTTCCACCATAGCGGGTACCTCCGTTTCTTTTTGAGACTATTATATCAGGTATTTGTGCAAAAAGCACGATACCTATGTTCTATTTTGAAACATTTGTGTAATTTTTCTTTCTATTTTTTTGTGATTGTTTCAAACTGCAACTGTTTTGTCACTTTTTTTCAATGCCAACCGGTTAAAAATGCGTCATAATAGTCATAAAGAACAAAAGCATCCGAGCCGCCGGTCCCTGGCGGTACGGAACTGCAGAGAGGAGGGGACACATGATCCTTCTTTTGATTATTGCGGATGACTTCACCGGAGCCTTGGATACCGGTGTGCAGTTTGCCGCCCACGGGATACGGACCCAGGTAGTTGTGGATCCCCAGGTGGATTTTTCCGATCACGACGCGAAGGTGCTGGTGGTGGACACAGAAACCAGACATCTTCCCCCGAAGGAGGCTTATGATGTGGTTTCCAGACTGACCAGACGGGCGAAGGAAGCCGGGGTCAGCTACATTTACAAAAAGACAGATTCCGCCCTGCGGGGCAATATCGGAGCAGAGCTGTCCGCGGTGCTGGAAGCCGGAGGGGACCGGCAGATGCCGTTTTTCCCGGCATTTCCTCAGATAGGGCGGATTACCCGCGAGGGTGTTCATTATGTGGACGGTGTGCCGGTAACGGACAGTCCCTTTGGCAGGGATCCCTTTGAACCGGTAAAACATGCAGTGGTGACAGAGCTGATCGCGGAACAGAGCGCTCTTCCGTCGGAGAGCTTTCCGCCCCTGCAGGCGGAAGATCCGGTGCCGGAAATGGACGGAATCCTGGTATTTGATGCCGGCAGTCTGGATGATCTTTCCGCTACCGGGCAGCGTCTGATGGAGGAGGGACGGCTTTCCGTGATGGCCGGATGCGCGGGCTTCGGCGCCGTGCTTCCCGAACTTCTCGGTCTGACCTCCGGCCAAAAACAGCCGGTTCCGAAGCTGGATCCCCGGCTGCTGGTGGTCTGTGGAAGCGTCAATCCCATCACACTGGCTCAGCTGGACGCGGCAGAGGGCGCCGGATTTTCAAGGCTGCGGCTTACCTTGCGTCAGAAGCTGGAACCCGGTTACTGGCAAAGTCAGGAGGGAAAGGAAGATCTCATACATATCGAAGAGATGCTTGCCGCCAATCCTTACTGCATCATTGAGAGCAACGACCTGGGAGGCAACCAGCCCACCGCCGATTACGCGAAAAAGCTGGGGATTGATCTGGAAACCATGCGGGTACGCATTTCCGGAAGCCTGGGACATCTGGTGGGATCAATTTTCGCCAGTCCTTCGCTGGGAACACTGCTTCTCACCGGCGGCGATACGCTGCTGCAATGTATGAACTGTGTGGGCGTCAGCGAGCTGGAACCCATCTGTGAGCTGGAAAAAGGCGTTGTGCTGGCCAGCTTCACCTACAACGGCTGTACCCGTCATGTCATCACCAAATCCGGAGGATTTGGTCAGGCAAATCTTCTGACGGACCTGGCGGACCGTATGAAAACCGTCAACTGATCTGGTTCATTTATGAAGCGCTCTGCCGGACGCCGCGAAAGCTCCGGCCGGAGTCTTCATATACAATGGAAAACGCGATAAGCGAATTTTCCATTGTCATAAATAAAATAAAGAAATGGAGGAGAAATTTATGACCTACCCCAAACTTCCCGGTCTGACCTGGGACGGAACCATCTACGAAAACGAGGAAATGGGTACCTATGAGGCCCTGATTCCCCACGGTGGATACCCCACCGCCCACGCGCCGGCCATGGTAGAGCTGCCCAACGGCGATCTGCTGTGCTGCTGGTTTGCCGGCACCTATGAGGGAAGCGCGGATGTACATATCATCTGCTCTCTGCTTCCGAAGGACGCTCCGGCCTGGCTGCCGCCGGTGGATATCTCAGGTGATCCCACCCGCAGCGAGCAGAATCCTTCTCTGTTCTACGGCCCCGACAACGCAGTATGGGCCATGTATACCGCTCAGCTGGACCGCCAGGAAGGCAAGGACAACATGCAGTTCACCGCGGTGGTACGCTGTCAGAAGAGTACCGACGGCGGACGCACCTGGGGACCCTATGAAACGGTATTCCCGGAGGAAGGCACTTTCTGCCGCCAGCCCATTCAGGTTCTCTCCAACGGACGCTGGATTTTCGGAAACTGGCTCTGCACAGATTCCGCGGACGGACTTTCCGGCGATCCCAGCGCTTTCCGTATCTCCGACGACCAGGGCAAAACCTGGAAGCTGGTGATGATGCCCAAGAGCAACGGCCATGTACATCCCAACGTAGTGGAGCTGGAGCCGGGACATCTGGTTGCCTTCATGCGTAACCGCGAGGCTTACCGTATTCACCGCAGCGAGTCCTTCGACTACGGCGATACCTGGAGCGAGCCGGTTCCCACACCGCTGCCCAACAACAACTCCAGTATCAGCGCCACGAAGCTGTCCAGCGGCCGGATTGCCATCGCCTACAATCCTACCTGCACGCCGGATCCGCAGCCCGGAAAGGCCGCATGGCCCGGACTTCGCTGCCCGGTGGCTGTTGCCCTGTCCGAGGACGGCGGCAAAACCTTCCCCATCATCCGCTGGATGGAAAGAGGCGAAGGCTACATCGGCGACGAAAACAAAACCAACAACAAACAGTACGAGTACCCGTTCATCATGCAGGGCAAGGACGGCATGATCCATCTGGCTTATGCCGCGCGGACCCGCCAGGGTATCAAATATGTACGGTTCACTGAGAAGGATATTCTCGGTGAGAAACGGGAGCGGGTTGGCCTGTACAATCCCACCGCAGCCCAGAGCCGCTGACCGCACGGCAGTCCGGCCCGGCTGATCTGACAGATTGTTTCTCCCCGGGCTTCCGAAA
>DVON01000119.1 GCA_018713585.1 Candidatus Pullilachnospira stercoravium | reverse complement strand
TCCGGGAATCCGGTATTTTTTCTCCAGCAGCACATCCATGGCCCCGAAGGCAACCATATCGTTCAGAGCCGCAATGGCGGTGAAGGGCCGCCGCTCCGAAAGCAGTTCCTCCGTCAGTTCCCTTCCCATCCGGTATTCCGAGTCAATACTGGGGATTACCGTATCCCGGGAGGCCTCGCAGGCTTTCACCGTCACCCGCTCCCCCAGCCCCGCTTTCTCAAACTCCGCCAGAAATCCTTCCACCCGTTTCTGCCGCTGGTGCTGCCGCAGCGTCAGCGGCGGGGAGATAAAGGCCACATCCCGGTGGCCCAGCTCCAGCAGATGGCGGGCCATGAGGATCCCCGGCTTCCGGTTGTTGATGGCCACCGCGTCGATGGCGAATTCATCGTCCCGGTTGCTGATGACCACCACGGGAATCTCCCGGGACAGAGCCTCCACCTCCTGGCCGAAGCTGGGATTGCAGGCATAGATAATTCCCAGAGGATTCACCTCCCGCATCATCCGCAGATAATTTTCCTCCGTTTTCAGATCCCGCTGGGTGTTGCACACAAATACGCCGTACCCCGCTTCCTTGGCTTTGGCCTCAATGCCCTGCAGTAGCATAACATAGTAGGGGTTGGTCAGCGTGGGGCAGAACACCACCAGAAGTTTTCTGGAGCGGGCAGATTTCGCAGGCTTCTGCCGGGGCAGCCGGTAGCCCAGCTGGCGGGCAGCCTCCTCCACCCGGCGGACAGTTTCCCTGGAAAAGCTGACGTTGTATTTCTGGTTTAATATCATGGACACGGTGGCCTGGGAAACACCTGCGGCCCGGGCCACATCCGTGGAGGTGACTTTTTTCTTTGGCATGGGGTAGCGTACTCCTTTGCTTCTGCTTGCTGTTTGTCTCCATTATACCGGATGTGCGGGCGGGAATACAATCAGAAAGGCCGGGATATTCAAAAAATATTAAGAGTTTATTTCAGGAAATCCTCACAGCGCCGTGATATGCTTTTCCCATCATTTTAAAGGAGGTTACCGTTTTGCAGATACAGCTGAATTTTTTTGACGCGTTGGCAGATATGCTCTGTCTCTCCCCCGTTTTCCTGGCCGGCTTTCTGATCAGCGGGCTTCTGGCGCTCCTGGTTATCCGGAAAGGCACGGCGCTTTCCGGTTTCCGTCTGCTGGCCGGATCTTTTCTCTTCTATTATTATCTGTGTATTCTCTTCAAACATGTGGTGGGGATGCCTACGCTGGCGGAATTTCTGAGGATGTATCGGACAGGAAAATCGCTGTTTCATCCGGTTCTCAGCCTGATACCCTTTCAGGATGGGTTCAGCATCAGTTTTCTGCTGAATATTGTTCTGTTTCTTCCGATGGGATTTTTATGCCCGGTCATCAGCGTCAAATGCCAGCATCCCGCGAAATGCCTGCTGATGGGTACGGCTCTGACGGTATTTGTGGAAACCGGCCAGATGTTCACCATGTACCGGGCCACGGATATTAATGATCTGGCCGCGAATATTCTGGGGACTTTGCTGGGGTATCTTGTATATCGGGTGGTGTTCCGGGGGGATTCCATCAGATATGAGGCAGAAGCGCAGTATGCGGGGAAGGACTGGCTGCTTCCGGTGGGGATTGTTGGGGTTGCGTTTGTGATGACGTTTTTCAGTTAAGCAGACAAGAACTGCTCTAGGCGGCGCCATAATAGAGGAGTCACCTAGAGCAGATATTTCATTTTGAGAAACATGTGAATCAATACAAGAAAAGCGACAGATCCTGAAGCCCGAATTCTCAGGGATTGCCTCTTCCATGTATGTCAGGGACTAAAAATCGGTATTAAGCGACAGCCCCAAGGGTATGTACTGTCTTTATTAATAGATTTTTTTCCAAATACATGTATTTCCGCAATCTCATTTCAAACGGAAACACAACTCCAGTCCTGCGCTGGCACTTATTCCTTCATTTCCTCCCGGAGCTTCTCGATCTCTTTCTCGCTTAAACCACTGGCTTCTTTAATCACACGGGTATCGGCCCCGGCCTTCAGAAAAGCCAAAATCATCTCCCGCTTCCCTTCGGCTCTGCCTTCTGTCCTGCCTTCTTCACGGCCGCTTTCTTTTAATTTTTCTAACGCCGTACACATATTCATGCCTCCTTCACTTTTATAGGCTTGTTCAATGATCTGGTTACTGTCCGTCATCACTCCGATCATGGCGCCCACATCAGAACTTATGTTTCGCTCTCCAAACATTTCTTTTACCTGGGCGAACTCTCCTTTATAAATATGCCTTGCTGCCTCAAAGATATCCTGAACATCTCTGTTATCAAAACAGTATCTTTCGCTTTTTCCCACCTCCAGCAGGTTCATCCGGTAATCGGAAAATACACTGCTGATTTCTGGCGGCATCTCGACCATCAGATTCTTCAGGCTTTTCGGGCCATCCCACGGTCTTTCATTGTAATAAATCACAATACTGATGATCGGATGCAGCCGATCTTCTTTGCGCAGCCCTGACAGAAATTCATCCGGGGTCGCTTTATCTCCTGCTTTCTGATGTTTGCGGACGATCTCCCTGCACTCCTTCAGGTAACCAAGTGAATCATAAAGCATAACCCGAAGCGGCATACCATAATGAACCCGGGTCTGATTCTCGATCCCCATGATTACAAAATCCACCCCATAAGCGGCCCTCTTTACGATATCTCTGGCCCTTGTTAACGTCTCTTTATATTCTCCCAATTCCACAATATTTGATACATCTGTATCCAGTTCACTGAGTTCTTCTGGTTTAATAACCTCGTTCCCTCCAAATACCACTGTATTAAAAAGACTTGCGAACCGGTCATTTTCTCTCCAGAAGTCTTTAAATATCACATCAGGTTTTATTGTTACTTTTTTCATATCAGAATCCCTCCATCACCATAGGTAGGTATTCCAAAGTCACAGATATCACAAAATCATCTTATGCTTAGTATAACATACCGTCCAAAGGAATTCTATCTTATTTCTCCTTGAGTTTCCGCATGGTATTTTAAGACATAAAAAGGACGCATCCGTTTTGGGACACGTCCAATGGTTTGTTACTTTCTTTTTATTTTTTCTCACACTACTGAATACAGAAAAAAGGAACCGTATGCTTCTTCCTCATGCCGATGACCTTCTCTCCTTCGTCAAGCAGTGTATCCTGTGATTCCAGCGTCAGCCGACTGCCCTCAAACCGGAATGTGATCCTGGCGCCGCTGATCGCGTCCAGCCGATGGATCTCCATCTGCAGCGTATGTTTATCCAGCCACCCCGCGGAGGCTCCGTAGAAGCAGGAACCACACTTGCTGATATGGAAGCGCTGCCGGAAATCTCCTGTGATTTCTTTCTTTTTTCCTTCTCCCCACAGGCTCCATACAACCTTATCCTGAGAGAAAGTAAAACTCATCTTCTCAGTTGTTCCTTCCTCCACATGATAAAGAGCTACTCCTCCGACAAGAAGCTCCAGACCACTGCAGTAATCTTTCCCGTTCTCCTCCGCGGCATATATTTTACCGTTTATCTGTTCCTCCGCTTCCGGCTGGCGGTCTCCCCGCAGGGGAGACAGTGTCAGAGAAGCCAGTTTTTCCTCAAGTATCCGGGACAGCCCCGCCTCCCCTGCCTGGTTGTTTTCCTCCGAAGGAAGGAGATCCCGCAGGATCAGATCTATAAGCTCCTGGGTCTTTTTTGTTGCCGATGTGGTGACCACAATCATATCCAGATCCGGAAAAACAATCCCAAACTGCCCATACGCACCATCTGCCCGGAAGGAACCCGGATATGAATTCATCCAGATCTGGTATCCATACCCACAGCCCCATTCTTTCGTAAAGCCGTCCGCGCCTCCTTCTGTCTCAATTTGTTTGCTGCAGGCGCGCGCAAACCAGCTCTCCCTCAACAGCTGCTTTCCTTCCCACTTCCCTTTTTTCAGGAGAAACCAGGCAAACTTTGCCATATCTTCCGTCCTGAGCTTCATACCCCCGCCGCCAATTTCCACAGGATCCGTTCCCGGCAGGCATTCACAGTAGATTTCCCGGATCCCCAACGGATCCAGAAGTCGCGGACGCAGGTATTCTGTCACATTCTGTCCCGTTTTTCTCTTTATCACCGCCGCAAGCATATTGGTGCCTGATGTATTATAGCGGTAAAAAGTCCCCGGTTCATGGAGAAATGGATGGGACAAGAACTCTTTTATCCAGTCTTCTTCCATTACCTCGGGATCCGTATCATGCCCGCAGCTCATGGTCAGGAAATGATGCAGGGTGGCATTCCGAAGATTCTGTCCGGGATGTTCCGGAAGATGCTCCGGAAAAATATCCGCTATTTTTTCGTCCAAAGTGAGCAGCCCTTCCTGTTCCGC
>DVON01000118.1 GCA_018713585.1 Candidatus Pullilachnospira stercoravium | reverse complement strand
CAGAGCCGGCGGATCTTCTCTTTGGCCCGGCGGCAGTATTCGTCGCTGCCGTAACCGGGCATTTTTTCCAGATTGGTCCGGATCAGCGCTTCCAGCACGGCCGGATGCGCGCCTTCCAGATAATCACATTCAAAATGAAGCATAAACAGTCCTCTTGTATTTACATATGAGTTTCAACAAATTCATCGATCCGGTCCATCCGCAGATCCCGCATCTTAAGAGCGCCGAAAGCCACCACCAGGAAAAATACGATCCGGCAGATGGACAGAGCGTCCGTGATGCTTCCGGGAAATGACAGGTCCGGATACCAGTGAACCATGGACATCATCCGGTTGATGATACTCAGAAAATAGTTGATGCCGTCGATGACCTGAAAAACCACGAAAAATCCCAGATAGCAGATCACCGCTTTGATGGCGGAAGCCTTCAGCCAGTGGTTCTCCTCCAGAAACAGTACGTAGATGGCCAGGAGCCCCAGCACCACCGGGCTGATCAGCGCGGAAACATAGATGGCTGCGCCCAGCATACCCACGGTGATACCCAGCCTGGTTCTGGGCTGCTGAAAGCCCGCCTGCTGAGCCTGATTCCAGGAATTCTGCCCGCCATTCCGGTTCTGATTCCATGAACCCTGTGAACCCTGCTGACCATTCTGACTCTGATTCCGGGCATCCTGCTGACCGTTCTGAGCCTGATTTCGGGCATCCTGCTGACCGTTCTGACTCTGATTCCAGGCATCCTGCCGGCTGTCGCTGTCTGCCGTGCCATCCGAAAAGCCGGCTTGCTGATAAGTATCATTGGTTCCTTCCTGGCGCCGTCCCTGATTCAGCAAAGTACCGCAGGCGGGGCAGGAAGAGCTTTCGTCCGGAACCGGGTTTCCACAGTTAGGACAATACATAAGGTGATTCCCCCTTCTTTAATTGCTATGTTATCATTATAGAAAGGTTGGACGGGAGCGTCAACTGGGTGATTCTTAGGAATTTTTGAATTTTATCGTAAAAAACTTGGAATATTTGATACAAATCGATTATAATAGGAAGGGTAGCGGCAGGAAAACTGCCGGGAAATGGAGGATGCGAGATGAGAAAAACAATTCATGCGGACAAGGCTCCGGCCGCGGTGGGACCGTATGTACATGCGGTACAGGCCGGAAATATGGTATTTACTTCCGGGCAGCTGGGATTGAATCCCGAAGACGGCACGCTGCCGGAAGGGATCGAGGCGCAGACCCATCAGGCCCTGAAAAATCTCGGAGCTGTTCTTGAGGCTGCCGGACTGGGCTATGAGGATGTGGTACGCACCATGGTATTCCTGGACAATATGGATGATTTTTCCGCGGTTAATGAGATTTACGCACAGTATTTCAAGGAGTCGGCTCCGGCCAGATCCTGTGTGGAAGTGGCAAAACTCCCCAAAGGCGGCCTGATTGAGATCGAGGCCATCGCGGTTCAGAAAGACTGAACGCAACAAAAGCGCGGGCAGAGAAATATGCCCGGTCAGGCGCTGATCTGAGCAGACGTTTCTGAGATACAGACACAAGGACAGCTTCCCGGGCTGCCGGATTCCGGCAGTCCGGGAAGCTGTTGCTGTTTTATGTCTGTAAAATCCGCCGGATACCCAGCCCTCAGGCTTCCGACTCAAACAGGATGCCCAGCGTATTGGGGCCGCAATGGCAGGAAATGGTGCAGCTGGCCTGTGTCACATAAATATTTTCAAAGGATGCCTCCTGCTCCACTGCCTCCTTCACCAGCCGGATATAAGAGTCATCGATACCGGAGTGGGTGATGAACAGCCGGTTCGTTTTCAGCTTTTCGCAGGAACGCAGGGTATCCTTCACATAACGGGGCAGTACTTTGTCCAGGGTTCCCCGGTATTTCTTTCCCACATGCATGGCTCCGGAGGTATTGTCCACCTGAATACATGGCTTAATGTTCAGCAGGTTGGCTCCCAGAGCGGTGATGCTGCTGCAGCGGCCCCCGGCACTCATGAATTTCAGTGTATCCAGGATGAAACTGGAATGAACCAGACTGCGCCGTTCCTCCAGCAGGCTGGCGATGCGGGCAGCGGGAAGCCCCTCGCGGATCCACTGGGCGGCATCCAGAACCAGATGGCCGATTCCCGTGGAGAGATTACAGGAATCCACCGGATAGACGCCGGGCAGCTCTCTTGCCGCCAGCAGACAGTTCTGGTGGGCGCTGGAAAGCGCGCTTCCCAGATTCAGATGAACCACTTCATAGCCCTGGTCCACAAAGGGCCTGAAATAATCCAGATACTCCTGCACGTTAATGGCCGCCGTCCGGGGAAGAATTTTCCGGTCATAATACGTCTGAAAAATTTCCTGCGGGGTGATATCCACGTTGTCCTGATAATCTCTGCCGTCCAGGATAATGTGGAACGGATAATAATGCACCTGAAAGGCTTCCTTCAGGCTGCTGCCCAGGTCACAGGTGCTGTCAGCGCTTAACAGTATTTTGCTCATGAATAATCCTCCTCTGTTCCTCTTCTGGTCATCATACTGCGTTTTCAGGGAAGAAGCAAGGGAAAAGAAAAAAACAGGATCACCCGGAAAAGCATCTGGCATTTTTTATAAAAAACGACAAAAATCTTCCTGTTTCTTGTAAAAAATATTTTGAAATTTCGTGATATAATGAGCGAAAGCGAGTCGAAGAAAGCGAAGCTTGCTTCGGACGAGCGGCGAATGTCGTTCGCAGGCGGAGCCTGCGAAATGAGCGAAAGCGAGTCGAAGAAAGCGAAGCTTGCTTCGGACGAGCGGCGAATGTCGTTCGCGGGCGGAGCCTGCGAAATCGGTAGCAGTAGGGGGAGGCAATAAGTAAAGGGGTGCAGGTGATGGAATGAAAAAGAAGAAGATTGTTCTTTCAGTTCTGCTGGCTGTGCTGGCAGTTCTGATTATCGGAACTTATGTGGTGGTGGCGCTGTATTTTCAGCGGCATTTTTATTCGGAAACCACGGTAAATGGTATAGACTGTTCTTACATGACTGCGGATCAGGTGAAGGAGCTGCTGCGGGAACAGGTACAGTCTTACCAGCTGACCCTGAAGGAGCGGAATGATCAGCAGGAGGTTCTTACGGCGGATCAGCTTCAGCTGTCCTACCAGGACAACGGTGAAGTGGAGCAGCTGCTGAAGGATCAGGAATCCTGGTTTTGGGCAAAGGAGATTTTTCAGAATCGTTCCCATGAGCTGGAGGTGTCCATGAATCTTTCCGATGAAGCTCTGGGAGAGACGGTGGACGGCCTGACTGCTATGCAGGCGGAGAATGTGACGGCGCCGCAGGATGCCGCCATTACCAGTGACGAGAACGGCTACTCGGTTTCGCCTGAGATCGAAGGAAATCAGCTGGACCGGGAGGCGGTGATCGCCGCCATTAAGGAAGCGGTGGCCAGCGATGCATCTGAACTGGATCTGGATGCGGCCGGATGCTACGTGAGACCTTCGGTGCTTCAGGATGATGAAACACTGAATAACCGGGTGAATCAGCTGAATCAGCTGACATCAGCCAGCCTGACCATGGATTTCGGCAGCGGAAGAAGTGAGACGGTGGGAAGAACCCAGCTGATGCAGTGGGTAACCCAGGACGAATCCGGTAATGATGTGATTGATTCTGCCCAGGTGACAGCATATGTGCAGAGTCTGGCGGATAAATATGATACGGTAGGCAAGCATACCTTTACCACCACCGGCGGAAGAAGTGTGGAACTGTCCAAAGGAGATTACGGCTGGACTATGGATGTGGAGACCACGGCCTCCGAGCTGCTGGAAGCCATCAACGCGGGCCAGCAGGGCAGCTTTGAGGTGACTTATACGGATACGGCCAAGAGCCGGGATTCCAATGATATCGGTGATTCCTACATTGAACTGTCCATTGATCAGCAGACACTGTGGTGCTATGTGGACGGCGAACTGATAGTTGAGTCCCCGGTGGTGACAGGCTGCGTGAACAACGGAACGGAGACGCCCAAAGGAGGCGTCTGGAAAGTAAAATCAAAAACAAGTCCATATACTATGAAGGGAAAACCGGATGAGAACGGCGAGCCTTCCTATGTAGAGAACGTTACATACTGGATTCCTTATACTGAGGACTTTACCATCGGTTTTCACGATCTGGCGTCGCGGACAGCCTTTGGAGGCGATATTTATATAACCAATGGTTCTCATGGCTGTGTGAACATGCCTTTGGATGCGGTGGCAAAAATTTACGAAGTAGTGGCTTACGGATTTCCCGTGGTGGTTTATTGAAAGAAGAGATTCCCGAAGGAGCATATAAGTGTTTCTTCGGGAATCTTTTTGTGCTAAAATAACGGCAGAAGGCTATATTATATGGAAGATATCCGGCGATTTTTACAAAAATGCTGATGACTTGGCGGGAAGGGAATGTATATGCGGATTACGGAAATATGGATCCGGAATTACAGGCTGATCCGGGACATGAGGATCCGGGATATTGAGCGGGCGTTGATTCTGGTGGGAAAAAACAATACGGGGAAAACGGCGATTCTGGATGCCGTCCGGGTGGCGCTGGGTGCCGGTGCCGTCAGGACAGAGGATTTCCAGGAGGATTTTTCCAATATAGAGATATCTGTGAGGATGTCTTTGGAGGAGGAGGATCTGATACGGCTGCACCGGGGAGGAAGAGTCAGCAAGTACCGGAGATATGAGGCGTGGCTGGAGGATTTCAAAAGAAAGCTTCCGTCTTTTCAGGAGGGGGAGCTGTCCTTTACCTTCGTGGCCAACCGGGAAGGCAAGGTGCGCTGGCAGGACGGATTCCGTAAGCACAATCCCTGTATTGCCCAGGTGTTTCCGCCCCTTTATGACATTGATATTCAGAGAAATCTCGAGGGCTTTCAGAGCAGCCTGCTGCTTCTTCAGGAAAACGAACAGCTGCGGCAGATGCGTTCCGGCAGCTGTATGTTTGATACCACCAGGCAGTGCAGCCACTGTTTTTCCTGCATCGGCCTTATCAACCAGAAAACCCCCGGACAGCTGAACGTGCTGGAGGCCGCCCGGCTGCTGGACTATAAGCTGTATCAGCTGAATCTGGATGAATTTTCCCGGAGGGTCAACCGGATTTTCCGAAAGAACGGCGGGCAGGAGGAGATCCGTTATTCCATGAACCGGGATGTGGAGCGGATGCTGTCGGTGACGGCGGAGATCTATCACCGGAAACGGAAGCTCTTAAAACCCATCGAGTCCATGGGGAAGGGGATGCGCAGCATCTATATGCTGTCTCTTCTGGAGGCCTGTTCCATGGAGGACTCCTTTGAGCCGGGGATTGTGCTGGCGGAGGAGCCGGAAATCTTTCTGCACCCGCAGATGCAGAACGTATCCGGGGATATTCTGTACCGGATTTCCAGGAAAAACCAGGTGATTTTTTCCACCCATTCCCCCAATCTGCTGCCGGATTTCAATTCCCGTCAGATCCGTCAGATCGTTCTGGGGGAGGACGGGTATCCCAGCGTCCGCCAGAAAACGGACATCAGCGTGATTCTGGACGATCTGGGGTATACGGCCGCAGACCTGATGAATGTGGATTTTGTGTTTATCGTGGAGGGGAAGCAGGATAAAAGCCGGCTTCCGCTGCTGCTGAAAAAGTATTACGCGGAGGTGTACGACGAGAACGGACAGCTGTTCCGGACGGCGATTCTCACCACCAACAGCTGTACCAACATCAAAACCTATGCCAATCTGAAATATATGAATCAGATTTATTTAAAGGACCGGTTTCTGATGATCCGGGACGGAGACGGCCAGGATCCCCGGGCGCTGAAGAGACAGCTGTGCCGTTATTACGAGGAGCGGAGCCTGGAGGATGTGGACCGGCTGCCCCGGGTGACGGAGAAAAATGTGCTGATCCTGCGGTATTACTCCTTTGAGAATTATTTCCTGAATCCGGCGGTGATGGCTGCCTGCGGGGTGGTGGCCTCCGAAGAGGAATTTTATGAAATTTTTCTGGACCGGTGGAGAGAATATCTTCACAAAATCCGCAGCGGGCAGCAGCTTCTGGAGGTAATGGGCAGGGACTTTGAGACGGTGCAGGATGTGAAGGAGCATATGGAGGAGATCAGGATTCATCTGCGGGGCCATAACCTGTACGATATTTATTACGGGAAATACAGGGATCAGGAGGAGGAACTGCTGACCAGGTATATTGATCTGGCGCCCCGGGAGGATTTCGCGGATATTCTGGACGCGGTTGAGGGGTTTATTTATTTTCAGAACAGGAGAAAGGACGCAAAAATTAATGTCTCCCGGGCTTGTTGCCCGCGGGAATAAAAAGAATGGAGGAGAAGGTATATGCAGCGAGTGGATTTTAGCAGGAACTGGAGCTTTTATGAGAACAATGAGGCGCTCAGCTTTGCTTTTGAGCATCCGAAAGGACATCTGGTGGATCTCCCGCATGATTTTATCATTGGGAAGCCACGCAGCGCAGATGCGCCGGGAGCTGCCGGAAACGGCTATTTCGGTGATGGACAGGGAGTATATAAGAAGGTTTTGTGTATTCCGCCTGAATGGGAAGGGAAAACGATTCTTCTGGATATCGACGGGGCGTATATGAATACCGAGGTGGTGGTGAACCAGGAGCTGCTGATTTCCCATCCCAACGGTTACATTCCCTTTCAGGTGGATCTGACCGGGGCCCTGCATAAGGATGGACAGAAAAATCTTATTAAGATCATCACACAAAGCCGTCAGCCTTCCTCCCGCTGGTACAGCGGCGGGGGCTTGTACCGGGATGTCTGCCTGTGGGTGGGTGGTCCGGTGTATGTGAAACCCTGGGATTTCTTCATTACTACGCCGGTGGCGGAAAAAGAACGGGCGCTGGTACGGGTGGAGGCGGAGATTACCGGGGGAAAAACGCCGAGACAGCTCACTGCTCTGTGCAGGATTCTGGACAGGGAAGGAATCTGCGCAGGGGAGGTACGGCAGCAGGTGACCGCGGGGGAAAAGACTTCCGCTGTCTTTGAGATGGAGCTTTCCAACCCCAGTCTCTGGGATCTGGACAGTCCGTATCTGTACCGGTGTGAAATCCTTCTGATGGAGGACGGCATAATCCTGGATACGGCGGGAGATACCTTTGGCATCCGGAAAATAGAGGTGGACGCGGCGCGGGGCTTCCGGCTCAACGGCCGTCAGATCAAGCTGAAGGGAGGCTGCGTCCATCACGACAATGGTTTTCTGGGGGCCTGTGCCTACCCCAAAGCGGAGCGGAGAAAACTGGAGATTCTGAAACGGGTGGGCTACAATACGGTGCGGATCAGTCATTATCCGCCGTCGCTGACGTTTCTGAAGCTGTGCGATGAGATGGGAATGTTGCTGATGGACGAGGCTTTTGATGTGTGGCGGATGGGAAAAGTTCCCATGGATTACCATCTGTATTTTGAAGCCTGGTGGGAACGGGATATTGAAGGAATGGTCAGACGGGACAGAAATCATCCCAGTGTTATCACTTACTCCATCGGAAATGAGATCACTGAGCGGGACGGTTCCAATGACGGCGCCGCATGGTCGGCCCGGCTGGCCGGAAAGGTGCGCAGTCTGGATGATACACGTTTTGTAGTCTCCGCCCTGTGCGGCCTTAATGTCATTGATGAAGATCCCGGTTCAGAGGGCGGCGGAGGAAATTTTGAAATTAATCTGAATAGCAGCCAGGAGCTCTGGGGAGAGAAAACTGCGGATTTCTGCAAGCCGCTGGACATCGTGGGATATAATTACCTGAAAGACATTTATGAGAGCACTCACGCGCAGTTCCCCGACCGGGTAATGCTGGGAACGGAAACGCATGCCTTTAATACTTTTGATTACTGGGCAATGGTGGAGAAGCATCCTTATGTGATCGGGGACTGCATCTGGGCTGCCGTGGATTATCTGGGAGAGGTGGGAGCCGGAAAGCTGTTCTGGGAAAAGGATCCCTCCCCCCGTACCTTCATGGCTCCATATCCATGGAGAAGCTCCTGGCAGTCGGACATCGATCTGACCGGCGAAGAACGGCCCCAGTCGGTATATCGTCAGATTATGTGGGGAGATGTTGGCCTCAGCGGTATTTATACCACCCATCCGCGCCATTACGGAGAATCCTTTACCGGCTATGGATGGCACTGGCAGGATGTGAGGGACAGCTGGACTTTCGATGATGAATATCTGGGGAAACCGGTGCAGACAGAGGTGTACGGGGCCGGTGACGAGGCGGAATTTCTGCTGAACGGAAGAAGCCTGGGCCGTGTGCCTTTTGAAAAACTGAAAGCGGTGATGGATATTCCCTATGAACCCGGACTTTTGGAGGCGGTTGTCCTAAAGGATGGCCGGAAGATCAGCCGGTGCAGTCTGAAGACTGCCGGGAAGATGGCCGCTCTTATGGTGGTTCCCGAGGATGCGTGGATTGCGGCGGACGGCCGGGACCTGGGATATCTACGAATCACGGCGGTGGATGCCAAAGGTACCCGCTGCGTGGAAGAGGAATGCCAGGTGACGGTGCAGGTGGAAGGAGGCGGCAGCTTCGTGTCCATGGGAAGCGGAAATCCCTGTACGGAAGATCAGATCACGGAGACGGTCTGCCATTTCTGGCGGGGAACAGCCATCGTGATCGTGAAAGGCATGACGCCTGGACAGATCCGGGTGACTGTCCGGGCAAAAGATATTTCCGGGGTAGGAGTGCTGGAGGCCAGATAAGAAAAAAGGTCAGAATATGCCATCTGTGAAACAGATATCTTCTTATTTGAACATAAAAAAGTCAATATCCGCAGTAAAAAAAGTCAAAAATACCACTAACGGGAACATACGGATTTGATTATAATAGGTAACAGCAGTCAGTAAAACAGCAGCGGTCCCGGCCAATCCCGATGTCGGGACCGTGCGGAGAAAAAGGAGAACAGATCAGTATGAAAAGACGAATCAGAACCTTCAGCGGAACCAGGGACAGCCATGTTTCCGCCAGAGAAACAGCCAACCGTAAAGTGGCCCGAAAAGCAGCGGCGGAAGGAATTGTGCTGCTGAAAAATGACGGTATTCTGCCGCTTGTCCCGGGTAGCCGGGTGGCGCTTTTTGGAAGCGGCGCGGGGCGTACCATTAAAGGGGGAACCGGTTCCGGAGATGTCAATGAACGTGAAGTGGTCAGCATTTACCAGGGATTGGTCAACGCGGGATTTGATGTGACCAGCCAGGCCTGGATTGAGGAGTTTGAGGAGACCTACAGGAAATCCCGCGAGGACTGGAGAGACGCTATTTTTGCGGAGGCTGAGGGAAAAAACGGGACGGAATTTTTCCAGATTTACGCTTCTCATGCTTATGAGATGCCTGCGGGGCGCCCCATTCTGGCAAGTGACTGCCAGAGCGCCGGGACAGCTGTTTATGTGGTGAGCCGGATCGCCGGGGAAGGGGCGGACCGGTTTGAAAAAACGGGTGACTATTATCTGACGCAGGAAGAGAAGAGAGATCTGGAGACGTTGAACCGCATGGTGGACGGCCTTGTGGTGGTGTTGAATGTGGGAGCTCAGATCGACGTGGAAGAAATCCTGTCCTTTGACAAAGTGAAGGCGCTACTGAGCCTGGTGCAGCCCGGCATGGAGGGCGGAAATGCCCTGGCGGATGTGCTGACGGGAGCGGTAAATCCCAGCGGAAAGCTGACGGATACCTGGGCAGTCCGCTACAGTGATTTCCCCAATGCGGCCACGTTCAGCCACAACAACGGCAATATCGAGACGGAGAAATACGAGGAAGGCATTTATGTGGGGTACCGCTACTTTGACAGCTTCGGCATAGAACCGGTATTCCCCTTCGGCTATGGTCTTTCCTATACGCAGTTTGAGGTGGAGGCAAAAGCAGTGACCACGGATCATGCCTCCGTAACCGTTTCGGTGGCGGTGACCAATACCGGAAGCCGGGCAGGTAAAGAGGTGGCGCAGATTTATGCTTCCTGCCCCCAGCAGGGGATGGCAAAGGAGTACCGGAGACTGTGCGGATTTGCCAAGACTCCGCTGCTGAATCCGGGCGAATGTAGGGAAATGAAAATTACTTTCCCCGCAAAGGAGCTGGCTTCCTTTGATCAGGAGGCATCAGCCTGGACGATGGAAAAAGGTCTCTATGGCATCTGGGTGGGCAATTCCTCCAGAAATCTGACACTGGCGGGGGCGCTTTCGGTGGAAGCGGATGCGGTGATCGAGCCGGTGAAGCATATTTGCCCGCTGAAGCAGGAACTGACGGAGATGGAGCGGCCCGAAGCAGAGGCAAAGGCCTGGGAAGCAGCCTGGCATCAGCAGCTGAAGGAGAACGGGCTGGAGTGTATCCCGCTGAAGCCGCAGCCGGTAAAGGCAGACCGGATTCCGGAAAATGAGCTGGACGAGAAAGCGCGAAGTATTACGGAACAGCTGACGGACGACCAGCTGATTGCCATGGTGATCGGCGAAATCAGCAAGGGCCAGGAAAATGCTCTGGGTTCCGCCGGAATTATGGTGCCGGGAGCTGCCGGAGAGACCAGCGGCGCTCTGGAGAAAGAGTTCGATGTGCCCGGAATTCCCATGGCGGACGGCCCGGCAGGACTGCGTCTGACCAGAGAGTATCAGGTGAATCCGGAGGACGGCAGCGTTTACGGCCAGGGGCTTCTTGGCGCTCTGGAGGGAGGATTTTTCGCGGAGAAAGAGGTTCATGAAAACGCGGACACCTATTATCAGTTCTGTACCGCGATTCCTGTGGGAACGCTGCTGGCCCAGACCTGGGATGTGGATCTGATTGAGGAAGTGGGGCAGGCGGTGGCCCTGGAGATGCAGGAGTTCGGCGTGGCCTGGTGGCTGGCGCCGGGTATGAATATTCACAGAAATCCCCTGTGCGGCAGAAACTTTGAGTATTACTCCGAGGATCCGCTGGTGAGCGGCATGATGGCGGCGGCCATGACCCGGGGCGTTCAGTCCGTGGGCGGTGTGGGAACCACCATTAAGCATTTTGCCTGCAATAATCAGGAGGACAACCGGATGGGTTCAGATTCCGTGCTTTCTGAGAGAACCCTGCGGGAGATCTATCTGAAAGGGTTTGAAATCGCGGTGAAATCTTCTCAGCCCATGGCGATTATGACATCTTATAACCGGATTAATGGGGTACACGCAGCCAACTGCAAGGATACCTGTACGGTGGCGGCCAGGGAAGAGTGGGATTTCCAGGGAATCATTATGACCGACTGGACCACCACGACCCCCATGGGCGGCAGCAGTTCCTGGGGCTGTATTCAGGCAGGCAATGACCTGATCATGCCGGGCTGGGACGGCGATATCACGGATATCAAGGAGGCCCTGGCGGATGGCAGACTGGACAGGAAGGAACTGAAGGCCTGCGTGAAGCGGATGCTGAAGGTGATTTTCCAGACGCTGGGTTATGAGGACAGCGTCAGCTATATGAAACAGTTCGGGGATCTGAAGCCCTACGTGACGGTGGAAAAGTAAGAGAAGTTTTTCCTTTTCCCTCTTGCAAATTTTCATTTTTCCTGTAAAATAGTAGACGATTGCCCGGGGACGGCGCGCGCGGCGGCCTGGGGCATAGGATACCTTTGAAAATTTCAGCAAAAAAGTGAAGAGGATTGAGAAAGCATGATTGCAGCGAACAATGTAACTTTACGAATCGGGAAAAAAGCACTTTTTGAGGATGTGAATATCAAATTTACGGAGGGAAACTGCTACGGCCTGATCGGCGCCAACGGAGCGGGCAAGTCCACGTTCCTGAAGATCCTTTCCGGCCAGCTGGAGACCACCAGCGGCGATGTGACTATTACGCCGGGCCAGCGGCTTTCCTTCCTGCAGCAGGATCATTTCAAATATGACGCGTACAACGTGCTGGACACTGTAATTATGGGAAATGCCCGTCTGTACGAGATTATGAAGGAGAAGGACGCCATCTATGCCAAGGAGAATTTCACCGAGGAGGATGGTATCCGGGCCAGTGAGCTGGAGGGCGAATTTGCCGAGATGGACGGTTGGAACGCGGAGTCGGACGCGGAGCAGCTGCTGAACGGTCTGGGAATTCCCACGGAGCTTCATTATTCCCAGATGGCGGACCTTAAGGGAAGCGAGAAGGTGAAGGTGCTTCTGGCGCAGGCTCTGTTTGGAAATCCGGACATTCTGCTGCTGGATGAGCCCACCAACCACCTGGATCTGGATGCCATTGCCTGGCTGGAGGAGTTCCTGATTAATTTTGAGAATACCGTGATTGTGGTTTCCCATGACCGTTACTTCCTTAATAAAGTCTGCACCCATATCGCGGACATCGATTACGGAAAGATTCAGCTGTACGCCGGAAACTATGATTTCTGGTTTGAGTCCAGCCAGCTGCTGGTGAAGCAGATGAAAGAGGCCAACAAGAAGAAGGAAGAAAAGATCAAGGAGCTGCAGGAGTTTATCTCCCGGTTCAGCGCCAACGCGTCCAAATCCCGTCAGGCCACTTCCAGAAAGAAAGCGCTGGAGAAGATTCAGCTGGAGGAGATCCGTCCTTCCAGCAGAAAGTACCCTTATATTGATTTCCGTCCCAACCGTGAGATCGGAAACGAGGTATTGATGGTAGAGAATCTCAGCAAAACCATCGACGGGGTGAAGATTCTGGATAATATTTCCTTTACCCTGGGAAGAGAAGACAAGGTGGCCTTCGTGGGCGGAAATGAGCTGGCGAAGACGACGCTGTTCAGAATTCTCATGGGTGAGCTGGAGCCGGATTCCGGAAATTACAAATGGGGTGTTACCACCACTCAGGCGTACTTCCCCAAGGACAGCACCCAGGAGTTCGATAATGACCTGACCATCGCGGACTGGTTGACCCAGTATTCGGAAATCAAGGATGTGACCTATGTCCGCGGTTTCCTGGGAAGAATGTTGTTTGCCGGCGAGGACGGCGTGAAGAAGGTGCGGGTGCTCTCCGGAGGAGAGAAGGTGCGCTGCCTGCTGTCCAAGATGATGATTTCCGGAGCCAACGTACTGATTCTGGATGAGCCCACCAACCATCTGGATATGGAGTCCATCACAGCGCTGAACAACGGTCTGATCAAATTCCCGGGCGTTCTGCTGTTTGCCTCCCATGACCACCAGTTTGTGGAGACCACGGCCAACCGGATTATGGAGATTGTGCCGGGCGGCGCGCTGATTGACAAGATTACCACCTACGATGAGTACCTGGCCAGCGATGAGATGGCCAGAAAACGTCAGGTATATCTGATGGAAGAAGAGGATAACTGACCGTTTCCTGCGAAAACTTAAGAGCGGCTTTTGGCCGCGTAAAAAGCACAGGGGATCTGTGCCGGAGGATGTTCCGGCACAGATCCCTTGCCTGCTTTTTGGAAGCATGAAAAAACGTTCATATGTTCAAAGAAAGGTGATTATATTATGACGCAATGGCTGAATTTGCTGGCAGAAATGATCCGGCATAACTTATGGATCGCACCGGTGCTCTGTGTGGCGGCGGGGGTGATCACCTCTTTTACGCCCTGTTCCCTGTCCAGCATCCCCATGATTATCGCTTATATCGGCGGATCGGCAAAACAGGACACGAAAAAAGCGTTCCGTCTGTCGCTGACCATGGCGGCAGGGCTGTCTGTGACTTTCATCGTATTCGGATCTCTGGCTTCTGTGATCGGTCATTTTATGCACGAGATCGGGAAATGGTGGTATGTGTTTCTGGGAGTGGTGATGGTGCTGATGGCGCTGCAGATCTGGGGAGTGATCCATCTGATTCCCGAACATTTCCATTTTGGAAAAAAGCACGGAAAGGAGCATGAAAAGGAGCATACCGGGCATCATCATGAGGCCGGCTGTGACTGCGGTCATGATCACGGGAGCGATTGTGGCTGCGGTGGGGAAGTACAGATAGCCGGAACCGGAAAGCGCGGTTATGTGGGCGCTTTCACCGCCGGTATTTTGAGCGGCGCCTTCGCCTCCCACTGCGCCACCCCGGTGATGATTGCCCTGCTGGCCATTGCCGCCCAGTCCGGCAGCACACTCTGGGGGATGTTCCTGCTGGCACTGTATGCGGTAGGGCACAGTTTCCTTTTGATAGCCGCGGGAACCAGTTACAGCCTGGTGGAAAAATGGATGTATGATCCCAGATACGCGAAAATCAGCGCGGCTCTGCGGAGAGTGATGGGAGCGGTGATTCTGTGCATCGGTTTTGCCATGATGTACATGGCCTTCTTCTATGAGGCATAAGCTATCCGCCGCCGCACTTATC
>DVON01000117.1 GCA_018713585.1 Candidatus Pullilachnospira stercoravium | reverse complement strand
TATTCAACAGAAATAAAAGCTGACCTGTTGGCCAGCTTCTATTATGAAGGTTGAGAAAAAACAGAGGATGAAACCGACATGAACGCAGGAAAAACCGACATAAACGAAAAAAGTGAAATCAGACAGAAAGCCCGGTGATCTGCAGCTCCTGTACCAACATTCCCTCTTCCAGCCGGGTATTCCAGAAAACATTGTCCATGGGCGCCGTCAGCTCTTTCTTGCAAAATAAATAGAAATAGAAAACTTTTTACTTTTACGTATATAGTAAGTAATAATTCAGATAGATAATAAAAGACAACATAAATGCAGGGTTTTCAGACATTATCGTTCATTAGAGAATGTTCCAGTTTACGAATTTTTCTAACAGACAACAGACATCGCTCCTGATTTCGCATAAGAATGTAACCGCCCGCTCTGTTAAACTCTATCGCATAATCGGTATTCACTAAATAAGACTTGTGACTCCGGAAAAATCTTTTATCCAGTTCTTTTTCCACATCATTGAGTGAGGCATAGATTTCGTAATTTCCGGCAGTGGTATGGATCAAAAGTTTATGAGAGCCTGAAACAGATTCAAAGTACAGGATATCTTCATAAGGCAGTCTCAGTTTGTGTGCGCCGGACTTACAGCAATACAGTTTCGGAGAAATGGTTCTTGATTTTTCATATCGCTTCTGTACTGTTTCCAGACACTGAAAGACTCTTCTCTTCAGACTTTGCGGGGCATCCTTCAGAATAAAATCCAGGGCCTCTACCCTGTATTGGAAAACCATGGAACTCATCTCCGGATAAGATGTTATAAAGATAATCCATCCGTCAGGATCATATTTCCGAATTTGTTCAGCCGCTTCTATTCCATTTACAGATGCGGAAAGCATGATATCCAGAAAGTAAATGCCGGGTTCATCCGCGTTTTGAACTGCAGCCAGGAGAGTTTTCGGATCTGGAGTGACACAGGCAATTCTCATTGAGAAATCATGAAAACATAAGTAATCAGAAACGTATTCCTCATATTTTTTCAACAGTTTTATATTATCTTCGCAGATATAAATTGGAATCATGAACGCTCCCTCCCACAGCATAAATAATAGCAAATAATTTAAAAAAATCAATAATTTTACACAAG
Source organism: Candidatus Pullilachnospira stercoravium (assembly GCA_018713585.1). GTDB lineage: Bacteria > Bacillota > Clostridia > Lachnospirales > Lachnospiraceae > Pullilachnospira > Pullilachnospira stercoravium. The sequence continues at coordinate 18,903 of DVON01000117.1, read as the reverse complement.
ATTAACTTTGCAACGATAAAGAGGAAAAGTGATTCGTTAATGCGTGAAATTTCTACCGCAATCAGAAAAATGTTAAAATAGGAAAAAACCAGGAGGTAGTGAATTGAAAAAGAATAAATTTGAGAATCTTATCGCCAGAAAAAGAAAAACAAACGGTATTTTTATTGTATCGATTATTCTCCTGCTCCTGTTGATTCTATACGACAGATTTGTCCTGACTCCGGTCAGACAGACCGACTTTCAGGTTTCTCCGGTCACTGTGTTTTGCGGATATGTAGGTAAACCGCTGTTCTGGCTGCTGATTGGAATTGTGGTATCGTCTCTCATCCCCTGGAACAGGCAGAGAAAACGGCTGTTAAAGATATTGCCGATATGCGGAAGCATCATAATTATTATTTATGCCGGAATGGTAATATTCCACATATTTCTGGACGGAAATTATATGCCGGATATATTCAGGCAAATCCTGTCAGACTTACTTGACATCCCGGTATTGTTTCTGATTCCGGGAATATTGATGGGGATTTACACAGCTAATTTAAAATAAAGAAGAGGTATTAACCTGAAAACAGCGGTTTGCTCTGATGAAGCCAAACCGCTGTTTTTAAGTGATACAGTATCGGAAAAGGTCCCTTTTTATGCCGCTTCCGCCGCCCGCTCCTTTTCCCCGCGGCGTTCTGTTTCCACCAGGCAGAGGCTCACCGCCAGCGGAAGAAATACCAGGACGGAGGCGTGCAGCCCCATCCACTGATATCCGAAATAAGAATAAATCACGCCCAGATGGAAAAACACCAGCGTCCCTCCGAAAAACTTTCCTTTCCGAAGCGCTTCCGCATTTTTATCACACAGATATTCCGTGAATCCCAGAACCGTCTGCTTGTAGTTGTTGGTGGAAAAAATCGTCGAGCAGGCGTATCCATACACTCCTTTAAAGGCGCACCACTGGAAGGCGGTGGCGAAAAAAATGGGGTACAGGGCCAGAATATGGTCGGTGTCTGCAGGTATATAGAAAAGCGTCAGGGCAGCAGCCCCGTTGAGAAAAATCGACAGAAATTTCAGATTCCATCCCAGTGTCCGGGGAATCACCACGGAAAGGGCGATGGCCAGCCCATACAGCAGCGCAGCCCCGATGCGGATCAGAATCTCATGGGAATTATGTCCCAGAAGGCCGGTGACCAGGGTGATCAGGTTGGCGGTCTGCGAAGATCCGAAAATGTCACAGTGGTTCAGCAGCGCATAGGCGCCGAAAAATCCTCCGACAAATGCCATGGAATAGTGGATGCTCACCTGGAGCGTCTGTCTGTCTTTCATACCGATACCTCCCTGAGGATTCATTATAGCACGTCCGCGGGAAAAGAAAATACCGGCAAGTGAGAAAAATGAGGAAGTTTTTTGGAAAAATTTGGGTAAAAGTTTTCCGAAACGTTGTATCCCATTTTGCCACACCGGAAAACAGCAGGCAGGATGACAGTGCATATTTTACGGATTATTGTGCATAGTAAGATTATCAGTCGAAGAAAAAGGAGATTGGAATGATTATGATGAAAAAACGGTTGAAAATATGGTGGATGACAGGAATGACAGCGGCGGTTCTCTGTCTGGCGGCGGGCTGCGGCGACCGGACGGCGGATCAGAATAAGGACAATGGCGTCACGGAGGATGGCATGGATTCCAATACCGGAGACAATGAAAATGTCAACGACGTCACTTCGGGAGAGGACAGAAACGGCGGCACGGATAATCTGGGCCAGGATATGGAAGACGGTGCGAAGGATGTGGAAGACGGTGTGAAGGATGCAGGGGAGGACATTGGAGAAGGCGTGAAAGATGTGACGGAAGGCGTCGGAGAAGGCGTGAAGGATGTGACAGAGGGCATCGGGGAAGGCGTGAAAGATGTGACAGAGGGCGTCGGGGAAGGTGTGGAGGATCTCACCGGAGGCGCGGACAATAACAACAACGGAAAATAAAACTGTGTTGATGACAGGAATATCAAAAGGATGAACTGCCGCGGCAGACAAGCCGGAAAGGGCGGAAACAGAAACCGCCCTTTTACGGCTTATTTTTTTGTGATACAATGAGCGAAAGCGAGTCGAAGAAAGCGAAGCTTGCTTCGGACGGCAGCGATACCTTTTTGGCCATTGGGCCATTCATAATGAAAGAGGAGGAAACACAGCATGAGATTTCGGCCATGCATTGATATACATAATGGAAAAGTAAAACAGATTGTGGGAGGAAGCCTGAGGGATCAGGGGGATCAGGCCCGGGAGAATTTTGTCTCCGGCCAGGATGCGCCCTTTTATGCCAGATTTTACCAGTCATACGGGCTTCAGGGAGGACATATCATATTATTGAATCCGGAATCTTCCCCCTATTATCAGGAGACGAAGCGGCAGGCGCTGGCCGCGCTCCGGGCTTATCCGGGGGGCCTCCAGGTGGGAGGCGGTATCCGTCCGGAAAATGCCGGGGAGTTTCTGGATGCGGGCGCCAGCCATGTGATCGTGACCTCCTATGTATTCCGGGATGGAGCGCTTTCCTGGGAAAATCTGGAGAACATGATCCGCTCGGTGGGACGTGAGCGGATGGTTCTTGACCTGAGCTGCCGGAAAAAAGACGGCGTTTACTGGATTGTCACGGACCGCTGGCAGAAGTTTACCCGGGTGGAGGTGAACCGCAGGACGCTGGACAGGCTTTCCGGATACTGCGACGAATTTCTGGTGCATGCGGTGGATGTGGAAGGGAAGGCCTCGGGGATCGAGACAGAGCTGGCCGCCCTTCTGGCCGGATGTGAAAATATTCCCATCACCTACGCAGGCGGCGTGGGAAGCTTCCGGGATCTGGAAAATTTGAGGGAAGCGGGGAAAAACCGCCTGGATGTGACGGTGGGAAGCGCGCTGGACCTGTTCGGCGGTTCCATGTCCTTTGAGCAAATTCTTAAATTTTGTAAAAATTAACTGTAAAAATCGTAAAATTCCATAAATTATCGAAAAATCATTGCCAAATCAGGCGGCAGTTGGTATAATAAAACTACTTACAGGTGACGGAAACACAACCCTGTAAAATAAAGGGCGAAGGAGTTGACAGCATGAAATTTGTAATCAGCGGAAAGAATATCGAAGTGACGGACGGACTGAAAACCGCCGTACAGGATAAGCTGGGTAAACTGGAACGGTATTTTACTCCTGATACCGAGGTCCATGTAACCCTGAGCGTGGAAAAAGAGAGACAGAAAATAGAGGTGACCATTCCCGTGAAGGGCAACATTATCCGGTCTGAGCAGGTGAGCAATGACATGTATGTTTCCATCGATCTGGTGGAAGAGGTGATTGAACGCCAGCTGAGAAAATATAAGACGAAGATCATCAACAGACAGCAGGGCGCGGGGAATTTCCAGAAGGCCTTCATGGAGGATGAGTTCCAGGAGGACGAGGAAGTTAAGATCATCCGGACCAAGAGATTCGGCATGAAGCCCATGTATCCGGAGGATGCCTGCGTACAGATGGAGCTTCTGGGCCATAATTTCTTTGTATTCCGCAACGCGGAGACCGATGAAGTAAACGTGGTTTATAAACGGAAAGGAAATACCTACGGACTGATTGAGCCGGAGTGCTGACATCGGCAAGACGGACGGATATCATCCGGTAAATGAAAACTGAGGCGGGGGTTTCCCGAAACCGGCCAAAAGGCGGGGGACGGGAAACTCCCGTTTTCTTGCGTGAAGTCACAGGGGTAACGGGGGCCTGCACACCCGTCCGCCGCCCGCAAGCCGTCAGGCACACGCCGTAAAGGGGCAAATCCCAAAATCAGACCGGAAAAACAGGGATTCTCTGGTTGTGCATTGCCAGAGAAAGTGTTAGAATAGATGATGGTATTTTTCAAACTCAGTACAGTACAGGAGTGAATGTATGAAATTAGCAGAGAAAATATTTGGAACCCACAGCTCCAGAGAGCTGAAGCGCATCATGCCGCTGGTGGACAAGATCGAGGCGCTGCGCCCCGATATGGTGAAGCTGACGGATGAACAGTTGAAGGATAAAACACGGGAGTTCAAGGAGAGGCTGGCAAAGGGCGAGACTCTGGATGATCTGCTTCCGGAGGCTTTTGCCACCGTCAGAGAGGCTGCCAGAAGGGTGCTGAATATGGAGCACTACCGGGTACAGCTGATTGGCGGTATTATTCTTCATCAGGGCCGTATCGCGGAGATGAAAACCGGTGAAGGAAAAACGCTGGTATCCACCTGTCCTGCCTATCTGAACGCGCTGGAAGGAAAAGGCGTCCATATTGTGACGGTCAACGACTATCTGGCAAAGCGTGACGCGGAGTGGATGGGAAAGGTGCATGAGTTTCTGGGCCTGACCGTGGGCGTGGTTCTGAACTCCATGAAAAATGACGAGAGAAGAGAGCAGTATGCCTGTGATATCACCTATGTGACCAACAATGAGGATGGTTTCGACTATCTGAGAGATAACATGGTGATTTATAAAGAGCAGCTGGTGCAGAGAGACCTGCACTATGCCATCATTGACGAGGTGGACTCGGTGCTGATCGACGAGGCCCGTACCCCGCTGATTATTTCCGGACAGAGCGGAAAGTCCACAAAGCTGTATGAGGTCTGTGATATTCTGGCAAAACAGCTGGAAAAAGGCGAGGCCAGCGGCGAGATGACCAAGATGAACGCCATCATGGGCGAGGAAATCGTGGAGACCGGCGACTTCATTGTCAATGAGAAGGATAAGGTGGTGAACCTGACCGAGCAGGGCGTGAAGAAGGTGGAGAATTTCTTCCACATCGAGAACCTGGCGGATCCGGAGAACCTGGAGATTCAGCATAATATTATCCTGGCGCTGCGGGCCCATTATCTGATGTTCCGTGATCAGGATTATGTGGTGAAGGACGACCAGGTGCTGATCGTAGATGAATTTACGGGACGTATCATGCCGGGACGCCGGTATTCCGACGGCCTGCACCAGGCCATCGAGGCCAAGGAGCATGTGAAGGTACGCCGGGAAAGCAAGACGCTGGCCACCATCACCTTCCAGAATTTCTTCAATAAATATAAGAAGAAAGCCGGTATGACCGGTACGGCCCTCACCGAGGAGCAGGAGTTCCGGGATATTTACGGCATGGACGTGGTGGAGATTCCCACCAACCGTCCGGTGCAGCGTGTGGATCTGGAAGACGCGGTTTACATGACCAAGAAAGAGAAGTTCCGGGCTGTGGTCCGGGAGATCAAGAAAGCTCATGAGAAGAATCAGCCGGTGCTGGTGGGTACCATCACCATTGAGACTTCTGAGCTTCTCAGCAATATGCTGCGCCGGGAGGGCATCAAGCACCAGGTGCTGAACGCCAAGTTCCATGAGCTGGAGGCGGAGATCGTGGCCCAGGCAGGTACCGCAGGAGCGGTGACCATTGCCACCAACATGGCCGGCCGTGGTACGGATATCAAGCTGGACGAGGAGGCGAGAGCCGCCGGAGGTCTGAAGATCATCGGTACCGAGCGCCATGAGTCCCGCCGTATCGACAATCAGTTGAGAGGACGTGCCGGACGTCAGGGAGATCCGGGTGAATCCCGCTTCTATATTTCCCTGGAGGACGATCTGATGCGCCTGTTCGGCTCTGAGAAGCTGATGAAGGTGTTCAGCGGTCTGGGTGTGGGCGAGGATGAACAGATCGAGCACAAGATGCTGTCCAGCGCCATTGAGAAGGCCCAGAAAAAGATTGAGAGCAATAACTACGGTATCCGTAAGAACCTGCTGGATTATGACCAGGTAAACAATGAGCAGAGAGAGATCATTTACAAAGAGCGGCGGCGTGTTCTGGACGGAGAGAACATGAGAGACGCCATCTGCAAGATGATTACTGACACCATTGATAATACCATCGATATGTGTCTCAATGACGAGGCGGATTCCGAAGAGTGGGATCTGGTGGAACTGAATACGGTGTTGCTGCCTATTATCCCTCTGAAGGTTATCAATTCTGACCGGGTAAAAGGAATGAAGAAGAACCAGCTGAAGCAGGAGCTGAAGGAAGAGGCCATCAAGCTGTACGAGATGAAAGAGGCGGAATTTCCGGAGGCGGAGCAGATGCGTGAGCTGGAGCGTGTGGTGCTGCTGAAGGTTATCGACCGGAAGTGGATGGATCACATCGACGACATGGAACAGCTGCGTCAGGGCGTGGGCCTGGCGGCTTACGGCCAGCGGGATCCCAAGGTGGAGTATAAGATGAGCGCTTTTGAGATGTTTGATGCCATGACCAGCTCCATCCAGCAGGATACCATCCGTCTGCTGTACCATGTGAGGATCGAGCAGAAAGTGGAGAGAGAGCAGGTGGCCCAGGTGACGGGAACCAACAAGGATGAGTCTGTAAAAGGACCTGTGCGCCGGGCGGAGGGCAAGGTATATCCCAACGATCCCTGCCCCTGCGGAAGCGGAAAGAAATACAAGCAGTGCTGCGGAAGAAAACTGATTAAGGCGTGACATCATGAACTGGAGAGGAATGGAGATTGACGGCGCCATCTTTGACATGGACGGCACCCTGATTGATTCCATGGGCGTATGGAGAAATCTCCCGGAGCTTTATGCGCGCGGGAAGGGGCTTACACCGGATCCCCGGGTGGATGATACCATCTGGGATCAGGGAATGTTAAATGGCGCCGGATATCTGAAAAGAATTTATGGAATAGACGAAGCCCCCGAGACGATGGTTCAGGAAATGTTTGATCTGGTGGTGCGGTTTTACCAGGAGCAGGTTCGGGAACGGGAAGGTATCCGGCAGATTCTGGAGGAACTGACCGCAGGCGGCGTGCGGATGTGCATTGCCTCCGCCACAGATGAGTGGATGGGGAAACATGCGATGGAGCGGACGGGGCTTGACCGGTATTTTGACCGTTACTTCTGCTGCCGGGAGGTGGGGGAAGGAAAGGAGACAGACCGCATATACCAGACGGCCAGGGCATATCTGGGAACAGATGTGGAGCGAACAGTGATTTTTGAAGATGCGCTGTACGCGGCCAGAACCGTCAGCGCCGCCGGTTTTAAGCTGGTTGGTATCCGGGACGCCTGGGAGCCAGGGCAGAAGGAACTGAGCAGTTTGGCGGATCTGTATCTGGACTGGGAAAATTAAATAAGAGAAGTAAAAAATCCACTGCTGCGGATAGATTTATCTATTGTGGCGGTGGATTTTTTTTGCTATCGTTTAGGCGATGTCACGTATTTGCGGCGTGTCTGACTGCTGCCGGAGCTGGAGCAGTCTCACGGAAAAAAGAGGAGCCGCAGTGGTATTTTTGAATCGTACAGGGGGACAGAAGATGAATTTGGATAATACAGAAAACAGAAGTGCTTTCCAGGTGGCGGCTGACTGGAAATTTGATCCGGCGTATATTCATGCCGGTTCTCTGGAAGAAAATGATCTGGTGTTGAAGGACGTTTCCGGAGAAGGAAACCATCTGCGTCTGAATGTGGAACGGGTTCCGGAAGGAAAGACGGCATCGTCTTTTATGAGATTTCTGGCGGATGGGATCTATGGTGACGGAGAGGAGCACTCCCTTCAGATGGAACCGCTGGCCCTGGACGGAGAAGGAAAAAAGAAAGGAGCTTTCTGGGAGACAATTCCGGAGGCACCCATCAACCAGGAGGAATTCCGGCAGGGATATACGTTGGAGGTGATTTTAAAGCTTCCTGTTCAGGTGAGCGAGTGGAGTTCTGTGTTCGGCCGAAAGGGCACCGGAAAGTTGGCCGGTATGCAGGGGGGAGAACCCGAAGCCGGCGGCGGGCTGAATATTTCCAGCTCCCGGGAACTGCAGTGGAATCCCTGGACGGCCAACAACGACGAAGCAGGGGGGAACCCGGTCACCTGGTCGGACGCGGATGGCGTTCAGGCAGATAAATGGCACCATGTGGTTATCAAAAATGATGGGTGCAGCACCATCATGATTGTGGATGGGATTCCGGTGCAGCGGTGCAACACTTTTGAAAAACAGGTGGGAATCCATACGTTGGACCAGGAGAATGGAGGTTGCTGGGTGGTAGGCACCGCCTACTGGAGCCAGGCTGATATCTTTTCTGAGGAGGCCTGCGGGGATGCAATTTTCAGCGGGCAAATTCAGGAAATCCGGCTCTCCCGGGGAGTGGTAGATGACAGTCACTATCTGGTGCAGCATCATAAGGTGGATGACCGGTACTATATTTCCGGCAACAGTGAACCCTATCCGGGGCTGACAGGAGCGGAGAATTACACCTTTGTAAATATACCGGATCCGCAGTATCAGACGCAGTATAAACCGGAGATCGTGGATGCTCAGATGGAATGGATCTGCGATAAACAGAAAGAACTGAATATTGCCATGGCTCTGTGTGTGGGTGATCTGTCTCAGGACGGAACCAGCCGGGAATTCCTTCGGGCGGACCAGGCCTTTTCTGTGCTGGATGAGGCAAAGATTCCTTATCTGGTTACGGATGGAAACCATGACGGTCCGGATTTTAAAAAATACTTCGGCCAAAGCCGCTATGCGGCCAGCCAGGGATATCAGGGAACGGGATCTTCCGGAATTTCCAGTTATTTCATTATTAAGGCAGGTTCTTATGAATATCTGTTTCTGTCCTTGCCCTGGAATGAAGAGGATGTGGAGCTGGACAGAGCCTGGGCGCTGAACGTTCTGGATACGCACCGGCAGTATCCTACCATAGTGCTCTCCCATTTCAATGAAGAAATGGATGTTTTTGTGAAACCCTTTGATCAGGTGTTTATGACGGTGCGGGGCCATATCGAAGAGCGCTGGGTATCCAGCTTCAGAAATGACGCAGGTCACGATGTGATTGATGTGGTGACAAATTATCAGTTTGACCTTTATGGAGGAAATGGATGGCTGAGCACCATGGAGTTTGATGAGAAGGCCAACCGGATTATATTCCGCTGCTATTCTCCGTGGGTGGAGAAAAAGATGAAGATTCTCAGCGGCCAGCTGGATAACAAGGGGATTCTGCTTCCGGAGGAGATGCGGATGTTTCCTTTTGATAAACTTTTCAATACCAGAGAGGAGACGGACAACACGGTGGTAAATATGAACTTCCGGGAGCGTTTTGGCGGGCTGGGAAAGGAGAAAGCGGAGCCATAAAATCCCTTTACTTTTCCGGTGAAGCTGTTATATAATGGAAAAAACTCATGGAGGTATCTGAGAATGGCAAGACGCAAAAACTACGCAAAACAACTGGATATCCTGCAGAAGAAGCTTGGTGAGCTGGACGCAAAATACGCTGCAGCAAAAGAAACCATGGAAAGCCTGGAAGAAGAGAGAATGCAGATCGAGGAGGAAATTGACGGCCTCAAGCTCCAGCAGCTTCAGCAGCTGATGGCGGACAGGAAGCTGTCGGTGGATGACCTGACAAAATTGATTGAGGGACAGGAAAATCAGTAAAAAACGATGGATAAAAGAGATCCGCACGGTTGGAAAGACAGGTGCGGATCTTTTTTTTCTTGTGCAATCGGCGGGAATTTCGTATAATGAACAGTAAGCGGACTTTTGCCCGGGGACGGCCGCCGGCAGCCCGGCGCTCAGTGCGCAAATATTATAAGGAAAGCAGGTGAAGCTTTTGGTAGAATTAGATCAGTTTAAAACGACACTGAATTCCTATGAAAAACCATTAGTGGAAGTGAGGGATTCACTTTGACCTCGCTAACAAGGAAAAGCGGATCGAAGAATTAGAAAGAAAAATGGAGGAACCGGATTTCTGGGATAAGCCGGAGCAGTCTCAGCAGATGATGAAGGAGCTGAGCAGTCTCAAGGAGGACCGGGACACCTATCAGAGTCTCAAGAGCCAGATGGAGGACATGGAGACCCTGATTGAGATGGGTTACGAGGAGAATGATCCTTCGGTGATTCCGGAGATTCAGGAGCTTCTGGAGCAGTTTGAAAGTGACTTTGAGAATATTCGCATGAAAACGCTGCTGTCGGGAGAATACGACAGAAGCGACGCGATTCTCACCCTTCACGCCGGAGCAGGCGGAACCGAGTCCTGCGACTGGGCGGGCATGCTGTACCGGATGTACTGCCGGTGGGCGGAGAAGAAGGGATTTACCGTGGAGGTTCTGGACTATCTGGACGGAGAGGAAGCGGGCATCAAGTCCGTGACCTTTGAGGTACACGGGGAAAACGCTTACGGCTATCTGAAATCGGAGAAGGGTGTGCACCGGCTGGTGCGGATTTCCCCCTTCAACGCGGCGGGCAAGCGGCAGACTTCTTTCGTATCCTGCGACGTAATGCCGGATATCGAGGAGGATCTGGATGTGGAGATCCGGGACGAGGATCTGCGGATCGATACGTACCGTTCCAGCGGCGCCGGCGGACAGCACATCAACAAGACGTCTTCCGCCATCCGTATCACCCATCTGCCCACCGGAATCGTGGTGCAGTGCCAGAATGAGCGTTCCCAGTTCCAGAACAAGGACAAGGCCATGCAGATGTTGAAGGCAAAGCTGTATCTTCTGAAACAGCAGGAGAACATGGAGAAGCTTTCCGGCATCCGGGGTGAGGTGACGGAGATCGGCTGGGGCAACCAGATCCGGTCCTATGTGCTGCAGCCCTACACCATGGTGAAAGATCACAGAACCGGCGTGGAGAGCGGAAATGTGGACAGTGTGCTGGACGGCGGACTGGATCCGTTCATCAACGGATTTCTGAAATGGATCGCTCTGGGCGGCAAAAAGCCGGAGGGAGCAGAAGAGTAAAAAACGCGGCACACTGCCTTCTGGCTGCCGGATAAGGGCAGCCGGAAGACAGAACCGCGGCAAAAGGCAAATGCCGGAAGGAGGAGCGTATGGGCCTGATAAAAGCAGTGAAAGAGACAATCGGAGGATCTCTGGCAGATCAGTGGCTGGAGGTGATCGAGCCGGAAAGTATGGGAGATCAGACGGTGATGACCCCCGGGGTATGTACCGGACGGGGAGCCAACCGGAAGGGACGGGAGAATGTGATTTCCAACGGTTCTGTGATTCATGTGTACGAAGGGCAGTTTATGATGCTGCTGGACGGCGGAAAGATTGTGGATTACAGCGCCCAGCCCGGTTATTTCACAGTGGATAATTCTTCCATGCCCTCCATGTTCAGCGGCAATATGGAGGATGTGCTGGCCAGCTCCTTTGACCGGTTCCGCTACGGCGGTTCCACACCCACGTCCCAGAAGGTGCTGTATATCAATCTTCAGGAGATCAAGGGCATCCGGTTCGGCACCCGCAATCCTATCAGCTATTTCGACCGTTTCTACAATGCGGAGCTGTTTCTGCGGGCCCACGGCACCTATTCCATCCGGATCGTGGATCCCATCCGCTTCTATGCGGAGGCGCTGCCGAAGAACCGGGATCAGGTGGAGATTACGGATATCAATGAGCAGTATCTGTTTGAATTTATGGAGGCGCTGCAGTCCTGCATCAACCAGCTGTCGGCAGACGGCATCAGCATTTCCTACGTGCCCTCCAAAAGCCGGGAGCTGTCCCGGTATATGGCGGATACCCTGGATGAGGAATGGAAGAAAACCAGGGGCATGGAGATCCAGTCGGTGGCCATTGCCAGCGTTTCCTACGATGCCGAGTCCCAGAAGTTGATTCAGATGCGGAATCAGGGAGCCATGCTGCAGGATCCTTCCATCCGGGAGGGCTACATGCAGGGCGCGGTGGCCAGAGGCCTGGAGGCTGCGGGGAAGAACGGAGCCGGAAGCGCCATGGGCTTCATGGGTATGGGCATGGGAATGCAGACCGGCGGCGACGCGCTTTCGGCCGCTTCCCGCACCAACATGCGCCAGATGCAGGCCCAGGGACAGGACGGCACGTTCCGGGAGACGCCGGATGCGGGGGCGGCAGCCAACAGCTGGACCTGCGGCTGCGGCCACGTGAATACAGGAAAATTCTGCAGCGAGTGCGGAAAGCCCCGCCCGGAAGCCGGCAGCTGGACCTGCAGCTGCGGCCAGGTGAATACGGGAAAATTCTGCAGTGAGTGCGGAAAGCCCCGTCCGGCGGCGGAGGGCTGGACCTGTTCCTGCGGCCAGGTGAATACGGGCAAGTTCTGCAGCGAATGCGGAAAGCCCCGCCCGTAAGGCAGGAGGTCTGTCATGGCTGCGGTGAATATCAAGTGTCCCAGCTGCGGAGGGGAGCTGGTATTTGACCCCTCCACCCAACAGTATGCGTGTCCTTACTGCGGATCCCATTTTGACCAGCAGCAGCTGGACGGGATCCTGAGGGAGCAGCAGCCGTCCCAGGAACCTGAGACGGCTGCTTTTGATGAGCAAAATTCCGGGGATCCTTTCAGCGCCGGCCAGCCTGAAGACGGCCAGGAGGCGGTGATCTACCGCTGTCCCAGCTGCGGGGCCGAGATTCTCACGGATGAGACTACGGCGGCCACCTTCTGCTGCTTCTGCCATAACCCGGTGATCCTGGAGGGAAGAGTTTCCGGAAAATTTCTCCCGGACCGGGTGATTCCTTTTTCCATCAGCCGGGATATGGCGGTGGAGAAATTCCTGGCGGCCATGAAGAAAAAATGGTTTGTGAGGCGGGGATTTTTTCAGAAAAATCAGATTGAGAAGCTGACCGGTGTGTATCTGCCCTGCTGGGATGCGGACTGGGAAGGAGACGCTTCCCTTCACGCAGACGCCACCAGGGTGCGGGTCTGGCGGTCGGGGGATACGGAATTTACCGAGACACGTTTTTACCATGTGATCCGGGAAGGTCACCTGCGGTTTGAAGGCCTGACGAAAAACGCCCTGAAAAAGGCGGATCGGGAGATGGCCGAGGGCGTCCATCCGTACCGGCAGCAGGAGAAAAAGCCGTTTTCCGTGGGATTTCTCTCCGGTTTCCAGGCGGAGCGCCGGGATGTGGAATGGGAGGAGGTACAGCCGGAGATCGAAAGAGACGCCAGAGCGTACTCGGAGCGGCTTCTGCGGGAGAGTATTCAGGGCTACGCCACAGTGACGGGACAGCAGATGCGGTTCGGCGCGGAGCAGATGAGCCGGGAATACCTGATGGTGCCGGTCTGGATGCTTACCTACCGGGGAAAAGACGGAAAAATGTATTATTATGCCATGAACGGGCAGACGGGAGAGGTCTGCGGCCGGCTGCCGCTGGATTACGGCCGGCTGGGGGCAGTGTCCGGTATTCTGGCTGTGGTGGTATTTCTGCTGATGCTGCTGGGAGGGTATCTGTTATGAGTACATATGTAAGGAAGCTGGCCGGGCTGCTGGCAGCCCTTCTTCTTGCATTGCCGCTGCTGGCGGCGGCTCCGCTTTCGGCCCGGGCGGCGGTAAGCCAGGTGGCGGATCTGGGGGAGCTTTTGAGTGACGAGGAAGAGACGGCCCTTGACGCGCGGATGGAGCAGCTGGAGGAGGAGTGGAAGCAGGCCTTTGTGATCGTCACCACCCGGGATGCCCAGGGAAAGGATGCGGAAGCTTACGCCGATGATTATTACGACACCCATGGTTACGGGGAGAACGGCGTACTGTTTCTGATCGACCTGGACAACGGGCAGGTCTGGATTTCCACAGCGGGCGCCATGATCCGTTTTCTCACTGACGCGAGAATTGAGGAAGTGCTGGACGCAGGCTATGAGGCCCTGCAGGCCGGGCAGTATGCCCGGGGGCTTTGGCAGATGCTGGACGCCACTGAGGCCTTTCTGGGGGAGGGGATTCCCGCCGGCAATTACCGGTTTGATCCGGAAACCGGTAATGTAATGCGGTACCGTTCCCTGGGGACGGCGGAAATTCTGTTTGCCGCGGCGGCCGGTCTGGCGGCCGGGGGCATTCTGTTTTTTGCCGTCCGTTCCCGTTATCGGAGCAAATCCGGATCTATTTCCTATCCCTTCCGCAGTCAGGGGAATCTGACGCTGACCCGCCAGGAGGATCATTTTGTCAATCAGGTGATCACCCACAGAAAAATTCCCAAGTCGCCTCCCTCAGGCGGAGGAGGCAGCAGTGTTCACAGATCCTCCGGCGGCGTGCGCCATGGGGGCGGAGGCCGGAGTCTGTGATAAAAGGCTTGCAGTAATCAGAATTTTATGATAATATCTTTTGGGTGATTACAAATGTTTTTCTGACGCGAACACAGAAGGGCGGCAGCCAGGTCCGTGTGCCGGCCGCTCTGTTCAATCAGGAGGAATGGTAAAATGCAGTATTATGTACTGAGAGAAAAGGCAGTTCCTGAGGTGCTTCTGCGGGTGGTGGAAGCCAAACGTATTCTGGACGCGGAGAAATCCGTGACCGTTCAGGAAGCCACGGAGCGGGCCGGTATCAGCCGCAGCTCCTTCTACAAATATAAAGAGGATATTTTTCCCTTCCGGGATCAGGCAAGAGGCCGGGCGCTGACCTTCGTCATCCAGATGGACGATACCCCGGGAATCCTTTCCGGTATTCTGGGCTGCGTGGCCAGATTCGGGGGAAATATCCTGACGATTCATCAGAGTATCCCCATCAACGGCATCGCCACGCTGACGCTCACGGTGGAGACCCCCACGGGAGCGGCGAATCCCGAGGTGATGGTGGAAGAAGTGGAGCGGCAGAGCGGCGTCCATTATTTGAAAATACTGGGCAGGGAGTAGGCCGGGAAGAAAGGAATGTGAGAGTATGATTCAGATAGCAGTTTTGGGTTACGGCACAGTGGGATCCGGAGTGGTAGAGGTACTGAACCGGAACCAGGAAGTCATTGACAGAAGAGCCGGGGAAGAGATCCGGGTGAAGTATGTGCTGGATCTGAGGGATTTCCCGGGAGATCCCATTCAGGAAAAAATCGTGCATGATTACAATGTGATTGTAAATGATCCGGAGATCCGGGTGGTGGTAGAGGTGATGGGAGGCGTGAAGCCTGCCTATGATTTTGTGAAGCGGGCGCTTCTGGCGGGAAAATCGGTCTGCACCTCCAACAAAGAGCTGGTGGCCCAGCACGGTGTGGAGCTTCTGGATATTGCCATGAAGCAGAAGGTGAATTTCCTGTTTGAGGCCAGCTGCGGCGGCGGTATTCCCATTATCCGTCCCATGGTGACTTCCTTAAGCGGCGATGTGATTGATGAGATCAGCGGTATTTTAAACGGAACCACCAACTACATTCTCAGCGAGATGGCCGCCGAGGGCGCGGAGTTTGACGTGGTGCTGAAGGAAGCCCAGCAGCGCGGCTATGCGGAGCGTAATCCGGCATCGGATGTGGAGGGCTATGATGCCTGCCGCAAGATCGCCATCCTTTCTTCCCTGGCTTACGGAAGAAATGTGGATTTTCAGGATATCCATACAGAGGGCATCACAAAGATCAGCTCCGCGGATATCAAATATGCCAACGCCTGGGGCGCCAGCATCAAGCTTCTGGCCACCAGCCGGGTGGTGGACGGGAAGGTATACGCCATGGTGTCCCCCATTATGCTGGACGCCAATGATCCCCTGTACAGCGTAAACGGGGTATTCAACGCCATTTTTGTTCACGGCGACATGCTGGGCGACGCCATGTTCTACGGGCAAGGCGCCGGCAAGCTGCCCACGGCTACCGCGGTGGTGGGCGACGTGGTGGAGGCAGTGCGTCATCCCCACGACGGCGATATGATGGGCTGGAGCAGCGAGAAACTGGAGCTGGCCGACTACAAGGAACTGAAGTTCCGGTTCTTCGTGCGGATGAAGGGAAGCTTCACGGAGAGTCTGGACAAGGTGGAAGCGGTGTTTGGAAATATTGACGCCAAGGTGCTGGCACAGGTCAGCGGCGAGTTCGGATTTATCACAGAGAAAATGACAGAGGCCCAGTATCTGGAAAAAGCGGCCCGTTTTGACAACATTCTGGGAATGATCCGGGTAAGATTCTGAGACAAAGGGCAGCCCCGCAGTCTGAGACAGGATGGAAACGCCTGGAACAGACTGCGGGGTTTTTGCAAGTGGATATCTTTATGGCCATACGGCCGGGACAGGAGGAAAGTATGAAGTATGTGGTAGTTTTGGGAGATGGGATGGCTGACGAGCCGCTGGAAGCGCTGGGAGGGAAAACGCCGCTGGCGTATGCCGTGACGCCCTGTATGGATGAGCTGGCCGCGGTGTCCGAGATGGGGATGGCGCACACCATTCCGGAGGGGATGAGTCCGGGCAGCGATACGGCCAACCTGGCGGTGATGGGATATGACCCGAAGCAGTATTATACGGGCCGGTCACCGCTGGAAGCGCTGAGTATCGGCGTGGATATGAAGGAGACGGATGTGGCCATCCGCTGCAACCTGGTGACCCTGTCCCGGGAGGAGGGGCCTTACGAAGCGCGGACCATGGTGGACCACAGCTCCGGGGAGATCAGCACGGAGGACGCCGCCGTTTTGCTGGATGCGGTGCGAAAGGAGCTGGAGACGGAGGGGTACCGGTTCTATGTGGGAACCAGCTACCGCCACTGTCTGATCTGGTCCCGGGGACAGGTGACGCCCCTGACGCCGCCCCACGATATTCTGGAGCGGAAAGTGGCGGATTATCTTCCCTCTGACCCGCATCTTCGCCGGATGCAGGAGAGAAGCTATGAAATCCTGTCCGCCCATCCTCTGAACCGGGAGCGGGTGGCCCGGGGAGAAAATCCGGCCAACAGTCTCTGGTTCTGGGGAGCAGGCACCCGCCCCGCGCTGGATTCCTTTGAGGGAAAATACGGCAAGCGGGGAGTGATGATTTCCGCTGTGGATCTGCTGAAAGGCATCGCTGTAGGCGCAGGGCTGACAAATGTCACTGTAGAAGGGGCAAACGGCGGACTGCACACGAATTATGAGGGAAAAGCGCAGGCGGCTGTTGACGCGCTGATCGAAAAAGGTTATGATTTTGCATATATCCACGTGGAAGCGCCGGATGAGATGGGACATCAGGGCAGCGCCCAGCGGAAGATCCAGGCGATACAGTACCTGGACGCCCGGGTGATCCGGCCGGTAAAGGAAGGACTGGAGCGGGCCGGGGAGGATTTCCGCATGCTGATTATGCCGGACCATCCCACCCCCGTCCGCATCAGGACCCATACCGCAGATCCGGTTCCCTATCTGCTGTATGACAGCACGAAAAAGGAAAGCCATACGTGGACATACTGTGAGGCAGAGGCAGCCGGAAGCGGGCGCGTATTTTCGCGGGGCTATGAGCTGATGGCGTATCTGCTCAGGTAAAGACGGCGGAAGCGGGAACGGATTTGCGCGTGTACTGCGGACGCCGGATACAGGCAGGAGGAAGCTATGTTAATCGTAAAAAAATTTGGCGGCACCTCGGTGGCCAACAAGGAGAGAATCTACAATGTGGCCAGACGCTGCATCCGTGATTATGAAAAAGGAAATGATGTGGTGGTGGTTCTCTCGGCCATGGGGAAGTACACGGACGAGCTGATTGAAAAAGCCAGGGATATCAATCCCAATCCCCCCAAAAGGGAGATGGATATGCTGCTGACCATCGGGGAGCAGATGTCCGTATCTCT
This sequence comes from Candidatus Pullilachnospira stercoravium, assembly GCA_018713585.1. GTDB lineage: Bacteria > Bacillota > Clostridia > Lachnospirales > Lachnospiraceae > Pullilachnospira > Pullilachnospira stercoravium. The sequence continues at coordinate 1,476 of DVON01000117.1, read as the reverse complement.
GATGGCCATGGCCATGGCTGAGATGGGTGTCCGGGCCATATCCCTGAACGCGTTTCAGGTGGGTATGCACACCACCAGCGCCCATGGAAATGCCCGGCTGAAAAAAATCGACACGGAGAGAATCCGCAGAGAACTGGATGACCGGAAGATCGTGATCATCACCGGCTTCCAGGGAGTGAACAAATATGACGACTATACCACCCTGGGACGGGGCGGTTCGGATACCACCGCGGTGGCGCTGGCGGCAGTGCTTCACGCGGACGCCTGCGAGATTTACACCGATGTGGACGGCGTCTACACGGCGGATCCCAGACTGGTTCCCACGGCGAAAAAACTGAAGGCCATCACCTACGACGAGATGCTGGATCTGGCGGCTCTGGGAGCGGGAGTTCTGCATAACCGGTCGGTGGAAATGGCGAAAAAATATGGCGTGCAGCTGGTGGTGCGCTCCAGCCTCAACGAATCGGAGGGCACAGTAGTAAAGGAGGTAGTGAAAAAGGTGGAAAGAATGCTGATCAGCGGAGTGGCTCTGGACGAGAACGCAGACAGGATCTCCGTCATCGGAATCAAGGACCAGCCGGGAAGCGCGTTCAAGCTGTTCCATACGCTGGCAAAGAGAAATATCAACGTGGACATTATCATCCAGTCCGTTGGAAGAGAGGGAACGAAGGATATCTCCTTTACGGTAGCCCATGAGAATCTGAAGGAGGCCATCGAGCTTCTGGAGGAGTACCAGGAGGTGCTGGGCTTTGAGCGGGTGGAGTATAACTGTGATGTGGCGAAACTGTCCATCGTGGGCGCCGGAATGATGTCCAATCCCGGCGTGGCCGCAAAGATGTTTGAATGTCTCTATGAGCAGAACGTGAACATCAACATGATCGCCACCTCCGAGATCCGCATCACCGTGCTGGTGAACAAGAAAGACGCTGTGGCAGCCATGAACGCGGTACACGACGCGTTCGGTCTGGATGACTGATATTGCTTTTCTGTATAAAGTTTTTATATCTTCATACCAGCTCATACGAAAATGATGTAAAAATGGTGTGAGAAGATCTGCGATGTACAGAGCGGAAAGGAACATCCTACAACAGAAAAAGAGCACTAAAAGGAGTCGGATAACCGACTCTTTTTAGTGTCATATTATTTCTTTGCTGGCGTTGGAATAAATTCCAATTTCAGTTGCATTCCTAATCCCTGAGCAAGTTTTTTTACCATACTCAGGCTGGGATTTCTGGTTCCGTTTTCAATGCGGCTGATATCGGCTTGCGTGATTCCTGTTTTGGCTGATAAATCTTTCTGAGTTATATTCTGTTCTACTCTTGCGGCAATCATTGCCTGAATAATATCATATTCCGGCTGTAATGCATCATATTCAGCTTTCACTTCGGGATTTTGTAATGCTTTTTGTTTATAAGCTTTGTAACTACTCATTGCCATACCTCCGTTCATAATCTGCTTTATATTTTTGGGCCAATT
>DVON01000116.1 GCA_018713585.1 Candidatus Pullilachnospira stercoravium | reverse complement strand
AATTTTTATTTCCACCTGCATCATGGCATCCTCCCTTCTATGTGCTGATTTTATTATAGGAAAACCGGGAAATGGATGCAATGGATTTTCCATAGTCGGTTGATTTGGGGATATAAGTGGTCAAAAAGTTTCTAAACTGTCTCATTGCGGTGGAGGTAGCAATTCACTATAATAAAGCCAAAGAGGAGGTGGCGGTTATGGCGAATGAAGAAAAAAAGGATTTTAATGCGATGCTGCACAAGGTTACCGGCATGCCGAAGGTGCAGATTGTCACAGACGAAGCAACCATAAAAAAATACGGCGGTGAAAAAATGTATTTCGCTCCGCCGACGGCGTATGACGCGATTATGAAATTAGTTCCCTGCGGAAAGGTTCTGACGGTCGGTGCGATCAGAGAGTATCTGGCAAAAAGTAATCATGCTGACTTCACAGATCCCATCACCGCAGGAATCTTTGTATCCATTGCGGCCTGGGCCAGCTATCAGCGGAAGGAAGATGAAACGCCGTACTGGCGGACGCTGAAAGCCAATGGGGAATTGAATGCGAAATATCCCGGCGGGGTCGAGGCCCAGAAGGAAAAACTGGAGGCAGAGGGTCATACTGTTATTCAGAAGGGGCGTAAGAATATCCGGTATTACGTAAAAGATTATGAGCGCGTGCTTTTTGAACTGGAGCCGTAAGGGGACTGTTTACATGGAAACCGGAAAGAAAATGACAGAAGTCCGGCCGGATGATATAATGAATGGTAGCAATCCGGAACGGGCGTATCCCGCATACGGCGGGCTGAGGGGGATAAAATCATGAAGAAAATACCAATGTTTTTGCTACTGTTGGCGCCATATCTTTTCTTGCTTACCGTTGTCATGACAGTTATCTCGGAAAACGGTTTTACGGCGAAGGCGCTGGATACAGCCGCAGGGATTTACCTGGGGATGCTGCTGATGATTCTGATTCCCAATATGGTTTACGCGTTTATTCTGAAGGGCCATGGATATGAGCTGCGCAAGCTGTTCTTCTGGAATATGCTGCTGAAGCTTAGCCATATCCCCATTTACTTTCTGGTATTTGCGGCGGGCCTTTTCCTGGGGCTGATAATTGTCGGTATGATGCTTATTCCGTTTCTCGTCATTTTCGATTATTCTCTGCTGCTATCCTCCAGTATGTACGGGATCAGCGGCATATGGGGATTAGCCAGAGCCGGAAAACTTTCGGCAGCAGGGGCAGTTCTTCTGATTGTCTGCCAGTTGTTGTTCGTGGCGGATGTCGTCTGCGCAGTGTATTTATACTGCAGATTTGGAAAACGTTTTGGGTGAGGGGATTTTATGGTATTAGCTGTTTTTGTGGGAATAGGATTTTGTGTAATCGGCATTTTCCTGTTCCTGAAACCGGATGTATATTGGAAACTTACAGAAAAATGGAAATCCTACCGGGCGGATGGGCCTTCCGATTTCTATATACTGAATACAAAGTTTGGCGGCGCTATGTTTGTGCTGCTGGGAATCGTGATGATGCTTCTTCCGTGGATTCTGGAGTGATTAAGAAGTGCAGAGGAGGGTTTAGAAATGATTATCCGAAGAGAAGAGAAAGAAGATATTCGCGTTGTGGAGGAATTGATCCGCGACGCGTTCTGGAATGTTTATGGGCCGGGGGCAACGGAGCATTATGTGGCGCACCGGCTGAGATCCCATAAAGATTTTGTGAAGGAATTGAATATGGTGGCTGAGGTGGATGGGAAAATCGCCGGCAGCATCATGTACACAGAGGCAAGGCTGACCTGTGAGGATGGAAGGAGCGGAAAATGTCTTTCCTTCGGGCCCCTTGCCATTCATCCGGAGTATCAGAGAAAAGGAATCGGCAAAGCTCTGATTGAGACCACTTTTGAGACGGCGAAAGAAATGGGGTATGAGTGTGTGGTTATCTTTGGAAATCCCGGAAATTATGTATCCAGAGGATTTCTCAGCTGCCGCAGGGTAAATGTCTGCACAGAAGAGGGGATTTTCCCGACGGCGATGCTGGTGAAACCGCTGGCCGATGATGTTTTCGCTGGAAAGAGATGGACCTATGCGGAAAGTGACGCATATGAATTTAATCCGGAAGAGGCAGAGGCTTATGACCGGCTGTTTCCTTTCAAAGAAAAGAAGGTGCTGCCCAGTCAGGAAGAATTCTATATTTATTCTCATTCACGGATTTTTGATGATACAGAACAGCAGGAGAATTCATTTGAAAACAGACAGAATTCTGGGGATCATCATTTATCTGCTGAATCATGACCATGTGCCTGCCAGCCGTCTGGCAGAACGGTTTCAGGTGTCGGTGCGGACCATTCAGCGGGATATCGTGACCATTTCCGAGACGGGGATCCCCATCTATGCGGACGCCGGGAAAAACGGAGGGTATTCGATCCTGCCGAATTATAAACTGAACAACGCTGAGATCCGCAAGGAGGAGCAGCAGCTGGTGGTGAAGGCCCTGGAAAGCCTGGCCACCTCCTACACCAGCGATACGTTGAAACAGCTGCTTGAAAAGTACAATGCGATGGTGGAGAAAGAGGGCGGGCAGAAGGTTTTCTGGGATTTCAGTGTGACAAAGGAAAATCAGTTGGTGCAGGATATGAACGGGATGCTGGAAGACGCCATTGCCCGGCAGCGCTATATTACCTTCGACTACTATAACGCCAATGGCGATTATTTTTTTCCCGACTGCCCCATAGAGCCGCTGGAAAACGGCAGATGCAGGATCTTCATTCAGGTTCCGGCAAAGGAACGGCTGTGGAAGGCGCTGCTGTTAAGCTTTGGCAGCAGGGTAAAGATGGTGGGGCCGCCGGACTACCGGCAGGAGCTGATAGAAACCGCAGAAAAATTCCTGTCCAATTACGACACCCAGTTGTCGTAGTTTCTCCGGTATAATAAGCGAAAGCGATAGGATCACAGAGAAATCAGAGAAATGAAAGACGGGAGGAATGGTTTATGAAGCAACGATGCCAATGGTGCTGTGACGGGGGAATCGTCCAGAAGTATCACGATGAAGAGTGGGGAATTCCGCTGCACGATGACAGAAAGCAGTTTGAGTATCTGTCCATGGAGGTGATGCAGTGCGGACTCAGCTGGACGCTGATGCTGAAAAAGCGGGAGATTTTCCGGGAATGTTTCGACAATTTCGATTTTGAAAAGGTTGCCGGTTACACTCCGGAAGATGTGGAACGGATCGTAAATCATGAGGGAATGATCAGATCCCGCCGGAAAATCGAGGCAATCATTTCCAACGCCCGCTCTCTGCTGAAAATCCGTGAGGAGTTTGGCAGCTTTGCCAGCTATCTCTGGGCCTTTACCGGAGGGAAGACGTATGTGTACCGGAAGCACCAGCTGGGACAGATGGTGGCAAAAAATGAGCTTTCCGATACCATCAGCAGGGATTTGAAAAAGAGGGGATTCCGGTATCTGGGTTCCATCACCATCTATTCCCATCTGCAGGCCTGCGGGATTATCAATGATCATGCGCCGGACTGTTTCATGTACCGGCAGCTGGCTTCCGGAGAAAATGTGAGGTTTCTCGATGACTAGGGCAGGGGAGTGGAAAGATTTTGCGCTGCTGCTGACAGGTCAGAGTGTTTCCCAGGTGGGATCTTCCATGACCAGCTTCGCGCTGGTTTTGTGGGCTTACTCCAGCACCGGCCAGGTGATGGCCTCCTCCCTGCTGGCCGTGTGCAGTACGGTTCCGTATCTGGCGGTGAGCCTGTTTGGAGGAGCCGTGGTGGATCAGGCGGATAAAAAGAAGCTGCTGCTTCTGTGCGATGCCGCTGCCGCTTTTGGAACCTGTGTGATTTTGCTGTGCAGTATGGCAGGCATCCTGAAGCTGTGGATTCTCTGTGCGGTAAATATACTTTCCGGGCTGATGAATGCCTTTCAGAAACCGGCGTCCGATGTGGCAGTGACTCTGCTGGTGAAGAAATCCGGTTATGCCAGGGCAGGTGGCATCCAGTCCTCTGTCAGTTCCTTTACGGGAATTCTGACGCCGATTCTTGCGGCGGCGCTTTTGGGGCTGGGCGGTCTGCCGCTGGTGCTGGCCATTGACCTGGGAACCTTTGCCTTTGGATTTCTGACGCTGCTTTTCCTGGTAAAGATACCGGATTCCACCGGCAAAAAAGAAAGGATTTCCTTTCATGAGGTTTGCGGCGGCGCGGCGGAAGGGGTTCATTTTCTTCAGAAAGAACGGGAAATTTTTCTGCTGCTGGCGCTGTACAGCGTACTGGAATTCGCAGGAGCCATTTCTTTTGACAGCATGTATTCCCCGTTGATTCTTGCCAGGACGGGAAATGATCAGCTGGCGGTGGGGATTGTCTCTTCCTTTATGGCGGCGGGATGCGTGGCCGCCAGTCTGCTTTTGACTTTCACAAAACAGAGAAAGAATAAGCTTTCTGCCATGTATCTGGGAAGCTTTCTGTGCCTTGCGGGGATCGCTCTTTTCGGCACGGGAAGATCTCTGACTGCCTGGTGCCTGATCGTGTTCGTGGGCTGTTTCGGTTCACCCATTTACCAGACGTATCAGTCGGTGATCCTGCGGGAGAAGGTGGATGTGACGATGCAGGGCAGAATTTTCTCCCTGCAGGGCATGATGACGGGAATCCTGACTCCGCTGGGCTATGTGACGGGAGCTCTGCTGGCGGACAAGGTGTTTGAACCGTTTATGCGGGGAAGCGGCAGAAAAATCAAATTTCTGGTCTGGCTGGTGGGAGAAGGAGAGGGCGCCGGCATGGGACTGATCTTCCTGGCGGCAGGACTGCTGGGGATGGTTGTGCTGGCGGTGGTGGGAGGACGGATGAAGGACGTATCTCCGTCTCCGCGTCAATCCGATTTAATTTAATAATCCTGAATAAACTGCCTCCCGCGGGAAATGTTATAGGAAAAGACACACGGAGGCAGAGAATGAAATCAATCTGGACGAAAACATATGAGAGAAAGAGTCGTCCCACGCTGGAGGGAACGGTGGAGGCGGATGTGGCGGTGATCGGCGCCGGTATCACGGGAATTCTTACGGCCTGGCAGCTGGAGGAGGCCGGAGTTCACGCCGTGGTTCTGGAGGCGGACCAGATCGGAAGCGGCCAGACCGGAAATACCACCGCAAAGATCACTTCGCAGCATGGGATGTTCTGCCATACATTTCTGGAGAAAAAGGGTGAAGCTGTGGCCAGGGGCTATGTGCAGGCCAATCAGGCCGCTGTGGAGGAGTACCGAAGGCTGATCCGGCAGGAAGGAATCGACTGTGATTTCATGGAAACGGACGCCTACGTTTATTCCAGGGATCAGGAAAAACTGAAGCGGGAGACGGAAGCGGCCATACGGCTGGGAATTCCGGCGTCAATGGTAAAGAACATAGAAATCCCCGTCTCCTGTGCAGGCGCTGTCCGCTTTCCTTCCCAGGGGCAGTTCCATCCGCTGAAATTTATCGGGGCGCTGGCTGACCGGCTGACGGTATATGAACACAGTCCGGTGAAGGAGGTTCGGGAACATGCGGCGGTAACGCCCCATGGACAGGTTCGGGCGGATTCCATTGTCTTTGCCGCCCATTTTCCATTTATCAATTTTCCCGGTATGTATTTTACCAGGATGCATCAGGAGCGATCTTATGTGGTGGCGCTGGAGGATGCGCCGGCCCTGCAGGGGGTGTATATCGGAGACGGGGAAGACACGCTTTCCTTCCGGCAGTACGAAAGTTATCTGCTGTTGGGCGGGCGAAGTCACCGCACCGGAAACCGAAGGGAAGACAGCTGCTTTACGGCGTTGAAGAAGATGGGTAGTGCATGGTATCCGAAAAGCCATGCGGCGGCCTGCTGGGCGGCTCAGGACTGTATCACGGCAGATGAGATCCCTTTTATCGGAAACTATGCCGCCGGGCGGCCTCACTGGTTCGTGGCAACGGGATTTCGGAAATGGGGAATGAGCTCCGCCATGGTATCTTCCATGCTTTTGCGGGATCAGATCTGCGGCAGAGAGAATCCATGGAGCAGAATCTTTACACCGTCCAGATTTTCGGCCCAGGAGCTTCCGCAGATTCTCCGGGATGGGGGCATTGCGGTGAAAGGGCTTTCCAGGCGTCTGTTTCAGATTCCTGCGGAAACCGCCGATGCTCTTTTGCTGGGGCAGGGAGCTCTGGTGGAAACGGAGGAAGGGAAGGCAGGCGCGTACCGGACCCGGGAGGGAGATCTCTGTCAGGTGCACCCTGTCTGCCCGCATTTGGGATGTGAGCTGGCGTGGAATCCGGAAGAGTGCACCTGGGACTGTCCCTGCCACGGATCCAGGTTTGATTTTAAGGGAAATCTGCTGGACGGACCGGCGCAGGAGGGAATACAGCATGAGTGAATATTTTTACGGGTGGTATTTCCGCTGTCAGGGAAGTGACGGAAGCGCCGCGGTGATTCCGGCTGTGCATTTATCCGGGAAAAGGAGTTCCTGTTCCATTCAGGTGATTACTCAGAAAGGAAGCCTGTACAGAGAATTTCCCATCCGTCAGTTTCGGATCAACAAAGAAAAGGGGATTCTGCAGATCGGGGAAAATCTGTTTTCCAAAAAAGGAATTCGCCTGAGATTTAAGGCCACCAGCCTGTGCAGTCCGGGCGGCCAGGAGAAAAGAGAACAAAAAAACGTACCGGTTCACGGATTTCTCCGGTTTGGAGAATTTTCGGAACCGAAATATGATATCATGGGGCCCTTTGCCCTTCTTCCGGAAATGGAGTGCAGACACGCGGTTTACAGCATGAAGCATACCGTAAGCGGCGTACTGGACTTAAACGGTGATATTCTGCATTTTGAAAATGGACTGGGATATATGGAAGGGGACAGCGGAACCTCCTTCCCGGAGCGATATCTGTGGCTTCAGGATTTCTGGCCGGGCGGTTCTTTTATGGCCGCTGCGGCCTCCATTCCACTGGGAAAAATCTGTTTTACCGGAACACTGGGCTTTCTGTTCGTAAACGGCAGAGAATACCGCTTTGCCACTTACCTGGGAGCCGCTGTCAAAAAGATGGAACATGGGGAACTGCTGATCCGTCAGGGACTCTGCCAACTGAGCATCCGCATTCTGCAGCCAAAGGGACATGTACTGAAAGCGCCTGTGGCAGGACGGATGACAAGAAATATCCGGGAGGAAATCGGCTGCCGGGCAGAGATCACACTGATGAAAGGAAAACAAGTGGTGTTTCATCGCGTAACGGATCAGGCGGCGGCCGAGTATGAGATACCGGGAAAATAGAATAAAATGCGTCCGTCGGTTCCGGCTGCAACAGGGCAAGGGGCAGGTCGATATTCAGGTGGACGGTCACAAGATAGTGAGCGATAGTCATAGGCGGCTCCTCCTTAATTTTTTTGTGAATTTCAAGGCTATTGAGTTGATTTTGCGTTGCA
>DVON01000115.1 GCA_018713585.1 Candidatus Pullilachnospira stercoravium | reverse complement strand
TCACAGGAACATTCTGAACATGATCAGCCAGTTTGCCAGCGTAATGGGCGGAGCGGGGCTGAATATTTCGGATATGACCAACAAGAGCAAGGGAGATTATGCCTATACACTGATCGATCTGGAATCTCCCGCCACGGAGGAGATCGTAAAAAAACTGGAGGCCATTGACGGAGTGCTGAAGGTAAGGATCATCAAATAGCTGTCGGCGGAATGGCAGGTTCATCCGCAAGGCTGAACTGTTACGATCCGGTTTCACAAACGCAGAAAAAGCGTGACAGCGGAAGCGAAAGCTGTTATAATAAGAACGGGTATAAGATGTGAAGCAAAGCCGATAGGAAAAAACTACCGGCTTTTTGCTGTGCCCGAAAACAAAAAAGACAGTATTCATTCCCGAGAAAGAGGAGGAAAAACAATGGCAGAAATCAAGGCATTCTGTGCAGTAAGACCACGAAAGGATCTGGCGGACAAGATCGCCGCCCTTCCTTACGATGTGTACAGCCGCAGTGAAGCGGCAGAGCTGGTAAAGAAAAATCCCTGTTCTTTTCTAAAGATCGACCGTCCGGAGGTTCAGTTTGACCAGGAGACGGATATGTATGCGCCGCAGGTATATCAGGCAGCCGGAGATACGCTGCGGGAAATGATGGAAAAGGGAGAATTTGTACAGGAAGAGACACCCTGCCTTTATCTTTATGAGCTGACCATGGATGGACAGACGCAGACCGGTGTCTGCTGCTGCGCTTCTGTGGCGGACTATGAGAATGGTGTGATCAAACGCCATGAGAACACCCGGCAGGATAAGGAGGAGGACAGGATCCGCCATGTGGAAGCCTGCGGGGCACAGACGGGTCCCATTTTTCTGGCCTGCCGGGATCATGACCGGCTGACGGCTCTGGAGGAACAGGTGAAGAAGGAAGAGCCGCTGTATTCTTTTACCGCAGAGGATGGGATCCGCCATCAGATGTGGAGGATCAGCCGGGGGGAAACGATCCATGAGATCTGTGAGATTTTTGGAGGCATGGACAGCCTGTATATTGCGGATGGCCATCACCGGGCCGCTTCTGCGGTGAGCGTTGCCGTAAGAAGAAGGAAAATGACGGATCCTTCCGGTCAGATCGGAAAAGACGGCGAGGTAAGTCTGGAGATGCTGCCGGAGTCGGAAGCCTTCCTTTCCGTGATATTTCCGGAAAGTGAGCTGAAGGTACTGGATTATAACCGCTGGGTGAAGGATCTGAACGGAGCTTCCGGGGAGGAGTTTCTGGAGAAGGTGAAGGAACGGTTTCATCTTACCCCTCTTTCCGGTGCCGCGCATCCGGAGAAGAAGGGGGTTTTCACCATGTATCTGGAGGGGCAGTGGTACCGGCTGGAGGAAAAGGATCGGAAAAACCGTACGGACGCGGTGGATTCTCTGGATGTATCCATCCTGCAGAATGAGATCCTGTCTCCCATCCTGGGGATCGGAGATCCCAAGACAGATCAGAGGATCCGGTTTATCGGCGGGATCCGCGGTCTTTCCAGTCTGGAGCAGATGACGGATGAAAACGGAGGGGTGGCCTTCGCCATGTATCCCACATCCATGGAGGAACTGTTCCGGGTGGCAGATCAGGGGAGACTGATGCCGCCCAAATCCACCTGGTTTGAGCCCAAGCTCCGCAGCGGGCTGCTGATCCATAAGATCTAGTTTAAAGACAAAAGAACAGAAGGATTTGACGATATACCGGCAGCGGGATACCTGAAAAGGAGTATCCGCTGCCGGTGCGCTGTTCTTTACAAAACCGCCTTTCATTTACCTGGTCTTAACATTATTTTCCAGATCGTAACAGAACTTTACGAAAGTATTTCCCACAGCACATTTTTTATTAATATGAGCTCTGTATACTTTTCCATGTGTTAAAGGTAGTTAGCTGAAAAGAAAAAGGAGTGGAATATTGTGAAAAATTCAATAAGTATGACCCAGTTCGCCGCAACGGTGGCAGGGTGCATCGGAGTGCCGGCGCCGGAAGAGGCCGGAGAACCTTTTACCCTGGTCGGAGAGCTTATGAGGGCGAAAGATGTCCGTAAGGCCGAGAAAGTGCTGATCTATAATCCGGATGCTGTGGGACTGTGGCTGTTCCAGAAATATACGGAATGGTTTGCCCCGGTGCTGCGCCATACTCAGCTGGGTGTTCCTGTCTGTACTGTGCTTCCATCTTATACCCCCGTCTGCTTTGGAACCATGTATACAGGTGTGGAGCCGTCAGTACATGGGATCCAGAAATATGAGAAGCACGTTCTGGAGCAGAAATCCCTGTTTGATACTCTGGCTGAGGCCGGAAAAAAGGTGGCTATTGTGGCAGTGGAGAATTCCAGCATGGCCATTATTTTCGGAAACCGGCAGGTGGATTATTATATCCTTCCCTATGACGGAGAAGTTCGGGACAAGGCGCTGGAACTTATTGAAGAAGATAAATATGATGTGATCGCAGTGTACAACCAGGAATACGATGATGTGATGCACCGCACCTGGCCGGAATCGGAGGAATCTCTGCAGGCCCTGAAAAATCACATCCGTACATTTGACCAGCTCTGCTGTGCCTGTGAGAAAAAATGGAAGGAGCAGGACAGCCTTCTCTGCTGGGCTACGGATCATGGGATCCATACCAACCAGGAGGGGCATGGTACCCACGGATCAGATCTGGAAGAGGATCTGAATGTGATGCACTTTTTCGGTGTGCAAAAAGGGAGGAAGGAAAATGAATAAGATCGAGATTCGCGACCTGACAAAAAGCTACGATGGAAAGACCAACATTCTGGAAAAAATCAGCCTGGATGTGAAAGAAGGAGAATTTTATGTTCTGGTAGGTCCCTCCGGCTGCGGAAAGAGT
>DVON01000010.1 GCA_018713585.1 Candidatus Pullilachnospira stercoravium | reverse complement strand
GCGGCGCATCCTGAAAGAGGAGCTGGTCTCTCAGAACTGTGCCTATATGATGATGCATTTCCTTCACGATGAGGAACCCTTTGCGTTTTTGAAGCCGTAGAGAATTTTTCCCGGTGCCTCCCTCATAGAATAGAAGAAAAACGGTGAATTCAATTCCATGAACAATCAGAAAATCGGCAATCTCCTGAATCTGGCCATGGACGCCACACCGGGAGAACGGCAGCGTTCCCTGGAACTGGATGTGGGTTTTGAACGGCTGACCCGGCGGTGGGATGTGGTGATCCGCTATTCCGGGGATATTGACAGCCTGGCATCGGAAGATATTCTGATTACAAAGCTTCTGGGTAATTATGCGGTGGTAAATCTTCCCCAGGAGCTTCTGGAGGAATTTTCACGGCAGGTGCAGGTGGAATTTGTGGAAAAGCCCAAACGGCTGTTTTTCGCGGCGGCTGACGGCCGGGCAGTCTCCTGTATCAATGTGGTGCAGAACCAGGGATGGGAACTGTTCGGGGAAGGGGTTCTGGTGGCCTGCGTGGATTCCGGCATCGATTATACCCATCCGGATTTTCGGAATGAAGATGGAAGCAGCCGGATTCTGCGGCTGTGGGACCAGACGATCCCCGGAAATCCTCCGGAGGGTTACCGGATTGGAACGGAGTATACGAAAGAGCAGATCGATCAGGCCCTGCGGGCTTCATCCAGGCAGGAGCGGGAGGCCATTGTCCCCAGCCGGGATACCAGCGGCCATGGTACGGCAGTGATGGGGATTGCCGCCGGTTCAGGACGGGAGAGCGGGGGTGTATACCGGGGAATTGCCTCAAAGAGCCCGTTGCTGGTGGTGAAACTGGGGGTGCCGGATCCGGATTCATTCCCCAGAACCACGGAACTGATGCAGGGAGTGGACTATGCGGTGCGGCAGGCCATCCGGCTGGGCTATCCGCTGGCGCTGAATCTCAGCTTCGGCAACAATTACGGATCGCACAGCGGGCGCTCCCTGGTGGAGGCCTATCTGGATCAGGCAGGAGGCGCCGGCCGCACCACCATCTGCGTGGGGACGGGAAACGAGGGCAGCCGGGCCGGTCATGCCGCCGGGGTTGTCACGCAGGAGAAGGAGGCACGGGTGGAGATGTCTGTGGGGGAGTATGAGCCCACGGTAAATGTGCAGATCTGGAAAAATTATCAGGATCGGATGGGTATTCTGATTGGTCATCCCTCCGGCCAGTATGTGGGGCCCATTCAGCCCATCCAGGGCACCCAGCGGCTGACCGTGCGGAATACGGAATTGCTGATCTATTACGGTGAGCCCAGCCCGCTGAGCACTTCCCAGGAAATTTATGTGGATTTTCTCCCCACGGGAAGTTATATCGATGCGGGTGTGTGGACCTTCCGGCTGGTGCCGTCCGGCAGGATTGTCACCGGGGACTTTGACATGTGGCTGCCCGGAGGCGGCGTGCTGGGAGATGCTACCCGGTTTTACCGGCCCACGCCGGATACCACGCTTACTATCCCCTCTACTGCTCACCAGGCATTGTCTGTGGGCGCTTACGATCCCAGGCTGCAGTCTTACGCGGATTTTTCCGGCAGAGGATTTACCCGCGTTATCCGGCAGGTGAAGCCGGAGCTGGCAGCGCCCGGCGTAGGTATCCGTACCACCCGGGCCGGCGGCGGCTATCAGGAGGTGACGGGAACCTCTTTTGCCACGCCCTTTGTCACCGGGGCGGCGGCTCTGCTGATGGAGTGGGGGATGGTGAGAGGCAACGATCCCTTCCTTTACGGGGAAAAGGTGAAGAGCTATCTCATCAACGGCGCCCGCCATCTGCCTACGGAGAGCGAATACCCCAATCCCAGGCTGGGCTATGGGGTGCTGTGTCTGCGGGACAGTATTCCGGGATGAGCAGCCCCTTCGGATATCGGGCAAAATGAATTGAATATGGGAATGAGAAATGATATAATTTCCCTATTCTTACAAATGGGGGATATAAGAAAATGGAACACAAACTGAGAAGACTGGCCGGATACTACAAGCCATACAAAGCACTGTTTTTCTCTGACATGTTTTTTGCCATGCTGGGCGCCGTGATTACCCTGGCGATCCCGCTGCTGGTGCGGTATATCACCGGGACCGTGGTAAATTTTCCTCTGAATGAGGCCACCCGCACCATCTTCCAGCTGGGAGCCGCCATGATTGCCATGGTGCTGGTGGAGGCATTCTGCAACTATTACATCGCTTACTACGGCCATATGATGGGTGCCAAGATCGAGTATGACATGAGAAATGAGATCTTCGGCCATTATCAGAAGCTGTCCTTTGCCTTTTTCGACAATCAGAAGGTGGGGCATCTGCTGTCCAGGATCACCAGCGACCTGTTTGACATCACGGAACTTCTCCACCACGGTCCGGAGGATGTGGTGATTTCAGTGATCAAGCTGCTGGGCGCATTCGTCATCCTGCTGATGATCAACGGGAAGCTGGCGCTGGTGGCCATCGGCATTGTGGCGCTGATGCTGATCTACGCTGTATTCCTGAACCGGCGGATGAAAAGCGCCTTCAAAGAAAACCGGGCGCGTATCGCCGACATCAACAGCCAGATTGAGGACAGCCTGTCCGGTATCCGGGTGGTAAAATCCTTCTCCAATGAGGCGGCGGAGATGGACAAGTTCCGCCGGGGCAATGACCGGTTCGTGGCGGCCAAACGGAAAACCTACCGGTACATGGGCGTGTACCATTCCGGTATGGGCGCCTTTGCCACACTGATCACCGTCTGCTCCCTGATTATGGGAGCGTATCTGATGACCACCGGAGAGCTGACCAGCGCGGATCTGGTGACATTCCTTCTTTATATCAATAACTTCACGGAGCCGGTGAAGAAGCTGGTGAACTTCACAGAACAGTTCCAGAACGGATACAGCGGCTATGAGCGTTTCCTGGAGATCATGAATATCGCGCCGGATATCAAGGACAAGCCGGACGCGGTGCATCTGGATCAGGTGCGGGGAGATATTCAGTTTGACGATGTGAGCTTTCACTATGAAGGAAAAGAGGAGAATGTGCTGTCCCATGTGAACCTGAAGGTGCGGGCGGGAGAGTATGTGGCCCTGGTGGGCAGCAGCGGAGCGGGAAAAACCACCCTCTGCTCCCTGATTCCCCGGTTTTATGATGTAACCGCCGGAAGTGTGAAGCTGGACGGCAGGGACATCCGGGATATCTGCCTGAAGGATCTGCGCCGGCAGATTGGTATTGTTCAGCAGGATGTCTATCTGTTTGCGGGTACCGTGATGGACAATATCCGTTACGGAAAGCCGGAGGCCTCCGATGAGGAAGTGATCCGGGCGGCCCGGGCGGCCAATGCTCATGAATTTATCATGAGTTTGCCGGAAGGCTATGACACGGATATCGGACAGAGGGGAGTGAAACTTTCGGGAGGACAGAAACAGCGGCTTTCTATTGCCAGGGTATTCCTGAAAAATCCTCCGGTGCTGATTTTTGACGAAGCCACCTCGGCCCTGGACAACGAGAGTGAGAAGATTGTGCAGCACTCTCTGGAGAAGCTGGCCAAAGACCGGACCACCTTTGTGATTGCACACCGGCTTTCCACCATCCGAAACGCTCAGAGAATCCTGGTACTGACGGAAGATGGTATTGCTGAGGAAGGAACCCATGAGAGCCTGCTGGCAAAGAACGGCGTGTACGCGGGACTGTATCAGGTACAGTTCTGACAGAAAAGACAGAGAGAAAGAGGAGATGCAGATGAAAAACTGGGAAGCAAATGTGAGAAAAGTGGAACCCTATGTCCCCGGAGAACAGCCCAGGGGCAATAACATTATCAAACTGAACACCAATGAAAATCCTTATCCCCCCTCCCCCCGGGCCCGGGCAGCGCTCCGGGAAATGGATCTGGACGGGATGCGCCGGTATCCGGATCCGGAGGCGGGAATTCTGGTGCAGGCTATTGCGGACTATTACGGGCTGACAAAAGAGCAGGTGTTTGTGGGTGTGGGATCGGACGATGTGCTGGCCATGATTTTTCTGACATTCTTTAACTCTCCAAAGCCCATCCTCTTTCCGGATATCACCTATTCCTTTTACGATGTGTGGGCATCCATGCTGCGGATTCCCTATGAAACGGTGCCGCTTGGAGAGGATTTCACCATCTGCCCGGAGGATTACCGGCGGGAAAACGGCGGCGTGATCTTCCCGAATCCCAACGCGCCCACCGGGGAGGAACTGTCCCAGGAGGCGGTGGAGGCCATCGTGAAGGCCAACCCGGATGTGATTGTGGTGGTGGATGAGGCTTATGTGGACTTTGGAGCCCGGTCGGCGCTGCCGCTGATTGAGAAATACGACAATCTGCTGGTGGTGCAGACGTTTTCCAAATCCCGGAGTCTGGCCGGCATGCGGATTGGATTTGCCTGTGGAAATCCTCAGCTGATCCGTTATCTGAACGATGTGAAATACTCTTTCAATTCCTACACCATGGATCAGACGGCACTGGTGTGCGGCGCCGCCGCCATGGCGGACAGGGACTATTTTCAGGAAACCGTGCAGAAGGTGATCGCCGCCAGGGAGTGGACCAAGAAAGAACTGGCCCGCCTGGGGTTTGTGTTCGGCGATTCAAAGGCCAATTTTATTTTTGCCGCCCACCCGGCCATTCCGGCCAGGGAGCTTTTTTCCATGCTCCGGAAGCAGAACATATATGTCCGGTATTTTCAAAAACCGCGGATCGACAACTATCTGCGGATCAGCATCGGAACGCAGGAAGAGATGGAGACACTGATCCGGATACTGGAAACGTATCTGCAGGCTGGAGAATGACTGCGGGTACAGGAGGGCTGAATAGGAATGGCGGATGCCCCATAGAATAGTAGAAAGACGGTTGATTTTGGGGCTGGATTATGAAAAACCATGGAACAGCTGTGGTCTGTTTGCTTGCTTTCGTGACAGTCTCCGCGCTTTCCTGGGTGTATCAGCAGGAAAGAGGCGCATCCTGTACGGCGGGAAGCGGCGGGAATGAAAAACCGGCACCGGTATACCGGGTGCGGACAGATGAGAAAAAGGTGGGACTTTCCTTCGAAGCGGCCTGGGACTGTCAGGGTCTGGAAGAGATACTGGCGGTGCTGACTGAAAAAGAGGCAGGTGCCACTTTTTTTGTTACCGGGGAATGGATGGAAAAATATCCGGAGCAGCTCCTGAATTTGCAGGAAGCCGGTATGGAGCTGGCAAATGGCGGCCCGGGACTGCGGGACATGACAGGACTTTTCGTAGGTGAGTGTCAGGACGGAATTCAGGAAACGGAGAAGACAGCAAAGAAGCTGGGAGCCGGCCTGCTGCGGCTTTTCAGGCCGCCGCTGGGAGTATTCGATGAAACCCTTCTGATGACGGCAGATGCGATGGGATATTCCACGATTCTCTGGACAAGAGACAGCATGGACTGGAAGAATTATGAGGCGGAAGCTATTTTCCAGGCAGCGGGAGGCAGCGAGAAGGGAGATATCCTCCGATTCCGGCTGGGAGGCAAATATACGGCACAGGGATTGGAATTGCTTCTTGACCGGATGGAAAGGGAAGAATATGCGGCAGTTTCTGTTTCAGATCTGCTGCATGGAGACTCGCGCTGAAAAGAAAAAGAATTTACACAATATAAATGAAACGCTATAATTAAGGAGCAGGGAGAAAAGCTGGGATCTGGCATAGCCAGAAGAAAGGAACTTTAAATGAAATTTACGAAAATGCAGGGAATCGGCAACGATTACGTCTATGTCAACTGTTTTCAGGAAAAAGTAGAACACCCGGAGGAGGTGGCGGTGAAGGTCAGCGACCGGCATTTCGGCATCGGCTCCGACGGGCTGATTCTGATCAAACCATCCGATGCCGCGGACTTTGAAATGGAGATGTACAATGCGGATGGCTCCCGGGGCGCCATGTGCGGAAACGGTATCCGCTGTGTGGCAAAATATGTCTATGATTATGGCCTGACTGATAAAACAACAATTACGGTTAACACCGGCAGCGGGGTGAAAACTCTGGAGCTGACTGTGAAAGACGGCAAAGTGTCCCGGGTGCGGGTCAATATGGGTACGCCTCAGCTGGAGCCGGAAAAAATCCCCATGAAAGCGGGAGAAAGCAGGGTGGTGGATTATCCCATCCAGGTGGGAGGAAAAGAGTACCGGATCACGGCATTGTCCATGGGAAATCCCCATGCGGTCACCTGTATTCCGGATGTGGATGGCCTGGAAATTGATAAAATCGGTCCTCTGTTTGAACACCATCCTCTGTTTCCGGACCGGGTTAACACAGAATTTATCCGTGTACTGGATCGCCATACGGTTCAGATGAGAGTGTGGGAGAGGGGATCCGGCGAGACCCTGGCCTGCGGCACCGGTGCCTGCGCTGTGGCTGTGGCCTGTATTCTCAACGGTCTGACAGAAGATCGGGTGACAGTGAAACTGCTGGGCGGAGAACTGGAAATTTTCTGGGACCGGGAAGCCAATCAGGTTTATATGACCGGCCCTGC
>DVON01000114.1 GCA_018713585.1 Candidatus Pullilachnospira stercoravium | reverse complement strand
CCATATAAAAATCGGAGTTTTCAGCAGAATATCAGAAAGGCATGCCTGGTAAGCTGCCGGTTATCTTTGCTGTTATAGAAATACGCCGCGGACGGTCGAATCATTGACCGTTCTGCGGCGTATTTGCTTCTTCTTTTTCTTTGCGCAACCAGAAGGCAATCCATAGTTGCCCGATAATTGGTGGCAGCAACCTGCGATTTTATCTAAAATAGAATCATCAAAACAAGAGAGGAGGTATGCCAAATGAAGGTAACCGTATTAATGATTGTGATCGGAATCATTTTTCTATGCGCTTTTGCCGGCCTGTTTATCCTCGTTGTCTGTGCGCTGCTCCGCTATATCCGTTCCAAAGAGGTACGGCAGGAAAAAACCGCAGTGCAAAAATCGCTGGGAGAAACGCTGAAAGCCCATCGGGCAAAGTGCAAAATGACGCAGGAGTTTGTCGCCGAATCGATTGGAGTCAGCAGGCAGGCCGTTTCAAAGTGGGAAAATGGAACCTCTGACTCATCCACGTCAAATCTTTTCGCGTTGGCAAAGCTTTATGGCGTTTCCGCTGAAGAATTACTGAAAGAAGTTGAGTAATTTCCCCAGGGGATGTTATTCATCCGAAGATGCCCTTTAGTACTCCCCGGTGGCCTCATAATACGCTTCCGATGCCGGCTGGCTCCAGGCGGTCTTATCTCCCGCGGTCACCTGGCCGGTGGTCATGTCCACAGCGTAGAAATTCAGAATGGAAGTATTGTCCAGCTGGTTGCCCTGGGAATCGTAATGCTCCTGATAGTAGACAAACAGCTGGCATTTTCCATTCTGCGATTTACGGTCATAGACCAGTGTTTCCCGGGCTGTGACCTGCTGATCCTGGATAGTTGTTTCGTAGCTGTCCAGAACGATATAGAGATTTCCCTTCGCGTTATAGGTCTCCTGGAAAGTCTTTCCCTCCGGCGCAAAGACTGCCTCGTAGATGGCCCGGGCAGCATTTTCCGGGATGGAAAGAGAGCCGGAGGCATCGCCGGCGGCAGGGGAAGTGTCCTGTCCGGCATCTGTCTCTTCTGAGTTGTCATCCTCATTGTATTCGGTTTCTCCCTGCGCGCTGTTTTCCATATCCTGTTCGGCCGCCCCGCTGCCGTCCGGCATGTCCGGATTTTCCTCAGGAGTAAGTGTGATCACCGGAGAACGGGAATCCTCCTCTGCCTGGACATCGTCCCCGCTGGCTGCTCCGTCATCCTCGTAGCGCCCATCCACCTGGCTGGTTACCTGTGTCAGCGGTTCTCTGGCAAAAAAGGAAACGGGAGCGCAGTAGTACCAGCTGGCATCGGGGAAGGAGGTTTCATAGATCTTCAGATAACCGGTGTCCAGCACTTCCTCGTAATCCAGATGAATCAGATGCATTGCCTCAAGATAACCTGCCAGGCAGACGGCAGCCAGCAGATAAACGGCAAAAAAGATTTTGCAGAATATCCGGACGGGTCTCAGATCATATTTCTTTTTCAGCCACCGGTACAGGCAGACCAGCAGAACGCCGCCCGCCGGGAAGGGCAGAAGATAGATCCAGAAAAATCCCAGGGACGATATCCCGGCCCGGTATTCCAGCCCATGCTGTGCCAGCAGGCGTTCGCCCAGAAGATAGACGGTCAGAACCAGGACATATAGGATAAGAAAAAAGATCAGAATAAGTAATTTTCTGTATTTTCGCAGCAATGGATGACACCTTTCTTTCATTTCAACAACACATGGATGCAAAAATTCAAGTATGATTATAGCACGCTCTTTACAGCTTTTAAAGATTTCATTGGCCGGAAGACATATTCGGGTAAGGTGAAAGCTTACAAAGTTCACTTTTCGTTGAAGTAGTCAGGGACAACGAACAGGACACTTGCCTGCAAAGAAACTGGTTGGCTGTTGGCCGGAAGAAGACAAAGAGAATCGCGGAATTGAAGTAATCTGTGACAGGAGTATCAGGCAAAATAGACAAGACTACTGCGGGAAATGAAAAAGTGTGGGAATCTGCCGTAGAAAAAGGTGGAGAGCTACTGCAAGAAATGCAAAATCGCGGATCGTGCCGTAGAAAGAACGGGAAAACTACTGCAGGAAATACAAATTTGCGTATCGTACCGCAGAAAGAACGAAAAGTCTACTGTGGAAAAAGAGAAATTGCGGATCGTACCGCAGAGAGAACCGAAAACCTGCCGCAGGAAATAAAAAATCCGCAATTCTGCCGCAGGGAGATGCCACCTCCGGTGCGGAAATCATCGGAACCGTCCAGAAAACCGCCGTGTAACCGAAACCATCCGGAAAGCCGAAGCTGCATGACGGCCCCGCACCTGGTGTCCGATATTGTATCCCAAATGTTGAAAGGGCTTCTTTTATGACACCGGCAATTCCGTCACACCCATGCACCTCGCGTCAAAAAAACAGTTTTACGGGAAGGAATTTGGGAAAAGTGCGCGGAATAA
This sequence comes from Candidatus Pullilachnospira stercoravium, assembly GCA_018713585.1. GTDB lineage: Bacteria > Bacillota > Clostridia > Lachnospirales > Lachnospiraceae > Pullilachnospira > Pullilachnospira stercoravium. Next base: position 5,545 of record DVON01000114.1, on the reverse strand, counting down.
AACAGATAAGAGGCATAATACCGGAGGTGAGTATTTTTGAATATCAGAGAGAATCAGGAAGAGAAGGAGTACCGCAATCTGAGTCCCTTTGCGTCCCATAGCAGGGATTCCAGAGGGCGGGAGCGTGCGGAGCAGGAGTGCGATATCCGGACTTGCTATCAGCGGGACCGGGACCGGATCATTCATTCCAAGGCTTTCCGGCGGCTGAAGGATAAAACCCAGGTGTTTCTGGCGGCCCAGGGGGATCACTACCGGACCCGGCTGACCCACACGCTGGAGGTATCCCAGACGGCCCGGACGGTGGCGAAGGCGCTGGAGCTCAACGAGGATCTGGTGGAGGCCATTGCCCTGGGGCATGATCTGGGACATACCCCCTTTGGCCATTCCGGGGAGGCGGCACTGGACGAAATCTGTCCGTTGGGATTTGCCCATTACCGGCAGAGTCTGCGGGTGGTGGATTTGCTGGAGAAGGGCGGCCAGGGGCTGAACCTTTCCTGGGAAGTGAGGGACGGGATTCTGAACCACCGGACGGCAGGCTCCCCGTCCACCATGGAGGGGCAGGTGGTCCGTTACTGCGACAAGATTTCCTATATTCACCATGATATGGACGACGCGGAGCGGGCCGGTATTTTCAGCGAGGACGACATTCCCATTACGCTGCGGGTGGTGCTGGGAGATTCCTGCCGGGAACGGCTTAACACCATGATTCATGATATTGTCATCAACAGCGCCGGAAAAGACCGGGTGCAGATGTCCGCGGAAGTGGAGGAAGCCATGCGGATGCTGCGGAAGCTCATGTTCCAGAACGTTTACCGGAATCCTGAGGCGAAGAAGGAAGAAGAGCGGGCGAAACGAATGTTGAAGGAAATGTACCTGTATTACTGTGAACATCCTGCGGAAATGTCCACGGAATACCGGGAGCTGATCGGCCGGGGAGAACCTCTGGAGCGGGTGGTATGTGATTATATTTCCGGTATGACGGATCAGTATTCTATGGCAAAATTTAAACAGATTTTTATGCCTGCAGCCTGGGCGGTTTACTGATCAGCAGTACCTGGGCGGGAAAACAGCCGGAAAGATTTCGCGGCAGATTGACTGTTGGAGGCGGGAAATGCAGAAAATGGATGCGGAAAAATAAAAAGAAAAAAGGAAATAAAGGGCGGATGCGGAATAATATAAACGGAGGAATGTGGAAATTATGCGTTATTCGGAAGACCTGATTGAAGAGATACGGATGAAAAACGATATCGTGGATGTGATTTCCGGTTATGTGAAGCTGCAGAGAAGAGGAAGCTCTTACTTTGGCCTGTGCCCTTTTCATAATGAGAAGTCCCCGTCCTTTTCCGTCAGTCCGGACAAGCAGATGTATTACTGTTTTGGCTGCGGAGCGGGGGGAAATGTTTTTACATTTCTGATGGAATATGAAAATTTTTCCTTCGTGGAGGCGGTGAAGGCGCTGGCAGAAAGAGCCGGTGTGGAGCTGCCCAGCCTGGAGTATTCCAGGGAGGCGAAGGAGCAGGCGGATCTTCGCAGCGCCCTTCTGGACATCAACCGGCAGGCAGCCCGGTATTATTACTACCAGCTGCGCCAGCCGGTGGGAAAGCAGGGGATGGATTACCTGAAAGGGCGTCAGCTTTCGGAGGAGACCATCCACCGGTTTGGGCTGGGCTATTCGGATCGTTTCAGCAACAATCTGTACCGGTATCTGAAGGGGAAAAATTATTCCGACGAGCTGCTGCGTCAGTCCGGCCTGTTCAATGTGGATGAAAAGAAGGGCATGTACGACAAGTTCTGGAACCGGGTAATTTTTCCCATTATGGATGTGACCAACCGGGTGATCGGCTTCGGCGGCCGGGTGATGGGAGATGGAAAGCCCAAGTACCTGAACTCCCCGGAGACGAAGATCTTTGACAAGAGCCGGAACCTGTACGGACTCAATTTCGCCAGGACATCCAGAAAAAAGAATCTGATCATCTGCGAGGGCTACATGGATGTGATCTCCATGCACCAGGCGGGCTTCAACAATGCGGTGGCCTCTCTGGGAACGGCGCTCACTTCCCAGCAGTGTAGCCTGCTGAAGCGGTATACGGATGAGGTGCTGATCATATACGACAGCGATGAGGCGGGCGTGAAGGCGGCGCTGCGGGCGATTCCCATGCTGAAGGAGGCCGGGCTTGCCACCAAGGTGATCAATCTTCAGCCCTACAAGGATCCGGACGAATTTATCAAAAATATGGGGCGGGAGGCCTTTGAGGAGCGTCTGGAGAGCGGCACCAACAGTTTTCTCTTTGAGCTGAAGGCCATGGAGAGCCGGTTCGACATGGCGGATCCCCAGGGAAAAACGGATTTTTACCGGGAGGCGGCGGGAAAGCTTCTGCGGTTTGAGGATGAGCTGGAGCGGAAGAATTATATCCAGGCGGTGGCGGATACCTACGGGATTTCCCCGGAGGATCTGCGGAAGATGGTGAACCGGCTGGCTCTGCGGGGAGCGGGAATTTCCGAGCCGGTAAAGCCCCGGTCCGGCGTCCACAGAAATCAGGAGAAGGAAAACGGATACGAGCTGTCCCAGAAGCTGATGCTCACCTGGCTGACTTCTTATCCGCAGATCTTTGAGCAGATTGACCGGTACATCAGTCCGGAGGATTTCACAAAGCCCCTGTATCATCAGGTGGCGGAAATGCTCTTTGAGCAGCACGCCAACGGGGAAGTCAATCCCGCAAGGCTTCTGAACCGTTTTACGGACAGTGAGGAGCAGAAGGAAGTGGCGGCGGTCTTCAATGCCCGGATTCCTCTGGAGACGGAGGAGGAGCGGCGGGGAGCGCTGCTGGATGTGATCTGTCGGCTGAAGGAGGACAGCATCGCCCACCGGACGGCGGCTCTGGCCCCCACGGATCTTCAGGGCCTGATGAATCTGATGCAGGAAAAGAAAGAGCTGGAAGCGCTCCGTTCCGGAAAGCTTGTACTGCGGATTCAGGATCAGGAGCATATTTCTTCTCATAGAGGATAAAATATAAGCAAGTTATGGAAGGATGGAAAACAAATGGAAATGGATAAAGCCCAGTTTGCCGAAAAACTGAAAGCACTTCTGGATTTGGCAAAGAAGAAAAAAAATGTTCTGGAATACCAGGAGATCAACGACTTTTTCCAGGGAATCACACTGACGGCGGATCAGATGGATCTGATTTTTGAATATCTGGAGAATAACGGTGTGGACGTGCTCAGACTGCCGGAAGACGATGCTCTTCTGGAGGCAGACGATATTCCCATTGAAGATGAGGAAGTAGATATGGAGAATATCGACCTGTCCGTTCCGGAGGGGGTCAGCATCGAGGATCCGGTGCGTATGTATCTGAAAGAAATCGGCAAGGTGCCTCTTCTGAGCGCAGAGGAGGAGATTGAGCTGGCAAAACGGATGGAGCAGGGAGATGAAGCGGCCAAAAAGCGTCTGGCGGAAGCTAACCTGCGACTGGTTGTCAGCATTGCAAAACGGTATGTGGGCCGGGGTATGCTGTTTTTGGATCTGATTCAGGAAGGAAACCTGGGTCTTATCAAGGCGGTGGAAAAATTTGATTACCGAAAGGGTTATAAGTTCAGTACCTATGCCACCTGGTGGATTCGTCAGGCCATCACCAGAGCCATTGCGGATCAGGCCAGAACGATCCGGATTCCTGTTCATATGGTGGAAACCATCAACAAACTGATCCGGGTTTCCCGTCAGCTGCTGCAGGAACTGGGCCGTGAACCTACCCCCGAGGAGATTGCAGAGGAGATGAACATGCCGGTGGAGCGGGTTCGGGAGATTCTGAAGATTTCCCAGGAGCCGGTGTCTCTGGAAACACCTATCGGTGAGGAGGAGGACAGCCATCTGGGCGACTTTATCCAGGATGACAATGTGCCGGTGCCGGCGGATGCCGCTGCCTTTACTCTGCTGAAGGAACAGCTGGTGGAGGTTTTGAGCACACTGACAGAAAGAGAGCAGAAGGTGCTGCGCCTGCGGTTCGGACTGGATGACGGAAGAGCCAGAACCCTGGAAGAGGTCGGCAAGGTATTCAATGTCACGAGAGAGCGTATCCGCCAGATTGAGGCAAAAGCCTTGAGAAAGCTGCGTCACCCCAGCCGCAGCCGGAAGCTGAAGGATTATCTGGACTGATGCAGCTGTCCATGCGGCTTCGGATGAACGCGTCTCTTGTGACGCCGGGAAACCGGCTGGCCGATGTGGGAACAGACCACGGATACATACCCATCGCCCTGGTGGAGGAGGGGGTGATCCCCTCCGCTCTGGCCATGGACGTCAATGAGGGCCCCCTGATGCGGGCAGAAGAACACATACGCCTGTCAGGGCTTGCCCCGTATATTGAAACCCGCCTTTCCGACGGCCTTGAAAAACTGGGCTGCGGGGAGGCGGATTCTGTTCTTGTGGCGGGGATGGGCGGCCCGCTGATGATCCGGATTCTTCAGGATGGGGAGCGGCAGCTGGCAGGTGTCAGTGAGCTGATCCTCCAGCCCCAGTCAGAGATCGGTCTGGTGCGGCATTTCCTGGAAGAGAGCGGATGGAACATAGACGCGGAGGATATGGTCCGGGAGGATGGGAAATACTATACTGCCATTCATGCCGTGCCTGGGGACATGGCCTGGGGGCAGGAGGTTTTCTACCGGTACGGGAAGCTGCTTTTGGAGAACCGCCATCCGGTACTGCGCAAGTACCTGGAAGGCCGGCGGGAAACCTGCGGAAAGATCCTGGAGAATCTGCGGGCGCAGGGCAGGGATCTGCAGAAGGTGTCCGGCAGAATCCGGGAAATGGAAGAAGAACTGGATATTGTGAGGGAAGGACTGGCATATTATGAAAGAGAGACCTGAAAAACAGGTTTGGGAAAATCCCTTTATGGCCATGCGGCTAAAGATAAGGAAACCCTGAAAGGATCCCTTTATGGCCATACGCCCAACGTTAATGAAAGGAGGAGAGAATTATGGGGAACAGATTGTGTCAGGTAACGGTCTGCGGGGAGACGAAAGCGTTTCCGGAGGGAACGCCTTTCGGTGAGATTGTGAAGGAGTTTTCTCATTTTACGGAGTATCCGGTGGTGCTGGTGATGGCCGACGGAAAACTGAGAGAGCTGCACAAGAAGCTGCACCGGGACTGCCGGGTTCAGCTGATCACCACGGCGGACGGCATCGGGCACAAAGCTTACAAACGCAGCATGAACCTGCTGTTTCTGAAAGCGGTTTACCATGTGGCGGGTCATGAAAATATCCGCAAGGTGGTGCTGCGGTTTGCGGTGGATGCGGGTTTTTATTATACCATCGACGGAAATGTGACGGTGGATCAGGCATTTCTGGATCAGGTGGACGCTTATATGCGCAGCCTGGTGGAGAAGGAGCTGCCTGTGATGAAGCGGAGCATTTCCACTTCCGATGCGGTGGAGCTGTTTCACCGGTACGGCATGTATGACAAAGAAAAATTGTTCCGGTTTCGGAGGGTGTCCCGGGTAAATGTTTACCGGCTGGAGGATTTTGAGGATTATTACTACGGCTATATGGTATGGCA
>DVON01000113.1 GCA_018713585.1 Candidatus Pullilachnospira stercoravium | reverse complement strand
TCATGATCTGTTGTTGCCAAAGCGATAATTGTATCCTTTCCAAAACGCTCAATCATTATCTGCTCGGCTTCTGGACTAAATCTTTTCATTGGACTTCTCCTTGAATTACATATTTCAGCTATATTTACATTCCTTTTTTACGACCGGAATCCAGATTTCACTGTAGGCATAGTCAGGTTTTTCTTCATCCATTTTCGTAAATGAGAAAGAGAACGACTCTGCAAGTTTATAATCTCCTATTGTTTTATTTCCAAATAACGAATATATGCGTTAATTTTCGCTTGCAAAAGAATTAAGTGGTCATGTTCGCTTAGCGTATTGTTCCCTTTCCATGCAAAGTGGCCGGTTAATAAATTTCTTCTCTATTAGCGGTTATATCTTGCTCCTGCATAAATCAGCAACGCCAATCCCACAACAAATCCCAATGCAAAAGCGATAAAACTTAATGCAGAATCTGTTATCCCGATTATTATAGCAGTCACCAAAAGACCTATTCCAATAAAGATAACACCCCAACCTGATATTTTACAAAAAGCCTTTTTATCACCTGGAGACACTTTGTCATAATGATAACTATGAAGCAAAGTGATTTTTTCCTTTTTCCACATCAAACAACCAAGATATATAAAAACAAGTGCGAATATACCTATCCCAATCGCAACCCCTATCGTTTCCGTCATAACAACCCCTTCAAATTCGGATTTATCGCCCACACTTACTTATGATACGGCTCCCCCGCCAAAATCCGATACCCCCGGTAAATCTGCTCCAGCAGAATCACCCGCATCAGCTGATGAGGAAACGTCATCCTGGAAAAGCTCAGCTGGTAATCTGCCCGCCGGAGAATTTTCTCATCCAGCCCGATGGATCCTCCAATCACAAAAATGATATGGCTGCATCCCGATACGCCCAGATTTCCGATCTTCTCCGCGAACTCCTCCGAGGACAGCATCTTTCCCTGAATAGCCAGCGCGATCACATAGGCGTCTTCTCGGAGATATCTGGCGATGCGTTCCCCCTCCTTCTGGCGGATCTGGTCTTCCACGGTCTGGCTGGCTCTGTCCGGCGTTTTTTCATCAGCCACCTCAATGAGCTCCAGCCGGCAGTAGCGTCCGAGACGCTTGCTGTACTCGGCGATGGCGTCCCGGAGATATTTCTCCTTGATTTTTCCCACGGATACAACGGTAATCTTCATAAATTCTCCTATCTCAGTTTTTTTGTAAAGCAGATGATCCGGTTCGCTTCCTCAAAGCCCACTGCCAGATGAAACTTTCTGCTTTCCTCGTTTGTCAGCTCGCAGTCGCTGGCAAATTCCCTGCAGCCCGCCTGAATCGCCCACTGCTGGCAGGTTTCCACCAGAAGGCGGGCGATTCCCTGTCCCCGGCACAGCGGACGGACGTAGATCCCCTCCAGGTATCCCACCGGCGAGGTTTCGGTTCCCTCCACGTAATCCCGCCGAAGTCCGCACTGAGCAAAACCACAGGGCTTTCTGCCCTCCTGATAAGCCAGGAAAACAGCCGCGTCCCTGCGGTCTGTGTAGGGCTCCAGCTCCTCTTCCAGCTCTTCCAGCGTATGCTGCGGCCAGAGCTCCGCCGCCAGCCGCACCACCTCAGGAAGATCCTCCGGCTCTGCTTTTCTGATACAGCTCATGACTTTTTCCCCCTCTTCAGTCCATTCAACATTTCTTTCTCTTCCCTGGAAATCCGGTTGGACTCCCGGCATTTCTGAATCGCTTTATTCTGGGTGAAATCATCCAGAGAGTTTGCACCCAAAAACACGGCTGTCTCCTGCGGAAAACGGACATAACAGACCGAGATGGCCCAGGCCACCGCCATTTTCACATAGTACCCTTCATGGTGAATCCCATTGTAAATGGAAAACTGCCTCTGCAGATACTCATTTTCCGGGAAATGATCCATCAGGGATACCACCACGGAACGGATTTCATATTCCCCTCCCTCCAGAAAAGGAAGGAGAAAGTCATACCAGTAAGCCGGATCCTTCCGCATAAATTTCCAGGTACTGCAGCAGCAGTCACAGACCGCCCAGTTATTGATTTTCGGGATAAAGCCCCGAAGATGCTCCGCCCGCTCGTCCCTGTCCATGGCCGCATAGCCGATGACCATTCCCTGAAGCATCAGCTCCTCATAACAGCTGTCGGAAGCCTCTCTCAGATATCGTCTCCAGTCCTCCTTCGCCAGCTTTCTGGCAATGCTCCGGAGAGCCGGAATCCGCACCCCCAGAAAATCCGTCAGCCCCGGCACCAGGGAGGCATGAAATTTCCGGTAGGTTTCATCTGCCTGCTCTTTTAATTCCTGCCGAATCTCTTCAATCATATACAATCCCCTCACAAACAGTCAGCAGCACGATACGCACGCCTCTCACTTTTTGAAAAACAATAGAAAGCACGCCGCTCGAACTATCCATTGTCATGAATAATAAAGCTGCCGGAAACCCTGTACGTCTCCGGCAGCTCTTTCACATTCGCATCACGCATTCACGATGCGGGTCGCCCGCAAAACGTGACATTTTATTTGTTTTTGTTCTTGATGAACTCGTCAATTCCCTTTGCCGCAGCCTTTCCTGCGCCCATGGCAAGGATAACGGTGGCCGCTCCGGTCACTGCGTCTCCGCCGGCGTATACGCCTTCCTTGGAGGTAGCTCCGGTCTCCTCATCTGCGATGATACATTTTCTTCTGTTCACATCCAGACCGATGGTGGTGGAAGAAATCAGCGGGTTGGGAGAGGTTCCCAGGGACATGATCACGGTATCCGCTTCCATCTCGAACTCGGATCCCTCGATCACAACAGGACGTCTTCTTCCGGAAGCATCCGGCTCGCCCAGCTCCATGCGCACACAGCGGATACCTTTCACCCATCCGTTTTCATCTGCCAGAATCTCTGTGGGATTGGTCAGCAGATCAAAGATCACGCCCTCTTCTTTTGCGTGATGAACTTCCTCTCTACGGGCCGGAAGCTCTTCCTCGCTTCTTCTGTAAACGATATGTACCTCAGCGCCCAGACGCAGAGCGGTTCTCGCGGCATCCATGGCCACGTTTCCGCCGCCCACCACAACTACTTTTTTGCCGGTCACGATGGGGGTATCGTAATCTTCACGGAAAGCTTTCATCAGGTTGCTTCTGGTCAGGTACTCATTGGCGGAGAATACGCCGTTGCTTACCTCGCCGGGGATTCCCATGAACATGGGCAGTCCGGCTCCGGAACCGATGAATACTGCCTCAAATCCTTCATTCTCCAGCAGCTCATCCACGGTTGTGGATTTTCCGATAATAACGTTGGTGTTGATGGTAACACCCAGAGATTTTACGTTTTCCACTTCTTCCTTCACAACCTTGTCCTTGGGAAGACGGAACTCGGGGATACCGTAAACCAGCACGCCGCCCGGCTGATGCAGGGCTTCAAAGATCGTCACATCGTATCCCATCTTTGCCAGATCTCCGGCGCAGGTCAGTCCGGAAGGACCGGAACCGATCACGGCAATCTTGTGGCCGTTCTTGGTGGCGGGAGCCTCCGGCTTGATGCCGTTCTCCTTGGCCCAGTCAGCTACAAAACGCTCCAGCTTTCCGATGGAAACCGGTTCGCCCTTGATGCCGCGGATACATTTTCCTTCGCACTGGGTTTCCTGGGGGCATACACGTCCGCACACAGCGGGCAGGGCGCTGGACTTTCCAATCACCTTGTAAGCCTCCTCAAAATTCCCCTCTTTTACCTGATGGATAAATGCGGGAATATCAATATTTACCGGGCAGCCCTGCACGCATTTCGCGTTCTTGCAGTTTAAGCAGCGGGCAGCCTCTTCCATGGCTTCTTCTTTGTTATATCCCAGACAGACCTCTTCAAAGTTTGTCGCTCTTACCTTCGGATCCTGCTCTCTTACAGGAACTTTCTTCAATACGTCACCCATTATTTATCACCTCCGCACTGTCCGCATCCGCCGTGATGGGTGTCTCCCTCTTGCAGCTTCAGCAACGCTCTTCCTTCTTCAGTCTTGTACATCATCTGTCTCTTCATGGCCAGATCCCAGTCGATCAGATGGCCGTCAAACTCCGGTCCGTCCACACAGGCAAATTTCACTTCGCCGCCCACGATCACACGACATGCGCCGCACATACCTGTGCCGTCCACCATAATGGGGTTCATGGAAACAATGGTGGGAATATCGTATTTCTTGGTGGTCAGGCAGCAGAACTTCATCATGATCATGGGGCCGATAGCCACACATCTGGTATAAGTCTTGCCCTCAGCCATCAGATCATCGATCACCTTGGTAACCATACCGCTGCGTCCGTATGATCCATCGTCGGTTGTTATGTACAGATTGCCTGCCACAGCAGCCATCTCTTTCTCAAGAATAATCAGATCCTTGGTTTTCGCGCCCACGATAACATCGGCCTCGATGCCGTGCTCATGCAGCCATTTTACCTGCGGATACACCGGGGCAGTTCCCACACCGCCGGCCACAAAAAGAATCTTCTCTTTTTTCAGTGCTTCCGGATCTTCGTTCACAAATTCGGACGGACATCCCAGAGGCCCTACAAAATCCTCAAAAGCATCCCCCGCCTGCAGCCTTGCGAATTTCTGCGTGGAAACGCCGATAGGCTGGAACACGATGGTAATCGTTCCCGCTTCTCTGTCGTAATCGCAGATCGTCAGCGGAATACGCTCTCCCGTATCGTCTTCTTTTACAATGACAAACTGTCCCGGCTGGCAGTGCTTCGCAACCATGGGAGCTTCCACAACCATGAGATATACAATCTCATTAAGTTTTTCAGCTTTGATTATTTTGTACATAACTTCCTCCTCGTCATCTTATTTTAACACGCAGGTTTTCACTTGGGTAACGTGTTACAATCACAAATTTATTCTGCCACAAAATACGCCAAAAATCAATATGTTTTATGACTATTCTGCTTCTGTCAGTGTATAGGTTGCGCTGGCAGCAGCGCTTACCTTGCCATTTTCATCCTGAATAATAGCGTAGAAAATATGTGTGCCCGCTTTCATACTCACCGGTCCGGTATATTCCGTACTATTGACCGTCGGACGTTCGTCAAAAGCGTAGTAAGCGGTACAGCCCTCCGGCACAATCACATAGATTGAAGTATCCATTGCCGTTGTATACTCCCCGGAAGACGGCGCGATCTGCGGCGGATCCGGACGGGCCAGTTCTACCGTATAGGTATTGGAAACCACATCGCTGGGAATGCCATTCTCGTTGATGACCACAGCCTTGACGGTTGTGGTTCCTTCCTCCAGAGCAATTCCCTCCGAGGTATAGGCAGTACTCTCCTGCGTAGGTTCTGAGCCATCCGTAGTATAATAGATATCGCCCTCTCCCCGTGTATATAACCGCAGCGTCTGCTTGGCATCATAGGAGCCCTCCGGCAGGCTGAAAACCGGCGGATTGGTAATATAGGCAGAGTATTCTTCCCGGATCTCATCATTTTCGCAGTTATCCATCAGTTCCTTGATGGCATCGGTATCTTCCTGATCGGCATAGATCTCAATCAGCTGTCCGTAAGCTTCGCTGTTATCCGGGCTGTCCTGAATCAGATCCTCCAGTACCTCCCTCGCATCCTGGCTCTGATCCAGATTCACCAGAATCTCAGCCAACAGGAGCCTGGCATCATCACTGTCACGGTTCAGCGTCACCGCTCTGCTGGCAAATTCATAGCTGTCCTGATATTCACCGCTGGAAAAAGCCGACTGCGCTCTTTCCATTTGGTAATCAAAGGAATTATAGTTTCTCTGATAATTATTCCAGAAAACCAAACCGATAACCGCCCCGGCGGCTACCACCGTCACCGCAGCGGCTGCCATCATCTTCTGTTTTTTCTTCTTCCTTTTTCTTGCCGCTTCCGCAGCCTGTGCCGCCCGGAGCCGTTCCCGGCGCTGAGCCTCCTCCTTTTCCTTTTTCAGCTTTTCCTGCTGCTCTATAAACGACCCGAAAGAATCGTAGTCAGGCACCCACTGGACTTCCTGACCGCAATTCATACAAAACAGCCTTCCCTCCTCAATCGGCGCTCCGCAATTAGAACATTTCATTGTCAATTCTCCTCACCTGATCTTCGGCTGGGAACCGCCCGGCTTTGGGCCTACAGCGATTCCTCGATATATTTCTCAAATTCTTCCGCAGACATCAGAATCTTTCTCGGTTTCGTGCCTTCCTCCGGTCCTACCACGCCGGCCTCTGACAGCTGGTCCATAATCCGGGCCGCCCGGTTGAAACCGATTTTGAACATTCTCTGCAGCATGCCTATGGAAGCCTTATCCTTCTCAATAATAAATTTTCCCGCCTCCACAAAGTAGGCGTCTTTATCGGCGGCGGCGCCTGATCCCTGGGATGCGGCCCCCGCGTTCATCATCTCCGTTATCTTTTCATCATAAGCCTTATCCGACTGATGATTTTCCGTCAGGAAATTCACCACGGCGCTCACTTCCGCGTCGGATACAAAGGAGCCCTGCAGACGCGCGGGCTTCTGATACCCCTGGGGATAGTAGAGCATATCTCCCTTGCCCAGAAGCTTCTCCGCCCCGTTCATATCCAGAATGGTTCTGGAATCCACACCGGAAGAAACGGAAAAAGCAATCCGGGAGGGCATGTTAGCTTTGATCAGACCGGTTATAACGTTGACGGAAGGCCGCTGTGTGGCGATAATCAGATGTATGCCTGCCGCACGGGCCAGCTGAGCCAGCCGGCAGATGGCATCTTCCACCTCGCCCGGAGCCACCATCATCAGGTCCGCCAGCTCATCCACGATAATCACAATCTTCGGAAGCTTCTGGGGCTTCCCGGGATCGTCGATATCGTCCAGCGCGGCGACCTTCTCATTGTAGCCTTTCAGATCCCGCACATTGTACTGGGCAAACTTGTTGTACCGTTCCGTCATCTCGGCCACCGCCCAGTTCAGGGCTCCCGCAGCTTTCTTGGGCTCCGTGACCACCGGGATGAACAGGTGGGGAATACCGTTATAAACGCTCAGCTCCACCACCTTGGGATCAATCATAATCAGCTTTACATCCTCCGGACTTGCCTTATAGAGGATGCTCATCACCAGCGTATTGATGCAGACGGATTTACCGGAACCTGTGGCGCCGGCAATCAACAGATGCGGCATCTTTCCGATATCGGAAACCACCGGTTTTCCTCCGATGTCCTTGCCCACGGCAAAAGCCAGATCGGAAGGAAACTCCCGGAATTCTCTGGATTCCAGAAGATCCCTGAGCATCACCGGACTGTTGGTGGCGTTGGGCACCTCGATTCCCACGGCCGCTTTGCCGGGGATGGGAGCCTCAATACGGATATCTGCCGCCGCCAGATTCAGTTTGATATCATCCGCCAGGCCCACGATCCTGCTGACCTTCACGCCCTGTTCCGGCTGAAGCTCGTAGCGGGTCACTGTGGGGCCGCAGCTTACGTTGGTCACCGTCACATTGACGCCGAAGCTGTGAAGCGTTTCCTGCAGCTTTCTGGCCGTGCTGCGAAGATGCTGGTCGGAATCCCCGGCAGCCCGCTTATCACCCCGTTTCAGCAGCGTAAGCGGCGGAAATTCATAAACCTTCGGTTTTTCCGCCGTCTCGGAAATCTCCTGCTGTATATTCTGAATCCCGTCCGCGATCTCCTTCTGGGAAGACCTGGGATTTTTCTTTCTTTCCTTTGGCGCCGTCTCCGGCGTTTTTTCTTCCATATGCGCGGGAGCATCCTCACCGGCCTGCTCCGCCGCGTTATCCGGCGCGGTAAGCTCTGTCATACCGCCGCCCTCCAGCTCCAGCGCGTTTCCAAACAGCTCGTCCTGGGAAGGCCGCTGGATGGTAAAATCCGTCTGCACCTCCATGCTCTCTGCCGGCTGTGCTTCCGGTTTCTCCTGCTCCGCCTTGCGGCGTCCGCGGCGCCCCGGCTGCTTCTCCTGCGCATCGCCGGAAGCGGCGCCCTTTTCCCGCTTCATATCTGTCTGGTCAAAGGAAATCTCTGCCGCGGAAGCGCGCCTGCGGATCCGGTTTTCCTTCGCCTCATGATAAGCTTTTTCTCCCTTTACCTTCAGCGGGGCCAGCAGCGGCTTCTGCGTCATGATGATGGCGGAAATCACCAGCAAAATCACCAGTACCACATAAGCTCCAAGCGTTCCGAAGGCGGTGCAGAGAATCTTCGCAATTCCTCCGCCCAGCAGACCTCCGCCGCTCTTGCGCTGCGCGCAGACCTGATAATATCCGGAAATGGTGTCTCCCGCCACATAGCCCAGCGTTATCAGATGTACCAGGCCGCAGAGGCACAGAAACAGCAGGATGAGCCCGCTCATTTTCCATACTGCCAGCGGATTTCCCCGGTTGGCGGCGGCGAAAGCCGTTCCGAAAAACAAGACAACCGGGAATATATAGGCCATCCAGCCAAATATTCCGAAAAAGAACCGGCTCACCGCATTCCCGATGATTCCCCCGATCCCGAAATTACTGATAAACAACAAAATCGACACAGCCAAAACCGTCAGCACCAGCACTTCCCGCCAGATGCCGCTGTCCATTTTTTTCCGTGTCTGTCTCTTTTTCGCGGAGGTTTTTGATCTCCCGGAGGTCTTTCTCCCCTGTTTTCCTCCGGATGTACGCCTCCGGGCAGCAGATGATTTCTTAGAACCTGTGGCCGGCATGAAACATTCCCCTTCCTGAATCCGGAAATCCTCTGTGATTTCCGCTCCCCTTTCCTCTATCTTCGGAAAAACAGCACCTTTTCCGTGCCGTTTTTCCTTGTTCATCCTATCCTATGAAAAAACAAAATGACATACAATGGTTACGATTCCCAGCAGGAAACAGTATGCCGAGAAGATGAAAAATTTTCTACGTTTTACAAAATTCAGCATCCAGCGGATAACCAGACAGCCGGTGACGGCCGCTGCCACTGTCCCTGCCGCGTATAAACCGCCCAGCCTCCAGCTCATGGCCGGAAACGAAGCTGTCTGAAGTTCCAGAATCAGCGCTCCGATCACTGCCGGAACAGAAAGCAGAAAAGAATATCTGACTGCGAATCCACGGTTCAAGCCGCACATCAACCCTGCAGTCATGGTAAGTCCCAGCCTTGACACGCCGGGGAAAGTACCCAGGCCCTGACAGATACCGATAGCCAGCGCATGAGAAGTTTTCATATCTTTGGGAATCTTCTTCCCGGGCCGCCAGTTATCCATCACAAAAAGCAGCACGCCCGTTACCAGAAATCCCAGCCCCGTTGCCAGCAATGAAACAGAAGCCCGCTGAACAATCCCCTGCATCAGGTATCCCAGGATGCCGGTGGGAATTGTGGAAATTACCAGCATCGTCACCAGCTTGCGGTAATTATTGTGGAGCAGTTTGCGGTAATCACGGGCATCCTCTCCATGGAACCTGTTGTGAAAATATGTAGTACCATTGTAAAGGATGTCGTTTATCATACGAATCAGTTCCAGAGCCATCCGCCTGATATCTTCCCGGAAAGCCAGACAGACGGCGGCAAGTGTCCCCACATGAAGCAGTACCTCAAAGGAAAGCCCCGCTTCTTCCTGAATATTCAGCAGCCGGCCGATCACTGCCAGATGCCCGGAGCTGCTGACCGGAAGAAATTCCGTTATTCCCTGTACAATTCCCATCAGAATTGCCTCAAAAAAACTCATATATAACCTCATCCTATGTACTTGCTGTTCTTCTTGCGGCAACAGAAAACCTGTAAATCGTGTCTTCCATTGTATCGAAGAAATATTATATCATAAACTGCAAAGTGTGACAATGTGAAAAATGCCTGATTTACGGATATACGGAAAGGCAGACGCCGGTTCCGCCTTCCGTTTGGCTTTCCGCATTTTTCATTGATTCCCGTTTACATTTTGCTGTTCTGCTTTTTTGCCTGATCAATCAGGCTGTGCAGCTTGGTGAGCGCCTCCCGAATGCCGCCCACCTCATCGATGAGTCCCTCTTCCACGGCTTCCCGGCCATCCAGCATGGTTCCCACATCCTTAACCAGCAGGGAAGTGTCCAGCATCAGCTGTTCTATGCGTTCCTGTGTGATTCTGGAATGGCCTGCAATAAATCCGGTGATTCTGTCCTGAGTTTTTTCCATATTGCGATAGGACTGCATCACCCCGATAAAAGTTCCGCTGGTTCGGACCGGGTGGATGACCATGGTGGCGCTGGGAACAATGAAGCTGTAGTCAGAGGACACTGCCAGCGGCACCCCGATGGAATGGCCGCCGCCCAGAACCAGAGAAACGGTGGGCTTGCTCAGTGAGGCGATCATTTCCGCAATGGCAAGTCCTGCCTCCACATCACCGCCCACCGTATTTAAAAGGATCAGGAGTCCCTCGATCTGATCGTCATCCTCCACCTTTGCCAGCCGGGGGAGTATTTGTTCATACCGGGTGGTTTTGGTCCGCTCCCCCAGTGCCTCATGTCCTTCCACTTCACCGATAATACTCAGCAGATCAATCCTGCTCTCCAGTTTTGCCACATTGTCTGTTTTTTCATTTCCGCTCATACCGCACACTCCTCGTTCCGGCAGCAGTGAAGTCGGCATAACAGACTGCTGCGCCTTTTTTATAGGATGTGCCGCATTTTTTCAATTATACACCCTTCTATCCGAAAACCCGGTTAAAAAACCGGAAGAAGGAATATACTTAATAAAAAAGAGGAGTTTCTGACCATGAAGAACCGAAACTGGAAACCGTTATTGCTGATTGCCGGAGCAACCTTGCTGGCAGGAGCCTTTTCCACATTTCTTTCGGGAGACTCTATGGAAAGCTACCGGCTTCTGAGGAAACCTCTGCTTGCTCCCCGGGCCATTGTCTTTCCCATCGTCTGGACCCTGCTCTATCTCCTCATGAGTATTTCCGCATGGCTGATATACGAAACAAGACAAAGAGGCAAACATAACGCCCTGAAATTTTATGTGGGACAGCTGGCTGTCAATCTTCTATGGCCGCTGCTGTTTTTCGGAATGAAGCTCTATCTGTTTTCATTTTTCTGGCTGCTGTTTCTTCTTCTGTTGGTGATTCTCATGATTTTCCGCTTTTACCAGCTGTCAGCCGCCGCCGCTCTCCTGCAGATCCCTTATGTACTGTGGCTGATTTTCGCAGGATATCTGAACTTTTCCTTTTACCTTTTGAACCGGTAAAGGTAAAAGGAAACAGAAAAGGGAATCGGCAGCCCCTGTACTGACTCAGGGGACGGCGATTCCCGTCTTTTTATATCTGTCTGCGCAACTGTCACTCACTCCAGTTGTGGTACACGTTCTGAACGTCGTCGTCATCCTCCAGCAGATCCAGCGTCCGCTGCAGGCTCTTAATGGCGGCCTCATCCGTAAGCTCCACATAAGTCTGGGGGATCATGGTCACCTCTGTCTCTGCCATGGGGATTCCTTCATTCTCCAGCGTCTCTCTCACCTGGGAAAAGTCATCCGGATCCGTAAGAATCTCAAAGCAGTCCTCTTCTTCATTAAAATCTTCCGCACCGGCATCCAGGGCGGTCATCATCAGGTCATCCGCGCTCATTTCGCACTCTTCCTTATCCACGATGATCTGTCCCTTTTTGTCGAACATGAAAGATACGCAGCCCGGTGTTCCCACGTTTCCGTTTCCTTTTGTGAAAGCGCTTCTTACATTGGCAGCCGTACGGTTTTTGTTATCCGTCAGCGTATCCACAATGATAGCGATACCGTTGGGGCCGTATCCCTCATAGGTAATATATTCATAGTTGTCCGCGTTGGCATCGCCGGCAGCTCTTTTGATTCCCCTCTCGATGGTATCGTTGGGCATATTGTTGGCCTTTGCCTTCGCGATGACGTCACGCAGCTTGCTGTTGTTGGCCGGATCCGGTCCGCCTTCTTTCACAGCAATTACAATCTCTCTTCCGATAATGGTGAAAATCTTACCCTTTTTGGCATCATTTTTTTCTTTTTTATGCTTGATATTGGCGAATTTTGAATGTCCCGACATACAATTCTCTCCTCTTTCTTTTGTTTGCTCAGTCTGTGATCCTTACAGAATATACCATTTTCCCAAACTTTCGTCAAGAACCAGCATTATGTAGGAAGCTCCAGGCTGATCTTCAGCGCCTGATTCACCTGATCCAGAATCTCCTGATCCAGATGGCAGACCTTATCCTTCAGACGCCGCTTGTCGATGGTCCGAAGCTGTTCCAGCAGAATCACGGAATCCCGCACCAGATCGTAGGAAGACGCGTCAATCTCAATGTGGGTGGGCAGCTTCGCCTTATTCATCCTGGAAGTGATCGCGGCGCAGATCACGGTGGGGCTGTGTTTGTTTCCGATGTCGTTCTGAATAATCAGCACCGGACGGATTCCACCCTGTTCACTCCCCACCACCGGGCGCAGATCCGCGTAAAAGATATCTCCTCGCTTTATAACCACACAATTCACACTCCGATTCCTATGCCGCCGCCCGTCCCCGGCAGGGGATGGCCGCAGCGCTTAGATATCTATAGTATTTCCATCTTCCTTTGGTGTATACGAATTGTTTCCGGTCAAAGCTGATCAGAGTTCTATTTCTTTGCCGTCTTTTATGTAGACCCTGGGCACCCGGCCGCTGACGCAGCAGAGATATTCATAGGGGAAGCGTCCGGACAGCTCCGACAATTCCTCCACGGCGATTTCTTCCCTGCCGTCTCTGCCCAGCAGCGTAACCGGATCGTGAAGGCGGGCCTCCGGGATATCGGTCACATCCACCATGAACTGGTCCATACAGATTCTTCCCAGAACCGGCGCCCTCCTCCCGGCGATCAGCACGCTTCCCCGGTTGGAAAGTCCCCGGGAAACGCCGTCCGCGTAACCGGCGGGTATAGTGGCAATTCTGGTTTTTTCGCGGGTCGTCACCCAGGTACCTCCGTAGCTTACGGGCACCCCGGCCTCCACCTCTTTGATATGGGAAATATGAGAGACCAGCCGCATCACCGGTTTCAGGGAAACGCCGTTTCTGATCACCTCTCCGGAGGGATACACGCCGTAAATGGTGATTCCCGGCCGTACCGCGTCCAGATCACCTTCCCTGTGCCAGAGAATTCCCGCGCTGTTGTTGCAGTGGCGGACCGGTATCCGGATTCCCTCCTGCTCCAGCAGGCGGAGATATTCGGAAAATTCTGCGTACTGCTTCCTGGCCCACTGCACATCCTGTTCGTCGGCCCGGGCGAAATGCGTGAAAATACCTTCCACAAAAAGCCCCGGCATCTTGCTGATATGTACCATGTCCGCCAGGCTTTCCCGGGCATTCCGGAAGCCGATTCTGGTCATGCCCGTATCCACCGCCAGATGTACCGGAAGAATCTTTCCGGCGTCCTGGGCCGCCTGAGACAGCTCCTCAGCCATCTGGAGAGTGAAAACCGCCGGGCGGATCTCATATTCCGCCAGCAGCGGATAATCCTCGGGAAACACATATCCCAGAATCAGAATCGGTTTCCGGATCCCATGGCTGCGCAGCCGGAGCGCCTCTTCTGTGGTCGCCACCGCAAAGCCCCAGATATACTCCTTCGGCTCCATCAGCGCGGCGATGGGAACGGCTCCGTGACCGTAGGCGTCAGCCTTCACCACTGCAATCATCTGTATCCCCGGCGTCAGCGCCTGTCTCATCTGTTCAAAATTATATTCCACCGCGTCCAGATCAATGAACGCGCAAATCCGTCTGTATTTTTCCATAATCCTTTCCGCATTTTTTATGCGGTCCCCTTATTTCCGTAATTTTTCGTCAGCGTTTTCCATACCTCCGGTATGGCGTCCAGGATATCGGAAGCCAGCAGGGAGGCCTCTCCCTTTGCTTTGGCCGCCAGATCCCCGGCCCTGGCATGGAAATCCACCGCCAGAGGTGCCGCCCGGCTTTCGCCGATTCCCGCCGCCAGAAATCCTGCCGCGATACCGCAGAGCACATCCCCGCTGCCGGCGGTGGCCATGCCGCTGTTGCCTCTGGTGTTGAGGAACACCGGTCCCCCGGCTGTTTTTGTGACCGTGCGCGCGTCCTTCAGGATACAGGTGACCGGATAGTCGCCGCAAAACGCTTCCAGACACCCCGCCGGATCCTCTGCCAGAGCGGATACCGGCAGTCCGGTCAGTCTGGACATCTCCCCCATATGGGGTGTGAGAATACAGGGAGAACTGGTCTGCTTCAGAAGCTCTTTCCTACGGCTTAAAAGGTTCAGCCCGTCCGCGTCCAGCACCAGCGGCTTTCCGCTGTCAGCCAGCAGGGCAGTCACAATTCTATCTGCCGCCCGGCCGGTTCCCATCCCCGGCCCCGCCGCCGCCACGTCTGCCCAGTCCACAGCCTGCCCGAGAAGCCTGCGAAGCGTTTCCTCCTCTTCATCCTCCCGGTAGGTGGGCAAGAGCGCCTCCGGCAGAAGCTGCTGAAGGACCATCCGGTTATGCTCTTCCGTAAAAATCCGGACCATGCCCGCCCCCGCCAGAAGGCTGGCTTTCGCGGCAAAGAACGCGGCCCCGCACATGTCTCTTGATCCGGCAACCACCAGAACTTTACCAAAGGTGCCTTTATTTCCCCGGGGATTCCGGGGCGGCAGCCACCGGTAATCCTCATCGGTGATCCGGAACATACTGCCCTTCGAATCCTCTGAGAACAGATTCGAGCCGCGCATTGTTCTTCCCTCCGGACAGATTCCCACATCCCTCACGGTGACCTGTCCCGCGTAGGAAGCTCCCGGGTAAAGCAGCAGGCCTGCCTTGGCACAGGCAAAGGTAACTGTCTGTCTGGCATGGAGCGCCGTTCCCATCACCCGGCCCCGGCTTGCGTCTATCCCTGACGGAACATCCACCGCCAGCACCGGCACGCCGGAGGCATCCAGCTTCTTCAGAAGCGCTTCATAATGCCCTTCCACATTTCTGGAAAGTCCTACGCCGAATATGGCATCCACGATAGTAGTATATTCAGCCGGATCCGGGTTCTTGACAATGGGTACCCCATACTTTTCGGCAATCTTCCACTGTATCCTGGTTTCTTCCGTAAAAGATTCCATTTTCCCTGCCAGGAAAATCTCCGTGCGGACACCCGCCAGATACAGCAGTCTGGCCGCCGCAATACCGTCTCCGCCGTTGTTTCCGGAACCGCACACCACCAGCACCCGGCCGGTGTCAAAATTTTTTTCCAGCTCCTCCGTCACCGCCAGAGCAGCCCGCTCCATCAGCACCAGCGATGGTACTCCCATCTCCTGTATCGTAAACTGGTCCAGCCGCTTCATCTGCCCGCTGGTAACAATCCTCTCCATACAGCCACTTCCTTTCCGCCGTAAATTTCATCAGCCATAAAGGAAAACTGCCGCCTATCTGCTGTTTGGCGGCAGTCTCTTCTCATTTTTTCTTCGGTTCTGTGTGATCCTTGTCGTAACGGCTCAGATTATAGGACAAGCGCATCAGGCTCTCGGACAGATGCACATTCTCCACAATCACATCCGGCGGCACCGACAGATTCAGATCGGTATGAGCAAAATTCCAGATCGCGCGCACGCCGTTGTCTACCAGGACTTTTGCCATCTCAATGGCTTTCGCCTTCGGGAGCGTCAAGGTGGCAATCTCCACATGGTGCGTCCGGATAAATTCCGGAAGCTCATCGATCATCCGCACCTCGATGCCTCTTACAGAGACACCCTTCAGCACCGGATTCACATCAAAAAGACCGATCAGCTTGAATCCCTGCCGTTCAAACTGGGTATAGTTAGCCAGGGCCTGTCCCAGATTACCGACACCCAGAATAATCATGGTATGCGTCCGGTCCAGTCCCAGAATCTTCGCAATTTCCGAATGAAGATATTTCACGTTGTATCCATACCCCTGCTGTCCGAAACCTCCGAAATTATTCAGATCCTGGCGGATCTGGGAGGCCGTCACCTTCATCCGGCCGCTCAGCTCGTTGGATGAGATCCGCTCCACGCCATCCTCCATCAGCTCTCCCAAATAGCGGTAATATCTTGGAAGCCGTTTGATCACAGCTCTCGAAATATCCTTTTCCTCCACGAAAATACTCCTCCTGTATCCGAATAACGAAAATTGTTCTATGGTCTCTATTATAGTGAAGTGTTAAAAGAATGTCAAACTATTTTCGTGGTTTTCAGATTTCGGAGGCACAGCCGCCGGATTACTTCTGAAATTCTTTCCGCAGAATTTCCTTCGGAGGTTCGATCTCATTGGCCAGCGTGTGCTCCGTCAGTTCCGACAGAAGCTTCAGTTTCTGATTGATGACCGGCCGCATGCAGTTGGGAACATGTTCCTGATGAGCCCGGTGAATGGCCACACATTCTTTACAGTTTCCATGATAGCGGCACGCTTTCTTGCAGGGACAGTGATCCTTTTCCCTGTATTCCTCCCTGAATGCCGAAGCAAATTCCTCCTGCAGCCGGAGCCCCTCTTTGCGGTCTCCCCGGTGAAAAGCTTCCATCGCCTGCTTTTCCTTTTCGTTTCCCTCAATGATCATTCTGTACTTCCTCCTTTTTCACCTGTGTCTTAAGCAGCCAGTCCAGTCCCCGGGCCATCCGGCGCTCCGGTTCCGTAAAATGGCCGCCGGGATTCCATTCGAGAATCAGCTGTTTCAGGGATGCCTGCTCCCGGAAAATCCTCTCCGTCGCTCTGGTGGCGTCTCCCACCGCCGCCATCCGGGGATTCCTGGTTTTTTCCTCCTTCCGGCCCAGGCTGAGATAGATGCAGTCTTCGCCGTCCCGGCAGGAGAGATTTGCCGTTTTCACCTTTTCTCTGAGCAGTTCCGTCCATCCGGGATACCACAGAGATCCGGAGATACTGGCCACGCCGGCAAACTGCCCGCTCTCCAGATACGCCCAGAGGGCGAACAGGCCCGCCAGCGAATAACCGGCTGCCATCCGGACGGCCGGTTTCTGTGAAAATCTGCCTTCCACGTACGGGATACAGGCCTCCAGAAGCCAGGCCAGCATATCGGGCGCGCCACCCTCAAAGTGCTCCCCTTCCCGGACCCCCGCCTGGGGCCAGGGCGAAAAATCCCGGTTCCAGTCTTTCGACTCATAGACCGCCAGAAGGAAATCTCCCCCATCCGCGTCTGCCAGCATACGCACAGTCTTTTCCGCCATGGAGCCGGATCCGGCAGCAATCCCCCAATAGATCACCGGCCCCTGCTCTCCTCTGGCAAAAATGTGGCACCGCTTTCCTGAAATTATTTCCTGACAATATTCCATCTGCTGTTCACTCCATCTGTTTTTTCTACAGCCGCTTCTGCGGCTATTATACCATGACCGCTACTCGCGGTCACGGTGCCTCCGGCAGGATGCGCAGCGACTTTCTGCGGCGCCGCAGAAATCGCCTGTGCGCAGGTATAATAGCCGTCCTGCGGCTATTATACCATGACCGCTGTCCACTGTCACGGTGCCTCCGGCGGGATGTGCGGCGGCTTTCTGCGGGACCGCAGTTTATTCCGTATTTACATTTTTCACGATGGACATCTGCCCAAGTCTTCGCACCGGGCCCCGGGTTGACAGGGCCACTGACGCTGCTACCACCAGCACAATTACGATCAGTTCCCGGAGCGGAAATTCCCATCGGGCTCCCCACTGGGCGGTTACCAGGAAGGAAAATGCCAGGCGGTTCAGAGGAATTCCTGCCGCGCATCCTGCCAGTATTCCGCCAAGGCCGTACGTCCAGGCCTCCGCGGCCACCATGCGGCTCATCTGTTTTCTGCTCATTCCCACAGCGCGCATGGCGCCGTACTGCTGCGTCCGTGAGGAAACACTCATGGCAATACTGTTGACGATATTGAATACGGCGATCATTGCGATCACCACAAGAAATCCGTATATGAAAATAGCGGCAGAGTAATATGCTCCCCTGTTTTCACGGTTGGACTGTCTGCTGTCTGTGAAGGCAGCATCACCGCCTGCTATGGCGCGAAGCTGTTCCACATCCGCATCCATCGCGCTCCGCGTAAGCTGGATATCTACCACCGCGTAATCCTCAATTCCTGTGAGCCTGGTGAAAAGTTCCTCGGAGCAGATAAACGCCGCGGTATTATCCTCCGTTCCCGGCGCTTTCGTAACAACACCGGAAACCGGCAGTTCCTGCGCCTGGCCGCTGGCGTCCACAATGCGGACACTGCTGCCCAGATCTTTGGCCCCACCGGCAGCCAGAAGCCCTTCTCCCCGGCGGGCCGCCTCCACAGTACCATCCTCCAGAAACTCCTCAGCCCAGGAAAACTGATTTTCCTCATAGGAAATCAAATCTACGGATACCGTCTCCCCATCTACGGAAACTTCCAGGCCGCGGACAATCATCCTGCCGAAGCACCGCTTCACGCCCGGACTTTCCGCCAGTTTTTCGGCGGTTTCTCTGGAGATGGAACAGCTTCCGTCACTGCCCGCCACCATCACATCTTCCGCATAGGGCTGGATGGGCACGATGGCGAAGTTCAGAAAATCCACAGCCGCGCTGAACCCCATAAACAGCAGAATACTGAAAGAAAAGGAAAGTACCATCAACAGAAAATTCTTCTTGCTTCCCAGGGCATGGTGAACGCCCAGCGCCACCTCCACCCGCATCCCTCTGCCGGTTTGTGCCGCATGCTTAGCCTCCGGAATCGTTCCGGCGTTTCCCGACACCGCCGCCTGAGGAGAGACCCGGGAAGCGATTCTGGCCGGCGTCCGGGCCGCCAGGAGTACGGTGAGAAATCCTTCCGCGCCTCCGCAGAGAATTCCGATCCAGCTGATGCCAAACACCGGCATGCCGTCAAAAATCCCGGGACTTACCAGCCGCAGCATGGCACATAGAATCCAGATGACCACGCATCCCATCAGGATTCCCGCCGGCACCGCCCAAAGGCACCAGCCAAGCGCTTCCCGTTTCACAAAGCGGGCCACCTGTTTCCTGGTGGCGCCAAGACAGCGCATCATTCCGAAAAACTCCGTCCGTCTGGCCGTACTGCTGTTCAGGCTTCCGGAAATCATGAAAATTCCCGCCAGCCCCACCAGTACTGCCAGCACAACGGCCACCAGATAAATCTGCAGCACATAAGGATCCTGGCTCTGCAGCGTCAGAGCCAGCAGGCGCGCATTGGTTGCCACCTGATCCTGAGAGATTCCAAGCTGTCCGCGGATATCCTCCAGGGTTTTCAGAATACGATACTGCGGATAAAAGGAAACAAACAGGCTTTCGGCCTGGTCCGTCTGCAGCAGCCGGCCCAGTTCCTGACCCGCTCCAAAAGAAACATACAGCACTGCCTCCTGGTCTCCCAGCATGGAGGATTTTCCGGTAAATCCGCAGATGTCAAACGCCTTCTCTGTCCCGTCCGGCAGCGTCACCGTCACCGTATCTCCCAGCGTCAGCCCCAGCTGTTCCTTCATTGCCGCCGGGGCCACGGCCTCACTGTCATTTTCAGGTGCATTTCCTTCTTCTATGACGAAACCGGGGAACAGCTCCTGAAAGGTATTGTCGAATCCCAGAATCTGTACCTCCATTCCCTGGATCCGGACCCCCTGGTCAAGACTGCCGTTTATGGTCCGGCACCGGGCGGCCGTCTTTGTCTCCGGCCGCGCGGCAATCAGCTCCATCTGCTCCTGGCTGATCTGGCCGAAGGCCGCGTGCCATCCGCCGCCTTCCCGGATTGTCTGGATTTTCTGGGTGCGGACTTCCATATCCGCCATTCCGAAAATCACAGTCACCAAAAACACCGCCAGCACAATACAGATCCGGGTCATCCGGTTTTCCTTTTTCCGCTGCCGCCCGAAGATTCCAATCAGATCCAGGTAGCTTTTCATGTTTTTTTCCTTCATGCCTTCACACCTCCCAGATCCTTCAGATTTCCGTCCGCGACCCTGAGCACCCGGTCCGTCATGGATGTCAGATTCATATTGTGGGTAATCATCAGAATCGTCTGCTGGCGCGATCGGGATGCCTGGCACAGCAGTTCCATCACCTCCTGACTGTTTTGGGAGTCCAGATTTCCCGTGGGCTCGTCAGCCAGCACCAGCATGGGACGGGTGATCAGCGCCCTTCCGATGGCCACCCTCTGCTTCTGTCCTCCGGACAGCTGTCCGGGAAGATGCCTCCTCCGGTTTTCCAGACCCAGAAGCTCCAGTATCTCCTCCACCTGCCCTTTTTCGGGGCGCCGCCCATCCAGAAGCAGAGGAAAGATAATGTTCTGTTCCACATTTAATTCCGCGATCAGATGGAAGGACTGAAAGACAAAACCGATATTTCTTCTCCGGAAAATAGTCCTCTCATTTTCTTTCATGGCAAACAGATCCTCTCCGTCCAGCCATACCTTTCCGGAGGTGGGATTGTCCAGCCCTCCGATACAGTTAAGCAGCGTACTCTTCCCGGAGCCGGATTCTCCCACCACCGCTGTAAATTCTCCCTTCTCCAGGGAAAACGATACATCTGT
>DVON01000112.1 GCA_018713585.1 Candidatus Pullilachnospira stercoravium | reverse complement strand
AAACATGGTATTGTCCATGTCATAATAGCTGTCCTCCTCCGCATTTCCGTAAACCTCCAGATTGGGACAGTATACACGGCCGCCATTGGTCCAGTCTATGGGAATCCGGATATTGGCCGTCACCGTGCCGTAGATCTTGTATCCCGAATTTTCCTGAAAACTCAGGTCCGGATTTTCCACGATTCCAAAGAGAATCATCTCCTGATCTTCCAGGGCATACATGGCATCTGTCAGCATCTGCACAAAATATTCCGCCTGATAATCCGGAAATGGATATCCGGAAAAATCAAAATGTTCTTTCACGAAATCCTCTAACGCAATGGGACTGCAGGACTCCAACGGTACTTTTTCAGGATATACGGTTTCTCCTGCCCCGATGGTCCCCGCCACGGCTAACCGGTTTTTCATCAGGAGAACGGCGCAGTCAATAGTATAAGGGGTTCCATTGAAAATTTCTCCGCTTACCAGTTGATCCGTACCGGAAAGCCTGGCGGTAATTCCCGCCCCTTCTTCCTTTCGCTGATCCTTCTGCAATGTAAAAAAGACCTGGCGGAACGAAGGCACATGACTGATTGTTACCTTATTCTTCTCCCCGCCTGTCCGGATGGAAATCTGCTCTCCGGATGTGCTCCCGGTATATCTGGCTCCATCTGTGCCGATTTCCCAGGGAAGCAGACGGTAAGAAGAATTCAGATAAAGCTGATATTCATTGTTATAGGGAGCCTGGATACCCAAATCCAGTTTTTCCTGCCACAAATCTCCTCTCTGAATATAGGTGCCGCTGCAGGTGATAACCGGCGCTCTCACACTGGTCTTTCTTCCCAGAATCCCCATCAGAACCACAAACACCACCGACAGGCAGCAA
This sequence comes from Candidatus Pullilachnospira stercoravium, assembly GCA_018713585.1. Lineage (GTDB taxonomy): Bacteria > Bacillota > Clostridia > Lachnospirales > Lachnospiraceae > Pullilachnospira > Pullilachnospira stercoravium. The sequence goes on along the minus strand of DVON01000112.1, from coordinate 6,091 downwards.
ATAGCCAGCCAGAGGTATCTTCTCCGGTTCCTTCTTTTCAGGATCAGATAGATACCCGGACCTGCCAGAAAAACGTAAATCAGCAAAAAGATAAGAAATTTTATCATAGAGGGACTTTTTTTTACAGGAACAGAACCAAGAAGTCCGGTCTCCCCGAATGTATAGGTCCCCGCATTGTTCAGCTTCTGATAAAACTCTTCCTGGTGTTCTTCATATATCAGCTCCCTGGCCATCTCCACATAAGATCTGCCGTCATTTTTCAGGAAATATCCGCCCTCCTGCTGCCAGGCATCCAGCGCCAGCTGCTGATCCGGAGTAAAAGAGGTATCTTCATCCGCGATGAGAATATCCAAATGACCCAATGCCTGGGGATTCGGATAGATGTCCTCCGGCTCCAGGGAAATGGCCCGCACAAAGGACTCCTGAAGATAATCTCCTTCCAGCATCACCTGAAGGCCATCAAGCTCCTCCAGCTTTTCCTGATCGGCCGATATCACCCCCACCAACAGCCTCTGCTGATTTTCTGAAGGATTCAGGGTTATAGAGCTGCCGCCCAAGGCTCTGCTGCCGTCCGTCACGGTCACGTACAGATAGCTTTTAAAAGCCGGAATTTCCAGATAAAACACTTCTTCCTGCGTCTCTCCCGCCTCCATGGAGATTTCTTTTTCGTAGGTATAGATACGGTTTCCGATGGTCTGACCATACTGCCCGTTTCCCATCCAAAGAGTATCGCCCAGTGCCTGACTCTCCCCCCGGACCGGCACCCGGATCGTGATCATTCCCCTGAAGTCCGATCCATGGTTGGTCATTGTCACTGTAAGGGGAACACTGCTGCCGCTTTTTATATTACCCGCGAAACCGCAGGCAAGCTGCACCTCCACCGGATTCTGCTGTGCAGCCCTGACCGGAACCACCAGAAAAATCAGAAGCGCGAAAAGCAGCATGACCGCCGCCGGATACTTTTTTCTCTCTTCGTTTTTCATATGGTTTCCTCCATTTTCTGTTTCTCGGGAAGCGTCACTTCAAAAACCGTTCCTTCCAGGTCGCTTCTCACCGACACACTGCCGCCATGAAGCTGGGCAATCTGCTCTACAATGGCAAGTCCCAGACCGGTTCCTCCCGTATCCTGGGATCTGGAATGTTCCACCCGGTAAAACTTGCGGAACAGCTTTTCCTGTTCTTCCTGCGGGATCACATAGCCGTAGTTGATCACGCGGGTGATCACCAGAGGCCCGCGTTTTTCCATTTCCACCCGGATCAGTTTCCCGTCTTTTCCATATTTTACCGCATTATTCAGAAGATTTTCAAACATCCTGGCCAGGAGATTTCCGTCCGCCGTAACCGGCATGGCTTTTTCCCGGCAGGAAAATTCAGCCACGAGTCCGTACCGTTCAAAGGACGGGGCGTTTTCATCCAGCAGCTGTGCCATCAGCTGGACCATATCCAGACTTCCCATGTGTACCGGCATCTCCCGGTGCTCCAGCTTCACAAAGCCGAACAGTTCGTTGGTCATCTGCTCCAGATGTCTGGCCTTCCGGTAAGCAATATCGAGATATTTTTTTCTGGTCTGCTCATCCAGTTCTTCCTGTTCCCTCACCCATCCCAGATAACCGATAATGGAGGTCAGCGGGGTCCGCAGATCATGGGCGACGCTGGAAATCAGGTCATTTTTTGTATGCTCTGCCAGCCGCTCACGTTCCATAATCACCTTGATATTGGCTTCCATCTGATTCAGATAGCCGGCGATCTGGCCAAATTCATCCAGTGTACGCACCGGAATCTCTTTATCAAAATCCCCCTGCGCGATATCCCGGATCCCGTTGGTGATAATGCGGACATATTTCATATATCTGCGGATCAGAGCATAGAAACAGATCACGAAAACCACCAGGCCCAGAAACAGCATCAATCCCCATCTGACACCGGGATTCAGGCCGTCCGGTCCCATCATGGCGCTTCTGTATCCGCTGTAACGCAGCCATTCGGAGATTTCCCGGATAGTGAAACCCAGCAGGCACTCAAAAAGAGCGGTAACCGCGGCGCTGATCAGAATATAAAATGCCATCCGCTCTTCAAAGGTTCTGATAAATTTATTTGTCAATTTTATATCCCACCCCCCAGACGGTTGTGATGATCTTGTCCGTTCTGGAATCGTCTTTCATCTTTCCTCTGAGTCTCCGGATATGAACCATCACCGTATTGTTGGCTTCATAAACCTTTTCATGCCACACCTGTTCAAAAATTTCATCTGTGCTGAACACCTTTCCGGGATTGGATGCCAGAAGATGCAGGATATCAAATTCTATGGGCGTAAGTTTGATACTTTCCCCGTCCACAAACACCTGATGGGTTTCCCGGTTAATGATCAGATTTCTCAGTTCGATCACCTGCGCCTCTTTTTTCTGTTCCCGTGCCGGATTCAGATCCCGGTAGCGGCGAAGCTGGGATTTTACTCTGGCCATAAGCTCCAGAGGATTAAAGGGTTTCGTCACATAATCGTCCGCGCCGGTGGTCAGTCCCACGATTTTGTCCAGATCCTGGGTTTTGGCGCTGACCATAATCACGGGAACATTATTTTCCTCACGAATCCGCCGGCACATCTCCAGTCCGTCGATCTGAGGCATCATAATATCCAGCAGCACCAGATCAATCTTCTCCTCCTTCATCATTCTAAGTCCCGTATGGGCATCATATGCTTTCAGGGCACGGAATCCGTCGCTGACCAGATACAGTTCCAGCAGATCCGCGATCTCCTTTTCATCATCTACAACCAAAATATTTGTCTGTTCCATCTATTTAAATTTCCTCCTTTCCGGCCATAGCCATCCATGTGGCTATTGTACCATGACCGCTTCGCTCTCATGGTGCCTCCGGCGGATGTGCAGCGACTTTCTGCGGTTCCGCAGAAATCGCTTATGCACAGGTACAATAGCCACCCATGTGGCTATTGTACCATACTTTCCCCATGAAATCTTTACATATTGCTTACAAAAAAGGGAATCGCCGGCGTCATCCGCCGGAGATTCCCTTTTTCCTTATACCGTTTTCTGTTATGCGCCGCGCGGGCCTTCTTCGTTTTCCGTCACTCCACCGGTTCAGCGGGGATAAACACCCGTCCGTCCAGAGGCGCGGCCGGCTTCTTTGCCCTCTCAATGGCTTCCTGGCAAAAATAGTCCTGTGCGCAGATCAGGGTTTTACCTCTCTTATCCGGTTTCACGTAAGTGCCGTCCGGCTGCATCTGATGTGCTTTCACATTGTCTGCCAGCTGGATTTCCAGAATGTGCATAAGTTCCTCTTTCAGGCGCTCATCCTCCACCGGAAAGATAATCTCCACCCGCTTATCCAGATTTCTGGGCATCCAGTCGGCGCTTCCCATATAAATTTCTTCCTGGCCGTTGCTGTAGAAATAGAAAATTCTGGCGTGTTCCAGGAAATTGCCTACGATGGAGCGGACTGTAATATTTTCGCTGATTCCGGGTATACCGGTTTTCAGGCAGCAGATGCCCCGGACAATCAGGTCGATTTTCACGCCTGCTGCTGCGGCCGCGTACAAAGCCGCGATCACATCTCTGTCACACAGGGAGTTCATCTTAGCGATGATATGGGCCTTCTGTCCTTTTCTGGCGTGCTCCGCTTCCATGGCAATCAGATGCAGAAAACGGTTCCGCATCCACAACGGCGCCACCACCAGTTTGTTCCAGGTGCTGGGCTCGGAATAACCCGACAGCATGTTGAATACCGCGGTGGCATCCTGTCCGATTTTCTCCCGGCAGGTTAAAAGGCCGCAGTCCGTATACTGCTTTGCGGTGGAATCGTTGTAGTTTCCGGTACCCAGATGAACATACCGCCGGATACCCATCTCTTCCCGGCGAACCACCAGGGTGATTTTGCAGTGGGTCTTCAGGCCCAGCAGACCGTAGATTACGTGACAGCCGGCCTTCTCCAGCATTTTTGCCCACACAATATTGTTTTCCTCATCGAAACGGGCCTTCAGCTCCACCAGCACGGAAACCTGCTTGCCATTTTCCGCTGCCTGGGCCAGCGCCGCGATGATGGGAGAATTTCCGCTGACCCGGTAAAGGGTCTGCTTGATAGCCAGTACATCGGGATCCTTTGCCGCCTGACGGACAAAATCCACCACCGGGTCAAAGGATTGATAAGGATGGTGCAGCAGAATATCGCCCTTGCGGATATTGGCGAAAATACTGTCCTCATTCTGCAGCGCCGGCACCGGCTGGGGAATATATTTTTCTGTCTTGTAGGCTTCAAAGCCGTCCAGACCGTACATCTTCATCAGGAACGTAAGATCCAGAGGACCATTGATGGAAAAAATATCCTCATCCTTGATGTTGAACTCAGTTTTCAGGATTTTCAGCAGGCGTTTATCCATGCCGTCCTCCACTTCCAGACGGATGACTTCACCCCACTGTCTTTTCTTCAGCTGTTTCTGAATCTCTTTCAGAAGATCCGCCGCCTCATCCTCATCGATACTCAGGTCCGCGTTGCGCATGATCCTGTAGGGATGGGTGCAGACCACATCGTAGCTGAGAAACAGCTTGCCGATATTCCGCTCAATCACTTCCTCCAGAAGAATCAGCGTCCGCTCTCCCTCCTTTCCTTTGGGAAGCTCCACAAAACGGGGCAAAACGGAGGGCACCTGAACTGTGGCAAATTCCAGTTCCTCTTTATTCTTTTTACTGTCCTTCTTTTTGATCAGAGACCCCAGATTCAGGGTTTTGTTGCGGATCAGCGGGAAAGGCCTGGACGAATCCATAGCCATGGGGGTCAGCACAGGATAGACATTCTCCTCAAAATACTCATCCACATAGGCGGCCTGTTCCTTTGTCAGATCCTCGTGGCGTCCCACAATATGCAGGCCTACCTTTTTCAGCGCCGGCAGCAGCGAACGGCTGTACACCCGGTACTGGGTATCCACCAGCTCATGGGTCTTCTGGCTGATGGCCTTTAACTGCTCCTTGGGTGTCATGCCCGCAATATCCGGTTTTTCATAGCCCGCATGCACCATATCTTTCAGAGAAGCCACACGGATCATAAAAAACTCATCCAGATTGGAGGCAGTGATGCTCAGGAATTTCAGCCTCTCAAACAGGGGAATATTCTTATCCTTTGCCTCGCTTAAAACCCGCTCGTTAAAACCGATCCAGCTAAGTTCTCTGTTCCAGTAATATTCCGGTTTCTTGTATTCTGTGTAGTCCATTTTCCGCTACCTCCCTCAAAGCTTCCTTTTTACTTTCAGTACCGGCCTGACACCGAATACTTCTTCAAAAAACTCAATTTTCTCACCCAGGAGCCCTTTCTCCAGAGTGTAATCCTTCTTTGTTTCCAGATTCAGGACCAGTTTTCCGTCTCTTACGGCAGCCCGCAGTTTCTCTATTTTCTGCAGATGGCTCCGGTCCATGGCGTTGGACAGCCGGAGGATGGCCGCCAGCTTCGTGATCGTCAGATAATCCTCCAGTGTCAGATCGGTCCATCTGCTGACCTGCTCATAAGATTCCATGGGCAGAGTATTGAACCGTACGGTCTGGGCAATCATCTCCCGTTCCCGGTGGGAAAGGCCGATAATTTCCGTAGCCATGATAATCTGGCAGGTACACTCCACGGAATTCACCAGACTGATGAATTTTCCGCAGTCATGGAGATATACCGCGCACTCCAGAAGCAGGCGCTCCCTGGGGCTTAAGCCGTGGATTTTTTTCATGCTGTCAAAGATGGTCAGAGCAATCTCCGCCACCGCCTGCACATGGGCCTTGCTGACACCGTACCGTTTTCCGATATTCCTGCAGGCCATAACGATATCATTGTCAAAATTATGGGATGACCGGAGCATTTTTTTGCTCTCCGCGTAATCGTAGGCCATACCGTCCGTCAACACAATGCCCGGTGCCCAGATGGTATCGGCGCCCAGCTCATCAAGGAAGCACCGGTAAATAATCGCCGCCGGCATCAGCAGAGTAGCGTTTTCCAGAGGAATATTCATGATCATGGCCAGTTCAATGGGCGAACGGGTGATAATCTTCTGATAAAGCTCCATAAATTTGTCTTTGCTGATCACCTGCTGGTCACCGGTCTC
>DVON01000111.1 GCA_018713585.1 Candidatus Pullilachnospira stercoravium | reverse complement strand
GGAAATGCTTGTTGAAAAAAGAGGGGAAGGGTCGGAAGGCGGAGAAAGGATGCGGGCGTAATGTTGTATAAGGTGGCAGTGATGGGAGACTATGACAGCATCTGCGGATTCGCGGCGGTGGGAATCCGGATGTTTCCTGTGGAGGAGGAGCGGGAGGCCGGACGGCTGCTGGAGAGGCTTTCCCGGGAAGATTACGGGGTGATTTTCATGACGGAGGCATTGGGAGAAATGCTTTCGGAAATGCTGGAGGAACTTCGGGAGCGGATGCTCCCTGTGGTGGTTCTGATTCCGGGATTGTCGGGGAATACCGGCCGGGGGATGGAAGAGGCGCGGCGGCTGACGAGGCAGGCTGTGGGGGCGGATATTTTGGAAGAGGCGTAGGATCCCTTTATGGCCATACGGCCAAAATAGCAGAAACCCTGGAAGGGTCCCTTTATGGGCCATACGGCCAAAACAGAGGAAAGGATGTATGATGGAATGGGTACCGGGATGGTGAAAAAGGTGGCGGGGCCGCTGGTGGTGGCCGAAGGAATGGGAGAGGCAAAGATGTTTGATGTGGTCCGGGTGAGCCGCCGGAGGCTTACCGGGGAGATTATCGAGATGCGGGGCGACAGGGCTTCCATACAGGTGTATGAGGAGACGGCGGGGCTTGTGCCGGGGGAGCCGGTGGAGTCCACGGGGGAACCGCTGTCGGTGGAGCTGGGGCCGGGGCTGATGGGAGAGATTTACGATGGGATTCAGCGGCCCCTGGAAAAGCTGCGGGCCAGATCGGGAGATAATCTGCAGCGGGGTGTGGCGGTTCCGGCGCTGGACCGGCAGAAGCAGTGGGAGTTTGTCCCGGCGGTGAAGGCGGGAGACCCGGTGGAAGCGGGAGATCTTCTGGGCTGTGTGCAGGAGACGGCGGCGGTGGAGCACCGGATTCTGGTTCCCTGGGGAGTCCGGGGCCAGGTGAAGGAGATCCGCAGGGGAAACCTGCGGGTGGAGGATGTGGCCGCGGTGATTGATACGGGAAACGGGGAGAAGGAAATTACGCTGCTTCAGCGGTGGCCGGTGCGCCGTCCCCGTCCTTACGCGGGAAAGCTGCCGCTGACGGAGCCGCTGGTGACGGGACAGAGGGTGATTGATACCTTTTTCCCCATTGCCAGAGGCGGAGCGGCAGCGGTTCCCGGGCCTTTTGGCAGCGGAAAAACAGTGATTCAGCACCAGCTGGCCAAATGGGCGTCGGCGGATCTGGTGGTTTACATCGGCTGCGGGGAGCGGGGCAATGAGATGACCGATGTGCTAAAGGAATTTCCGGGGCTTCGGGACCCGGCCACCGGGCGTTCGCTGATGGAGCGGACAGTGCTGATCGCCAATACCTCGGATATGCCGGTGGCGGCCAGGGAGGCCTCCATATATACCGGAATCACCATTGCGGAATACTACCGGGATATGGGATATTCGGTGGCCCTGATGGCGGATTCCACCTCCCGGTGGGCGGAGGCTTTGCGGGAAATGTCGGGACGGCTGGGGGAAATGCCCGGGGAGGAGGGATATCCCGCCTATCTGGGAAGCCGCCTGGCGCAGTTTTACGAGCGGGCGGGCCGGGTGGAAACTCTGGGAAGGGAAAAGCGGGAGGGATCCCTGACGGTGATCGGAGCGGTATCGCCTCCCGGCGGAGATCTGGCGGAGCCGGTGACCCAGGCCACCCTCCGGGTGGTGAAGGTATTCTGGGGGCTGGACGCCTCCCTGGCGTACCGCCGGCATTTTCCGGCCATCAGCTGGCTGACCAGCTATTCGCTGTACGCGGAGGATATGGGCGCCTGGTTTGGCCGGCAGGTGGATGAAGGATGGATGGAAAACCGCCGGGAAATGATGCGGCTTCTGCAGGAGGAGGCCCAGCTGCAGGAAATGGTGAACATGGTGGGAATGGATGCACTGTCGGCGGGAGACCGGCTGAAGCTGGAGGCGGCCCGGTCCGTCCGGGAGGATTTTCTTCATCAAAATTCTTTTCATCAGACGGATACCTGGACTTCGCCTCAAAAACAGTTTCTGCTGGGAAGCCTGGTGCTGGCTTTCCTTGCGCAGGGGCGCAGGGCGCTGGAGGAAGGGGTGGATATCCGGAAGCTGCTGACGCTGCCTGTGCGGGAGCGGATCGGGAGATTCAAGTATGTTCCCGAGGAGGAGATCCCCACGGAATATGAGGAAATTCTCAGCCAGCTGCGAGAGGAGATGGGAACGCCGGACGCAGTGAAAAACAGGAAGGAGGAGTGACGGATGCCCAGGGAATACCGGAGTATTCAGGAAGTGGCCGGCCCTTTGATGCTGGTGAAGGATGTGGAGGGCGTGGCCTACGACGAGCTGGGGGAAATTCTGCTGGAGGACGGGCAGACGCGCAGCTGCCGGGTGCTGGAGATTGACGGGAGCAACGCGCTGGTGCAGCTGTTTGAGAGCGCCGCAGGGATCCGGCCCGCCGGAGGGCGGGTGCGGTTTCTGGGGCGGGGCATGGAGCTGGGGGTTTCGGAGGATTTGCTGGGCCGGGTTTTCGACGGTATGGGACGGCCGGCGGACGGAGGCCCGGAGATCCTTCCGAAGCAGCGGCTGGATGTGAACGGACTTCCCATGAATCCTGCGGCCCGGGAATACCCCGATGAATTTATTCAGACGGGAGTCTCGGCCATCGACGGCCTGAACACGCTGGTCAGAGGGCAGAAGCTGCCGATCTTTTCCGCCTCCGGACTGCCCCACGCCAGACTGGCGGCGCAGATTGCCGCCCAGGCGCGGGTGAAAAAGGAGGATGGCCCCTTCGCGGTGGTATTTGCAGGCATGGGTATTCCCTTTGAGGAGGCGGATTTTTTTAGGAAAAGCTTCCGCAGTCTGGGGGCTCTGGGGCGGAGCGTTCTGTTTCTGAATCTGGCAGGGGATCCGGTGGTGGAGCGGATCGCCGCGCCCCGGATGGCGCTGACGGCCGCGGAATATCTGGCTTTTGAGAAGGATATGCACGTGCTGGTGATCCTCACGGATATGACCAATTACGCGGACGCGCTGCGGGAAATTTCCGCTGCCCGCCGGGAGGTGCCGGGGCGGCGGGGCTATCCCGGTTATCTTTATACGGATCTGGCATCGCTCTTTGAGCGGGCGGGAAGAAAGAAGGGAAAGGCGGGGAGCATTACGCTGATTCCCATTTTGACCATGCCGGAGGATGACAAGACCCATCCCATTCCGGACCTCACCGGGTACATCACCGAGGGGCAGATTATTCTGGGAAGAGATCTGTACCGCCGGGGAATCCTGCCGCCCATCGACGTGTTGCCCTCCCTTTCCCGGCTGAAGGATAAGGGAATCGGCGAGGGAAAAACCAGGGCGGATCATTCCAATACCATGAACCAGCTGTTTGCGGCTTATGCCCGGGGAAAGGAAGCCCGGGAGCTGATGGTGATTCTGGGGGAGGCGGCCCTGTCCGGTCTGGACCGGATGTATGCCCGGTTCGCGGATGCCTTTGAGGAGGAGTATATTTCCCAGGGCTTTGAGACCAACCGGAATGTGGAGGAGACGCTGGATATCGGCTGGCGGCTGCTGTCCATGCTGCCCCGCAGTGAACTGAAACGGATTGACGAGGCGTATCTGGAGCGCTTTTACGGAAAATGGAAAGGGAGTGAAGCGGATGGCGCAGGGACCGGTGAATCCCACCAGGATGGAGCTGGGGAGGATGAAGAGGAAGCTGGAGGCAGCCCGGAAAGGTCATGACCTTCTGAAGGACCGGAGGGATGAGATGATGCGGCGTTTCCTGGAACTGATCCGGGAAAGCAGGAGGATACGCCGCCGGGTGGAAGAAGAGCTTTCGCTGGCCGGAAAAGAATTCGCCCGGGCGGCGGCTTCCATGTCGGAGCCCGCGCTGCGGACGGCATTGCTGCCCGGCGTGGGGGAACTGAGATTTTCTCTGGAAGGGAAAAATATTATGGGGGTGGAGACGCCGGTATTTTCCAGGGAAAAAGCCGGGGAGAAAACGGGAGGGTATTCCTATGGATTTGCCTTTACCTCCTGGCGGCTGGACGGGGCGGTGCGCCGGATGGAGCAGGTGCTTCCGGAGCTGCTCATGCTGGCCCAGACGGAAAAATCCTGTCAGATGCTGGCGGCAGAGCTGGAGAGAACCCGCCGGCGGGTGAACGCTCTGGAGCATATCGTGATCCCGGAAACCCGGCAGGCGATCCGCGTGATCCGGATGAAGCTGGAGGAAAATGAGCGGAGCGCGCTGGTAAGGCTTGGCAGGGCAAAGCAATAGGCGGAGGAAATGGAAACATTGACTTTGCGGGCGGGCTGAGATACACTGTTAGCAGAATTCGCGGCTGCCGCATAGGATATAGGGAGAGTCTATCTGAGGTGGAGCGATGCAGTTTCAGCAGACCATACCGGTATATCTGCCCTTTGGTTTTTCCTGGGAGGAGGAGAGGGAGCAGGAGAGAGACCGGAAGGTGATGCAGTCTTTTTATTCCCGGACCGCTTCCCGTATCCAGGAGAAGGTGGACCGGGAGTGCGACAGGATGGAGTATGACGGCAGCATGATGTTCGACGAATATCCGGACAGAAGGATGATGGAGCATCTGTGCGGAAAGATTGAACGGGAGATGGAAGCGGAGGATGCCCGCGAGGACGGGGGACTGGCCCGGATCATGGAAGGAGGCTGCGGCTTCCGGGATCTGATCGGGGTTCTGCTGTTCAATGAGATGTACCGGAGAAGATGCAGGCACAGAAGATGCCATTGGATACGGTAAAGGGTTTACGGACTGCCGCGCGGCGGGCTGCGGGGAAGCGGAAAGCATAACTGCGGCCCGCAGGCGCGCCTTTGAGGCAGTTTTTTCATGCCGGTGGATTTCCATTGCCGCAAGGCGGGGCCGGACAGGAAGCGGCGGCATTTCGCCGGAGATTCAGGAAAAGAGAGGAAAAAGAATGAGTGTACATAAGAAAATGCGGCGCGTGGTGTCGCTGGATCTGATCCGGACAGTGGCGGCGCTGATGGTGGTGATGATCCACTGCAGTTCGCCGTTTGTGAAGTCCTTTGAAACCGCGTCCCGGGAGTTTGTTCTGGGAAATATTTTTGACAGCATTTCCCGGGCTGCCGTCCCGCTGTTTGTGATGACTTCGGGAGCGCTTCTGCTGGATGAACGCCGGGAATTTTCCGTGAAAAAATTCTACGGGAAAAATGTAAAAAATCTGGTTTTGCTGCTGGTGTTCTGGTCTGCCTTCTACGCGGTGCTGTACCAGGTGATCTTCCCGCTGGCCAGGGGAGAGGCGGCGGATGTAGCGGAGCTGATCCACGATTTTGTGTTTGGGCATTACCATATGTGGTATCTGTACATGGCGGTGGGGCTGTATCTGATCACTCCTTTTCTCCGGTGCGTGGCTGTGAAGGAGAACGCCGGTCTGGTGCGGCTGTTTCTGGGAATCTCTCTGGCGGCGCAGTTTACGGTGCCGCTGACGCAGGCCCTGGCGGCCGTCTGGGAGCCGCTGGAGTCCTGGGACAACCTGCTGGGCAAATTCCGGCTGCAGTTTTTCTGCGGATTTACGGCTTACTATCTGGCGGGGTGGTATCTGACTCAGGTGGGGCTTTCCCGGAGGGGGAAGAGGATTCTGGCGGCATGCGGAATCTTCTCTCTGGCGCTGATTTTTGTCTATGTGCAGCTTACCGGAAAATACAGCATCGGTTATTCCAATTACAGCCTGCTGGTGTTTCTGTATTCGGCCGCGCTGTTTCAGGGATTGTACCGGCTGGGAGAACGTATTCAGGGAAGGCGGACGGGATCACTGCTGGCGGCGTGCGCCGGGCTCAGTTTCGGCGTGTATATTCTTCATCCGCTGTTGCTTACGGAGCTGCGGAGGGCTGTGCCTTATGAGGGAACGCCGCTTTTGTATCTGCTGGGGATGTTTGTGACAGCCTGCGCGGGGGCTGCGGTTCTGACCAGGACCGGGTCGGCGATTCCGGGGATCCGGAAGCTTTTCAGGATGTAGGATGGGAGGAGAAGTATGGAACGGATACTTGTGATTGGGAGCCCCGGGGCGGGGAAAAGCACGTTTTCCAGGAGGCTGCGGGAGGGGGCCGGGCTTCCGCTGTATTATCTGGATATGCTGTGGCACAGGCCGGACAGAACCACGGTGGAGATGGAAGTATTTGACAGGGAGCTGAGGAAAATTCTGGAAAAGGACCGGTGGATTATCGACGGAAATTATATCCGTACGCTGGAAATGCGCCTGAAGGCGTGCGATACGGTGTTTTTTTTGGATTATCCGCTGGAGGTGTGCCTGGAGGGGGTCAGGTCACGGATCGGAAAGCCCCGGGAGGATATGCCGTGGGTGGAGCGGGAGTTTGACGAGGAGTTTCGCCAGTGGATTACGGATTTTTCCCGGGATCAGAGACCGGAGATCTGCCGGCTTCTGGAACAGTACCGGGAGGGAAGGAAGATAGTTGTTTTCCATTCCAGAGAGGAAGCCGGCCATTACCGGATTGGGTGAAAAAGACCGCCGTATGTTTCGCGGAAGCGCCATGGAAGGTGCTGTGTCCGGAAATATACGGCGGTCTTTTTGGGTTTCACAGAAAAACGCTCCAAGAAGCCCGCGGGTGTCTGTCAGCTGCGGGAATCCGGATTTTTCCGGCGCTGCCGGCAGCCCATGTAAACCAGCAGGCTCATAACCACTGCGGATGCCGCGAGAAGAGCGGGATAGGAACGGTAGCCGTCATCGCCGGTATCGGCGGGATCCGCGCTGCTGTCCGAAGTCTGCCCGGAGTTGCTACCGGTACCGGAAGCGGCTGGTGTGGCTGTTATTGTTGGAGCCGCGGTGGCCGGAGGTACCGTTGGTTCCTGAGCGGGCAGGGAGGTAGGGTATGCGGTGGGTGCTCCCGAAGGCTCCGCGGTGGGCGTGGGCTGGGAGGGTCCCGTGGAAGGTGTGGGCGCAGGCGTATCGGTGGGCACTGCGGTGGGAGACGGCGTCGGCGTCCCGGAGGGCTCCTCCGGGATGGGATCGCAGCTTCCGTCGGCCAGGAAGGTCAGCGTGGGGAAGGCCCTGAAGTCATCCTCCACAATGCCGATGCCTGCATAATTGTCCACATAAACCTCAGTCTGGGTATCGGCAAGGCGGATTCCGTGGGAACCGTCGGATACCTGGATTTTCAGATATCCGTCCGCATCGGTGGTGCCGTTGACGCGTTCTCCGCCGTCCACCCGGTAGGAAAGTTCCTTTTCGGGAAGCGGATTTCCGGCTTCGTCGGTGATGCGGATGGACGCGGTGTAATCGCGAGGCTCATATCCGCTGCCGCGAAGAAGAATCCGTTCCTGTGCGCGGGCGTAGGAGGCTATGGTTCCGTCGGCCAGGCATTTTTCCAGATAAGCCTGGATGACCTCCAGCTCACCTCCGGCCTCTCCGTATTTTTCCAGGGAACCCAGCATGGTGTAATCGTTGCCGCCGCTCATGATGTAGTTGTTGCTGACCATCAGAAGCTGGGTGGAGCTGTCATTCCGGGCAAGAGGCGCATCCTGTCCGTCAAGAGTGATGGCCGTGACCCGGCTTCCGGCCTCCGCATCCGGATTATATTCCACAGTAAAGCCGGAGATCTGAAGAAAGCCGCCGGAATTACTGCTCTGCAGCAGCATGCCGGTTTCCGGGTCCTGTCCGTCCAGCATACTGGCGGATACCTCCATGACCTGGTACAGAATCTGCGGCGTGACCTTCTTCAGGTAGAGGGTGTTGGAATAGGGGAAAGCGGTGATCAGATCGCCTACGGTAACGGAACCGTTGGCGGCACCTGCCCGGATGCCTCCGGCATTTTCCACGGCAATAACGGGAAGATTCCGGTCTTCAGCGCTTCCGGATGCTGCCGCGAAGCTTTCTGCCGCGTCGCGCATGGCATCGGCAGCCAGATCTCCAAAGTTGGTTTCCACGATACGGGCGATGGAAATGACACCCACATTGCCGCCCCAGAGGGTGGTTTCAAGCTGCCCCAGCTCTTCCTCCAGAAGCGCGGCATGGGAATCTTCCACCTCCTGAAGTTTCCGGGTCACCTCCTCTTTGGCGGTGACGCCCATGGCAGCCAGATCTTCAGCCGTAAGCAGCTGATCAGAGGCCGTTGTTTCCCCGCCGGCAAAGGACAGGGTCAGTTTGCCTACAGCGTTCATATTACTCCCGGTCTGCGCAATAAGGATACCGTTGACCAGGGTGTTTTCCTCGGTGTGGCTGTGACCGTCGATGATCACGTCTACTTTGTCCTGATAATCACCGGTCAGGGCATTTGCCAGAGTCTCGCTGGTGCAGGGAGCGTCCGTATTTCCCATATGGCAGACGGCGATGATGGCGTCTACGTCTTCTGCCTCCAGCTCGTCGATTTCCTTTTGGGCGGTTTCCAGCTCATCGGCAAATTCCAGGCCGCGGATCCCGTCGGGGTTGGCGGAAGCGGCGGTCTCTGTCGTGGTCAGACCGAAAAATCCGATCCGAAATCCGTTCCGTTCAATGATGGTGTGACATCCGCTGCTGCCTTCCTGTACACCGGAGAGCAGAAGCTTTCCGTCCTGATAGACATTGGCTGCCAGAATGGGGAAACCGGCCTGGGATACATTGGTCAGAAACTGCCGGGTACCGAAATCAAATTCGTGATTTCCGGCAGCCATCAGGTCGTATCCTGCCAGGTTCATCAGCTGGATCACGTCGGAGCCTTTCGTGAGGGATGCCAGCGGCAGGCCCTGAGTGGCGTCTCCCGCATCCACCAGAATGGATCCCGGGGTGGCGTCCTTGAGACCGGCCACCTGATCGATGGAGACAGAACCGTCAGAGAGGTAGCCGTGGGTATCGTTGGTGTGATAGATCACCAGCTCACCGGCGGCCTGGGGAACTGTCTGATCAGAGGAATCCGCGGCAAGAACGCCAGCGGTATTTCCCAGGATAAGGAAAGCGGCAAGAAATACTGCGGTTAATTTCCTTTTCATAATCGTTCTCTTCCTTTCTTTGGATTTGATACTGTTACTGCATCATCGGCCGCCGGGAAATTCAATAAAAAATGAGTTATCCGGAAAAATATGGTATAAAAAGAAAATACCGGGGATAAACAGCAAAAGAAAAGGATAAAATACTTGCGGCTTTGGGTATTGCCATTTATAATATGGTTGCTGGTAGAAGAACATCAGGGTAAGCGGACGGAGTACAGCAAATTCTAAAGAAGGGAATGGAGTGACTGCGGTATGGATTTTCGCAAATGGACAGAAAAGCTCTGGTATACTTATCTTACCGGCAAAGAAGAGGAGGTCAGGCAGGCTCTGGAAGCGATAGATCCCGATTGTGTGATTGTCGGCACCGGGGCACATGAATATTATATAGGACGGGATAATTTCCTCCCTGCGCTGCGCGGTGAGATGATGGAACGGAAGGACATCGCCTTTCGTTTCCGGGATTTCTGGTGTGAAGAACTGAAGGCCGGAACGGACTCCGTGCTGGTTTACGGAGGTATCTATATCTGGTGGGAGAGCGAAAGCAAGGATCAGATTATCGATATGGACAGCAGATTTTCTGTTTTGTTCCGGAAAAAAGAGGGCGCCTGGAAAGTTGTCCATATTCATCAGTCGATACCTTACCGGGATCAGATGGAAGGAGAATATTATCCCAAAGCGCTTCTGAAACGTGTACAGGAAGTGCAGGATATTGCCGATAAGATGACAGAACTGGCCCAGAGAGACAGCCTGACAGGGGCATATAACTACCGGGCTTTCCGCCGGATATGGGAATCCCGGGGGAGGGAAAACAGCTGGATATTCTTGCTGGATCTGGATGAGTTTAAAAAGATAAATGACACTCTCGGCCATATGGCGGGAAACCGGGTGTTGAAAAAGATCGTGGATATTCTTCATGCTTCTGTGAGAAACCATGATGTGGTCTGCCGGATGGGCGGAGATGAATTTCTTCTGCTATGCGGGGATCTGAACGGGCAGGACAGCGCTGAAGGTCTGGCGCGGCGGATTCTGAGAATGATTCATGAGGGCGCGCTGGAGGATATGGGAGATCTGTGGCCCACTATATCCATGGGAATTACCGAAGTCAGAGAGGGGGATTCCATGGAACTGGCACTGGAACGGGCGGACAAGGCATTGTACCGTGTAAAGAGAACAAAGAAAGGCAGCTACAGCTGCGAATGAATAGAAAGGTAAAGCGAAAAGTTACAGGTGGACGAAAGAACCTGTAGCTTTTTGTTTTATTCATGACAAAGGAAAGCCCGCGCAGGCGGAGAAACGGAAATATAGAGGGACACTGCTATACTGAATGGCAGGCTGGCCCGATATGGGCGGAAAATGGGAAGGGTCGGATAAGGGAGGTGTGATGTTTGAACTATTATATTGCTGATCTGCATTTTGGCCATGAAGAGGTAATCCGGATGGACGGGCGGCCCTTTGGCAGCAGAGAGGAAATGGACCGGTGTATGATTTCCCGGTGGAATGAATCTGTGCGTCCGGATGATGATGTGTATATTGTGGGAGATTTCTGTATCGGAGCGCCCCGGCATGCCATGGAGTATCTTGGACGGCTTAACGGGCGGAAACATCTGGTGGTGGGACATCATGACAGGAACATAGCGGAAGATCCGCAGGTGAGAGCGGAATTTGTTTCAGTGGGACAAATCATGGAAATCCGGGATGCGGATGAGACGGTGGTGCTGTGTCATTACCCGCTGGTTCAGTGGAACCAGTATTTTCGGGGAGCCTGGCATATACATGGCCATGTTCATAACAGAAGGAACGGGGGCTATGATTATTTCCTGCAGAATGAAGAAAGGGCGCTGAATGCCGGATGTATGGTGAATCATTACCGGCCGGTTCCCCTTGCACAGCTGCGGAAGAATAACCGGGAGTTCAGAGAGGACCGGGCATATCTGTGGGAGCGGTATGGGAAGCGCAGAGGACCAGTGGAACTGGAGAACGGAACATGGATCCTTCCTGAAACGAATCTTTTTACAGGAGAGAAAACCATGGAGAAAGGGGATGCTCATTTTATTCTCTCGGAATACTGTGGGAAAGGACTGGTCTATCATTTCCACTGTTGCGGAATCAAAACGAGAGGATACACGTTTGAGGAAGTGCTGCGGACAGCGTTTGATTTTGGAGAGGATTTCAGGATCGAAGAAGAGGATCTCCGGGAGTATTCCGCTCAGGAACTGGATTTCCTGGAAGGACTGAAGGAAAGACTGAGGAAGGAGCGGGCCGGGGCATAAAAGTTCCCGGCCTGTGTTATGGCGAAAACCGCCCCTGTATTACAGATGAAGGGTGTGGTACAATAATAACAGTGAACACAATTATTATACCTGCGTGCAGAGCAATTTCTGCGAAATCGCGGAAGGAAAAATGGAGGGATTTCCATGTGTACATGTATTACCTGTGAAAATGGAGATTTTTATTTTGGGAGAAATATGGATCTGGAATATCATTTTGGCGAGCAGGTGGTGATTACTCCGCGGAATTATGTTTTCAGATTCCGCCGGGAGCCGCAGCTGGCCAGCCATTATGCCATGATCGGCATGGCTTCCGTGGCGGAGGGGTACCCGCTGTACGCGGAGGCGGTCAATGAGAAGGGGCTGGGAATGGCCGGGCTGAATTTCCCGGGAAATGCCTGTTACGTTCCGGAGCAGCCGGGGAAGAGAAATGTGACGCCGTATGAGCTGATCCCCTGGGTGCTGGGGCAGTGTGCCGATACTGAAGAGGCCCGGAAACTTCTGGAGACGGTGAGCCTTCTGGATATTCCTTTTTCTGAGAAGCTGCCGTTGGCGCCGCTTCACTGGATGATTGCGGATCGGAACGGCAGTCTGGTGCTGGAGGCCGATCAGACGGGCGTGCATCTCTATGAAAATCCCTTTGGCGTACTCACCAACAATCCGCCGTTTCCCTATTATCTGGTCCACATGGGAAATTATGTAAACTTGCAGGCGGAATTTCCGAAAGGGGGGATCGCGGAGAAAATGAAGCTGCAGCCTTTCGGGCAGGGGCTGGGGGCTGTGGGACTGCCGGGGGATTTTTCACCTGCTTCCCGTTTCGTGAAGGCGGCATTTCTCAAATGGAATTCCCAGGCGCCGGAGGAAGAGCTGGCGTCGGTGTCGCAGTTTTTCCACATCCTGGATGGCGTGGCCATGGTCCGGGGATCTGTGATTACGCCGGAGGGGATGCCTGACATTACCACTTATTCCTGCTGCGTAAATACGGATCGGGGAATTTATTACTACAAAACCTACGATAACAGCCAGATTCAGGCGGTTTCCATGGAACGGGAGGATCTGGCGGGGACGGCGCTGAGAAAATTCCCTCTGGTTACGGAACAGCAGATCGGCTGGCAGAATGGAAACTGAAAAAGGCGGCGGACGCGAGGGGTGGAGGCTGTGCCTGGCTGGCGGTGGGGAATTTTTGAAAAACATGGAAAACTATTGATGAACTTATGATAAAGTGTTATAATCTTTACAGCCAAAAACAGGAGATTTTCCCCATCAAAGGGGAGGATGAGTAAAATTCAAAGATACCTCCATGGCTATACAGCCGGGAATAATGAAAGGAGAACTATCATGGTAACCATTGGCATTATCGGAGCAGGCCGCATCGGCAAAGTTCACGCGGAAAGTATTTCCAATTATGTGAAAAACGCGACAGTGAAAACCATCGCGGATCCCTTTATGAATGAGCAGACGGAAAAGTGGGCGGCAGGACTGGGAATTCCCAACACCACAAAGGATTACAAGGAGATTCTGGCGGATCCGGAGATCGACGCAGTGCTGATCTGCTCCTCCACGGACACCCACTCCCCCATTTCCATCGAGGCTATCCAGGCAGGAAAGCATGTATTCTGTGAGAAACCCATCGATCACGATGTGGAGAAGATCAAAGAAGTCATGAAAGCCCTGGAAGGAAAGAAAACAAAATATCAGGTGGGATTCAACCGGAGATTTGACCACAACTTCCGCGCTGTGAAGGATGCGGTAGTGGCCGGAAAAGTGGGCGATCCCCATATTATCAAGATCACATCCAGAGATCCGGAGCCCCCTTCAGCAGAATATGTGGCAGTATCCGGCGGTATGTTCCTGGATATGACCATCCATGATTTCGATATGGTACGCTTCCTGGCAGGATGCGACGCGGAGGAAGTGTATGTACAGTCCGCGGTTCTGGTAGATCCCGCCATCGGAGAAGCCGGAGATGTGGACACCGCAGTGATTACCCTGAAAATGGAAAACGGCGCCATTGCTGTGATCGACAACTCTAGAAAGGCTGTTTACGGATACGATCAGAGAGCAGAGGTATTCGGTTCCAAGGGAATGGTGGCCAATGCCAACGACAGCCAGTCCAACGCAGTGATCAGCAATGCGGATGGCGTGACCGGTGAGAAGCCGCTGTTCTTCTTCCTGGAGAGATATATGGCAGCATATGCGGAGGAAATCCGTCAGTTTGTGGATGCCATTGAGAATGACACAGACACGCCGGTGGGTGTGGAAGACGGACTGAAGCCGGTACTGATGGGTCTGGCGGCAAAGAAATCCGTTGAGGAGCACCGCCCGGTGAAAATTTCTGAGATTGAATTCTGATATTTTAATAAAGTTACAGGGCCGGAGAGTATTGCGGGCGCGTCAGATTTGGCGGAGGCGCGGTGCTTTTGGGCTTGAGTGAAAGGGAAACCGGAAGAGATATCACACATGGTTTGTGAGGCTCTTCCGGTTTTTGGTTTATGATAAGGAAAAATTTGCGCAGCGGACTTTTTATGGCAAGGGGAAATCTGCAAAGTGAGTTTCCTCTTGTTCATGGAAATGGGAGGTTTGCGGAGAGGGATTTCCGGTGTTTAGGTCAACGAAACTGCAGAGCAAGATTTCCATTGCTTGCAGCAGATGGGTGGGAGCTTTTGCCTTTTTTGAGTTATACCGCGTTGGGGGCAATAGGCCTTTGAGAGAATGATCAGATACGATGGTGGAAAGTAGTATGAAGAGGTAGCAAATTATAATAAAATAATTGCAAATTTAATGACAACATTATCTTTTTGCGTTATACTGAGAAAGAAGGTGTGGTTTTAAGGATTGCTCCGGGGCCGCCAGGATACGGCGGCCCCGGGGAAAGAAGGGGATTGGAAGGAGGAGATCCATGGATTATTATCAGTTTCCGCTGCTGGATATGCGGATGACGGGACAGACAATCCGGGAGACCTGCTCCCTTCAGGGACTGACGGTCCGGGATGTCCGGATTTCGCTGGGAATCGGTTCCTTTCAGTCTGTCTATAACTGGTTCGCGGGCAAAACCCTGCCTTCCCTGGATCATATGGTTTCTCTTTCGTATCTTCTGAAAAAATCGCTGGATGAACTGGTGTGCAGCACCGGCGTAAGAATCTGGGAGGTGCCTGAACCGGATGAAACCCAGATGGAAAGATTGCGAAGGTATGGGGATTTGCTGGACGGCAGTATGGGCAGCGGCCGGGATGTAAAGGGGGTTTCCAGTTGACCGGGCGGCGGGATACGGCCTTCCGGTTGAAAAATGAGAAATCTGCGGATATAATCATGGGGGATTTATATTTTACAGCAAAGGGGAGTGACCGAGTATGAAGAGATGGAGACAGACGCTGGGCCTTGCCCTGGCATTGCTGCTGGCTGCCGGGGGATGCGGGCTGCCGCAGGCGGCGGACAGTGGACGGGAATCTGCGGGATGGAGCAATACCGCGCAGACAACGGCGGAATCTGAGGGCAGCAAGACTGATTCCGTAATCATTGTGGATCAGGAGGAGGTTCCTGCTTACAGCGGGGAGCCATATGTGGAGCTTGACGGCAACGAGCCGGGTTTCACAGAGGAGGAACTGACGGAAGCGTCCTTTGAAGAATACAGCCAGCTGGACGAGCTGGGCCGCTGCGGTACGGCGGTGGCCTGTGTGGGTCAGGATCTGATGCCCCAGGAGGAGAGGGGAGATATCAGCCAGGTAAAGCCTACGGGATGGCACAGTGTCCGGTATGAAAATGTGGAGGGCGGCTCTCTCTACAACCGCTGCCATCTGATCGGCTATCAGCTGACGGCGGAAAATGCCAATGAGGAGAATCTGATAACCGGAACCCGGTATATGAACGTGGAGGGGATGCTGCCTTTTGAGAATGAGGTGGCCGATTACGTGGAAGAGACGGACGGCCATGTGATGTACCGGGTGACTCCGGTATATGAGGGCGATAACCTGGTGGCCTCCGGAGTGCAGATGGAGGCGGAGTCCGTGGAGGATGCGGGAGAGAGTGTCTCCTATAATGTATTTGTGTACAATGTGCAGCCGGGAATTGAGATTGACTATGCCACAGGAGACAGCCGGCAGGAAAGCGGCAATGCCGCAGATGCGGAAAGTACGCAGGATGCGCAGGAGAATCCGGCTGGGACCTCCGGGGACAGCGGATCGGGAGATAATGGGGAAGAAGTGCAGACCTATATCGTGAATACCAATTCCGGGAAGTTTCATCTGGAATCCTGCAACGGAGCAAAGCGGATCAAGGAGGAAAACCGGCAGGAATACACC
>DVON01000110.1 GCA_018713585.1 Candidatus Pullilachnospira stercoravium | reverse complement strand
ATGAGTTTGAACTTCCGCAGGTACATTATACGGTAGTGCGGGTGGCTGCGCAGCAGATGGGTGTTGCCGGGGATGACAGCTGGGGAGCAAAAACCCATCCGGAATATCTGCTGGATGTCTCCAAACCCATGGAGTTCACCTTCCGTTTCCGGGGAATCTGACCTGACAGGAAGTTTCCTTTGGAAGCTGCATACGGGATTTAAGCAAAACTGAATGACAGTACAACGAGGACGCCGCACCGGGACGCCAGCACTGGTGTCCGATGCGGCGTTTTAATACTTCATGAAAGCAGGGCGTTCGTGAAACGCGGCTATTTTTGTATCAGACGGAGGAAGAAGATGAGACAGGAAGTAAATTTTGGAAAAATGATCCACGGCGGTGATTACAATCCGGAACAGTGGCTGGATATGCCGGAGATTCTTGAGAAGGATATCGAGTATTTCAAAAAGGCAAAGATCAACGAGGTGTCCCTGGGAATTTTCGCCTGGGCGAAGCTGGAGCCGGAAGAAGGCGTATTTGATTTTGACTGGATGGAAAAAATCATTGACCGTCTGTATGAAAACGGTATTTCCACCATGCTGGCAACACCTTCCGGCGCCCGTCCCAAATGGATGGCGGACAAGTATCCGGAGGTGCTGCGGGTAGCGCCGGACCGTACCCGAAACCTGTTCGGGGCACGGCACAATCATTGCTATACCTCCCCGGTATATCGGGAAAAAGTACGGATCATCAATAAAAAACTGGCAGAAAAGTTCGGAAATCATCCAGGCGTAATTGCCTGGCATTTGTCCAATGAGTACGGGGGCGAATGCCACTGTCCGCTGTGCCAGGAGGCGTTCCGGGAATGGCTGAAAGAAAAATACCAGACCATTGACCGGCTCAACAAGGCCTGGGCCACCACCTTCTGGAGCCATACCTACAACAGTTTCGACCAGATTGAAAGCCCGTCGCCCCGGGGCGAGATGGCGGTGCATGGACTGAATCTGGACTGGAAACGGTTTGTCACCGACCGGACGGTGGATTTTGTGAAGCATGAAATTCAGGCCATTCGGGATGGCGGCTCCGACAAACCCACCACCATCAATATGATGTATGATTTCCAGGGGTTGAATTATCACAAATTTGCGGATATTATAGATATTGTATCGTGGGATAATTATCCCCAGTGGCATAAGAAGGAAGAGTACCTGACTGCCATGGACGATGGAATGCAGCATGATATCATGAGGAGCATCCAGAAACGGCCGTTCCTGCTGATGGAGTGCTGTCCGGGAGCCACCAACTGGCAGCCGGTGAGTAAGCTGAAACGTCCGGGAATGTTGCATGCCGCTTCCATGCAGGCCATTGCCCATGGATCCGACAGTATCCAGTATTTCCAGCTGCGCAAAAGCAGAGGTTCCAGCGAGAAGTTCCATGGAGCAGTGATCGACCATTATGGCGGAGACGACACCAGAACCTTTGGCGAGGTGACCCAGGTGGGCGAGACGCTGGAGAAGCTGCAGGAGATGACCGGTTCCCATACGCCGGCGAAGGTGGCGGTGGTCTTTGACTGGGAAAGCCGCTGGGCGCTGGAGGATGCCCAGGGACCGAGAAATGCCGGTATGCACTATAAGGAAACGGTGGAGAAATCTTATTACGCGTTCCGGCGTTTGGGCCTGGATGTGGATATGATCGATATGGAGCAGGAGCTGGACGGCTACCAGGTGGTGGCGGCCCCCATGCTGTATATGTTCCGGGCGGGATTTGAGCAGAAGGTGAGAGCTTTTGTGGAAAAAGGAGGAACCTTTGTGCTGACCTACTGGTCCGGCATCGTGGACGAGACGGATCTGTGCTTCCTGGGCGGAACTCCCGCCGGGCTCATGGATGTGATGGGACTGCGCAGCACCGAGATCGACGCGCTGTATGACGGCGAGAGCAATGTGGGTGTTCCCTGTCAGGGCAACCATCTGCATATGACCGAATCCTACCGCTGCACGAATCTCTGCGACCTGGTGAAAGCTTCCACTGCGGAGGTACTGATGACCTATGGGGAAGATTTCTATGAAGGAATGCCGGCGCTGACCTGCAACCGGTTCGGAAAGGGAAGAGCGTACTATATCTGCGCGGATTTTGAGCAGGAATTCTACAACGAGCTGTTCCGGAAGGTGACTGCTGAGGCGGGTGTGAAACGGGCGGTGACCCATATCCCCTGCGGCGTGGATATTACCACCAGAGAATCCGGTCAGGCAGTATATCTGATCGTGCAGAATTTTAACCGGAAGCCGGTGGAGATCAGCCTTCCGGTGGAGGAATATCCGGTATGGTACGGCTCTTATGACGGCACCATCGGAAAATGGGAGACGGTAATCCTGAAGAAAGAGAAGTAGGAAAGGAAGGGATAAGTATGATTGAGAAGAGTATTGTGAAACTGATGCAGTACGGACTGGCCACCGGTCTGATTGCCCGGGAGGACAGGCGTTATATGGTAAACCATATTCTGGAGCTCCTGAAAATTGACGCCATCAGCGACGAGGCTCTGGCACAGGTGATGGAGTTTGACGGGGAGGACAAGTCCGTGGTGGATCAGCTGGAAGACATTCTTTCCGATATCTGTGACTATGCCTACGAGAATGGCCTGATGGAGGAAAATTCCATTGGATACCGGGATCTGTTTGACACAAAGGTGATGGGACTTCTGGTGGACCGCCCCGCCCATGTGATTGAAAAATTCTGGCAGGATTACCGGGAGGATCCGGTGAAGGCCACCGACGCCTACTACAAATTCAGCCAGGATACCGATTATATCCGCAGATACCGGATCCGCAAGGATATGAAGTGGGTGGCGCCCACTCAGTACGGGGATCTGGACATCACTATCAACCTGTCCAAACCGGAGAAGGATCCCAAAGCCATCGCAGCGGCCAAGCTTGCAAAGCAGACGGCATATCCCAAATGTCAGCTGTGCATGGAAAATGAAGGCTATGCCGGAAGACTGGATCACCCGGCCCGGGAGAATCACCGGATTATTCCTGTGACCATCAACGGCAGTCCCTGGGGTTTCCAGTATTCTCCTTATGTGTATTACAATGAGCACTGCATCGTATTTAACTCTCAGCATGTGCCCATGAAAATTGAGCGGGCTACTTTTGCCAAGCTGTTTGATTTTGTAAAACAGTTCCCCCACTATTTCGTGGGATCCAACGCGGATCTTCCCATTGTGGGAGGTTCCATCTTAAGCCATGACCATTTCCAGGGCGGCCATTATGAGTTTGCCATGGCAAAGGCTCCGGTGGAACGGGAGATTTCCTTCGCCGGCTTTGAGGATGTGAAGGCGGGAATCGTGAAATGGCCCATGTCGGTGATCCGCATCAGCGGTCCGGATACGGAGCGGCTCATCGAGCTGGCAGACAAGGTCCTTGCTGCCTGGAGAGGCTATACCGATGAGGCGGCCTTTATCTTTGCCGAGACGGACGGAGAACCCCACAACACCATCACGCCCATTGCCAGAAAGCGGGGCGATCAGTATGAACTGGATCTGGTGCTGCGAAACAATATCACCACCGAGCAGCATCCTCTGGGCGTGTATCATCCCCATGCGGAGCTGCATCACATCAAGAAGGAGAACATCGGCCTGATTGAGGTGATGGGACTGGCAGTGCTGCCGGCCCGCCTGAAAGGCGAGATCGAAGGCCTGTGCCGGGCGATTGTGGCCGGGGAGGATCTGAGAAAGGACGAGGCGCTGGCCAAGCATGCGGACTGGGTGGACGAGCTGAAGAAGACGTATACCTTCACTGCGGATAATGTGGAGGAGATCCTGAAAAAAGAGATCGGTATCGTGTTCATGAAGGTACTGGAGCATGCCGGCGTGTATAAATGCACGGAGGAAGGCCGCCAGGCGTTCCTGAGATTTGTGGACAGCGTGAAATAGCGGAGAAAAGGCCAGAAAAAGAGAGGGCCGGAAGCGAAAGTGCTTCCGGCCCTCATTTCTTTTTCTGGCCATGGAGTCTGCACCATGTAATCCCTTGCAGAATCCGTTGGCTGACTCATCGTAAGACTGATACCATATCTGCGCTATGCAGGGGTAAATCATCCTCTGCGGGCAGCGTCTTTTGTTTTTGCGGACACCTTTTTGCGGCGCTTCCGGGGAAGAAGGGCCGCGCCCCAGCAGATGCTGCAGATCAGAAATACCTGCATGAGAATCCAGGGGCCGGAACAGAAATCGGAGGGATTTCTTCCGGTGCCGGTATATTCCAGGCAGGCCAGGAAGATTCCCAGAAGGATGGTGACGCCGCAGCCGGTCAGGAAAAGCACCTGCTTTCCGGAGCCGGGAGCGTGGGATTTTCCAAGAGACCGCACAGCCAGAAGGATAAATCCGGCCACAGCCAGAACTGCCAGCGGGATCACGGCGATACGGTACAGGAAGATGAAGGCCTGTCCGGCAAAGATGGCATTTTCCGAGGTATACTGTACCGGATCCAGAAGCATCTTCGCGTCTTCCACATACAGATAGTAGTTCCATTCTTCCACCGCCTGGTAAGCCAGCGGATAGCTGTCCTCAGCTTCTCCGTTGAGGAAGATGGTCAGATAGTAATCCTCCATGGTGGTTACCGGGGCGGTGACTGTAAAGCGGCAGACCCGGGAAGCAGGATATTCCGGATAAGCCATAAATACATCCTCGCTGTTTTCGTAGGTGGCATAGGCGATGGGAGCGCCGTTTTTGTCCGTGACAGCCACTTCCAGGTTATCCTGTTCGTCGGTGGGGAAAGCCCAGCCGGTGACAGTCAGAGGCTCCGGATTCGGATAGATTACGGAGTTTCCTGTCATGCTTTCCATGAAACGGAGCTGATCCGTGTCTCCGTGGCCGGTGTAGGCATCAGTCCAGGCGTTCTGCCCGGAGGCAAGACCGAGAGTGGTGATCAGAGTTTCACGCAGAGCCTGGCCGGCGGTGGGAGGCGTGATTTCAGAATCCGTATCCGCCTGGACAAAGGCGGCGAACCGCTGGTAATAGTGCTGATTCAGCAGGGAGATTCCCAGTCCGGCCACCAGCGTAATCACCAGGGGAAGGGCGAGAAAAGCACACCGGAGTCCTGCACGGGTGGTTTTTTCCCGGAAAAGTGTCAGCGCTGTACAGAGCAGGAATACCAGAAGAAGAGGCAGCGCCCACCAGCCGTTGTCCCGCAGGAACCAGAAGCAGGCAAACACCACGCCGAGCCCCACGGCCCACGGCACTATTTTTTTCTTGCGGTTCCGGTACAGCCCCATGGACAGCGCCAGCATCAGCAATACCAGAGAGGGTACCAGCGTCTGGTCCCAGGCCCGCTGGGCGGTGGCTTCCGTGAACATTACCGGAGAGTACAGCAGGAACAGATAGAGAATTCCCCTCAGAAGCCGGGAAGGAAACAACGGTTTCCATACGGCGAGGAAGCAGAGGATGCTTCCGATATAAATGGCAGCCACCGCCAGCATTACGGGGATGCAGAGGGTATTGCAGATCGTCACGAAGACAGGATAGGCAATTCCCAGAGACAGTGTGTAATCATCATAGGGCCCCAGCCATCCGCCCTGTTCCAGCTGCCAGGCATGCTGCAGCAGATTCCAGTCATCGCTTCCGGCGTCCGCCAGACCGCTTAACGGTATCCGCAGAAACAGAAGCACTCTTGCCACAGTGAAAAGCACCAGCAGTCCGGTGAACAGAAGACGCTGATGCGGACGGATGAAGGTTGTATAAAAGTTCTTCATGGATAACCTCCTGTATATGTAAAAGTTCTGTCTAAATTATAGCGAAAAAAGGTATTTCCTGCAACCGGAGTACTGACATTTGGTTTCTTTTTTCTGCATCTTTTCCGGCAGTCTGCCTGTTTTTGACTCTGGCCCCAGAGTGTTTTTGGGTGTATGATAGTAGAAAAGAGAAAGCGGAAGGGGCGGCAGTCCTTTCGGGGAAAATGCCGCCGCAGAAAGGATCAAGATGCACAGAAAAGGCAGCAGAGAACGAATCGCGTCCTATATTTATCATCAGGGGGTCACATCAAAACAGGAGATCAGCAGGGAACTGGGAATCAGCATGCCGACGGTTCTGCAGTGTGTGCGGACGCTGGTGGAGGAAGGAATCGCCCAGGAGGCCGGGGAGTACCAGTCCACCGGAGGGCGAAAGGCAAAGCGGATTTCCATATGCCGCAATCTGCAGTACGCGGTGGGAGCGGATATCACGGAGAATCATCAGAGTCTTCTGCTGATCGATGGCAGAGGGGAGAAGCAGGCGTGGCGGCGAATCCGCAGGCCCTTTTCCGGGGAGGGCGCTTACTGGGACGGGCTGGCCGGTGAGATTGACGCCCTTCTGAGAGAAGAGAAGGTGGAGAAAGAGAGACTTCTGGGGGTGGGAATCTCGCTTCCCTGTATTGTAGATCAGAGCAGGCAGATGATTCTCCGCTCCCATGTCCTGCACATGGAGCAGGTAGATCTGGCGCCGGCAGCTGCCAGAATCGGATATCCGCTACATTTCTGGAATGACGCCAACAGCGCGGCGTACGGAGAACTGCACGGGGAGACGCGGGATGCCGTCTATCTGTCCCTCAGCAATACGGTGGGCGGCGCTGTGTACCGGGATGGTTCCATCTGCATGGGTGACCATTTCCGCGCGGGAGAGTTCGGGCACATGGTGCTGGTTCCGGAAGGGAAAACCTGCTACTGCGGCAAGGCAGGGTGCATGGACGCCTACTGTTCGGTACGGGCGTTGTGCGGCACGGATGCCGATCAGCCGGAGGATTTTTTTGCGCGTCTTGCGGATGGGGATCCCCAGGCGGCCGGGGCATGGGACGAATATCTGTATTATCTGGCGCTGGCGGTCACCAATCTGCGCATGGCTTATGACTGCGACATTGTGCTGGGGGGCTATCTGGGGAGCTGCCTGGAGGAGTACAGGGAACAGCTGGCCGAAGTTATGGCACGTTGGAACCGGTTTGACCAGGACGCCGCCTATCTGCGGTTTGGAAAACGGGGAAAGGAGGCGGCTGCCATGGGGGCTGCCCGGCAGCTGATGGAGGATTTCTGGGAAAATTTCTGAAGAGCCGTTGACAGAGAAGGGAAAACGTGGGATAATACAACTTAGATAAAATACTTTATAAAAGTTTTGGGAGGTACGGACATGGAAGGAACCATGAAAGTGGCAGTGATGCTGGGGATCGGAAAGATGGGCTTTGAGGAGCGCCCCATTCCGCAGCCGAAGGATGATGAAGTGCTGGTAAAACTGGATTATGTGGGGATCTGCGGCTCCGATATGCACTATTATGAGACGGGTGCCATCGGAGACAAGGTGGTGGAGCCTCCCTTCGTTCTGGGCCATGAGCCCGGCGGCGTTGTGGTGGAAGTAGGAAAGGATGTAAAGCACCTGAAGGTGGGAGACCGGGTGGCGCTGGAGCCGGGAAAAACCTGCGGTCACTGTGAGTTCTGCAAGACCGGAAGATACAATCTCTGCCCGGATGTGATTTTCTTCGCGACCCCGCCGGTGGACGGTGTGTTTCAGGAGTATGTGGCCCATGAGGCGGACCTGTGCTTTAAGCTTCCCGACAATGTAAGCACCATGGAAGGCGCGCTGATCGAGCCGCTGGCGGTGGGATTTCACGCGGCCATCCAGGGTGACGCCCACGCGGGACAGAAGGCGGTGGTATTCGGCGCCGGCTGTATCGGTCTGGTGAGCATGATGGCGCTGAAAGCCCGGGGCGTATCCAATGTTTATGTGGTGGATATCATGGAGAAACGTCTGGAGAAGGCCATGGAACTGGGGGCCACGGCAGTGATTAACGGGGCAAAGGAGGATGTGGCTGCCAGGATTCGCCAGCTGACGGAGGGCGCCGGCTGCGATCTGGCCATTGAGACTGCGGGAACCGAAATTACCACCCGTCAGGCCATCGATGTGGTGAAGAAGGGTTCCAATATTGTGCTGGTGGGCTACAGCAAATCCGGTGAGATGACCCTTCCCATGAGCAAGGCGCTGGATAAGGAGCTGACCTTCAAAACCATTTTCCGCTACCGCCATATTTATCCTCTGGCCATCGAGGCGGTGGCCCAGGGCAAAGTGAATCTGAAGGGAATTGTCACCAATGTGTTTGAACTGGATGATATTCAGAACGCTATGGATTCCAGTGTGAAGAACAAAGCGGATATTGTGAAGGCTGTGGTGAAAATTCACTGACAGGAAGGCAGTAAGCCTGGCCGCACGTACTGCATTGTGAAGCTGGCATAGAAAAAGGAGAAAACCCAACGCGAAAGCGAGGGGTTTTCTCCTTTTTCTATGGGCTTCGTCCGGCAGAAATGCCGGGCGGGGAGCTCATTTATCATGCGGCAGTAATTAGAACAGACCGGTGATCTTTCCGTTTTCGTCCACGTCGATCTTCTCTGCGGCCGGTACCTTCGGCAGTCCGGGCATCGTCATGATCTCGCCGGTCAGCGCTACGATAAAGCCTGCGCCCGCGGAAATCTTCAGGTTCCGAACCGTTACCTCAAAGTCGGTGGGAGCGCCCAGTTTCGTCTG
>DVON01000109.1 GCA_018713585.1 Candidatus Pullilachnospira stercoravium | reverse complement strand
ATTGTTTCTCCCCGGGCTTCCGAAACGGTATGCCCGGGGAGGGAAACATACAAGCGACATTATCAAAGGAGGTTTTTTTATTATGCTTACCACCTATAACCTGAAAATGCCCCACGCTGTTTACGGCGGAGAGAACGCCATGGACAACATTACCACGATTCTGAAAACCAATGGTGTAAAACGTGTGGCCATGTTTACCGATAAGGGAATCGAAGGCGCAGGCCTGTTTGCTCTGCCGGAGGACGCCGTAAAGGCCGCCGGAGCCGAGTATTATGTGCTGGATGATCTTCCCGCCGAGCCCAGTTATATGGCCGTTCAGAAGCTGGTGGATCAGTTCAAGGAGAGCGGCGCGGATATGATCGTTGCCTGCGGAGGCGGAAGTGTTATGGACGCGGCCAAGCTGGCCAGCGTACTGGTTACCGATGAGTACGGCGTAAAGGAACTGCTGGATGATCCGGGCCGCGCGAAAAAATGCGTACCCATTATCCTGATTCCCACCACCGCCGGAACCGGCGCTGAGGTGACCCCCAATGCCATCGTAGCCGTTCCCGAGCAGGAACTGAAGGTTGGTATCGTAAACGAGAACATGATCGCCGATTATGTAATCCTGGATGCCCGCATGATCAAGAACCTGCCCCGCAAGATCGCCGCTTCCACCGGTGTTGACGCGCTGGCTCACTGCATCGAATGCTTCACCAGCAACAAGGCCAATCCCTTCAGTGACCTGTATGCCCTGGAAGGTCTGGACCTGATCCTCAACAATATTGAGAAAGCCTGCGATGATCCCGAGGCCATGACGGAGAAAAACCGGATGCAGATCGCCGCATACTACGGCGGACTGGCCATCACTGCCAGCGGAACCACCGCGGTACACGCCCTCAGCTATCCTCTGGGCGGAAAATACCACATCGCTCACGGTGTTTCCAACGCCATCCTGCTGGCTCCCGTTATGCGTTTCAACGAGTCTGCCTGCCAGGATCGTCTGGCCGCGGCCTACGACCGCTGCTGCCATGACGAGGTGAAAACCTGCACCACAGTTGCGGAAAAATCCGCCTGGATCATCAACCGTCTGGAAGAGATCGTGAAACATCTGGATATCCCCACCAGTCTGAAAGAGTTTGGTGTTCCGGAAAGCGATCTGGACAGCCTGGTGGAGGCCGGTATGCAGGTACAGCGTCTGCTGGTAAACAACCCGCGCCTGGTTACTCCGGAGGATGCCCGCGCGCTCTACAAAGAAGTACTGTAATCTGCAAACGCTTCGCTGTTGCAGATACTCCCGGGATTTTTACAGAAACTATCCCGGCTGACGCACAGAATTTGACCGCAGGGGGAGTCTGATTTCCCCCGCGGCAAAAATAAATTATCAATACAGGAGGTATGTATCTCATGAAAGCTATTGAACTGAAAGGTATTATCCCGCCGATTATCACTCCCATGAACGAGGACGAGAGCGTCAACGTTGCTGAGCTGCGCCGTCAGGTTGATCGTATGATCGAGGGCGGAGTACACGCTCTGTTCCCCTTCGGAACCAACGGAGAGGGCTACATCCTTACCGCAAAGGAGAAACAGCTGGTACTGGAAACCGTTATCGATCAGTGTAACGGCCGTGTTCCCGTTTACGCAGGAACCGGATGCATTTCCACCAAAGAGACCATCGAGCAGAGCAAGATGGCAGAGGCTGCCGGCGCAGACGTTCTCTCCATCATCACTCCCAGCTTCGCGGCAGCAAGCCAGGAAGAGCTGTATGTTCATTACAAAACCGTAGCTGAGGCTGTGGATATGCCGATCGTTCTGTACAACATTCCCGCCCGTACCGGAAACGCACTGGCTCCGGCCACTGTGGGACGTCTGGCACAGATTGAAAACATCGTTGGTGTGAAGGATTCCAGCGGAAACTTCACCAACATCCTGAACTATATCAACGCAGGAAACAAGAAAACCAACGGCAAATTCTACACGCTGTCCGGAAACGACCAGCTGATCATCTGGACTCTGCTGGCAGGCGGAACCGGAGGAATCGCAGGCTGCGCCAATGTTTATCCTCACACCATGGCTTCCATCTACAACCTGTTCATGGAAGGTAAGATCGAGGAGGCCAAGGCTGCCAACGCCAGCATTCAGAGCTTCCGTGACTGCTTCAAATACGGCAACCCCAACACCATCGTAAAGACCGCAGTTCGTCTGCTGGGCTATGAGGTTGGTCCCTGCCGCGCACCCTTCAATCAGGTTCCGGAAGAGGGTATCAAAGCTCTGAAGAAGGTTCTGGAAGAGAACGCAGCAAAAGGAATGAACTAAAAGGAGGTACGATCATGAACGAAAAGCCGATTGTCGGCATCACCATGGGCGATCCTGCGGGCAACGGGCCTGAGATCACCGTCAAGGCGCTGGCTCATGCCGATATTTATGACCGCTGCCGTCCCATTGTGGTCGGTGACGCCAAAATGATTGAACAGGCGGCCGGTTTCGTGGGTCGTTCCGATATCACTGTCCATCGCTGTGAGAAGGTGAGCGACGCCGTGTTTACCCCGGGTACCATCGATGTGCTTCATATGGATCTGATCGCCGATGTGAAAGCATTTCCCATCGGACAGGTCAGCGTGGAAGGCGGAAATGCCGCGTTCCAGTGTGTGAAAAAGGTCATCGAGCTGGCCATGGCAGGCGAGGTGGACGCCACCTGTACCAACGCGCTGAACAAAGAAGCCATGAATAAGGCTCTGGAATATTATCACGGTGAAAAGTCAGACGGATATACCCACTTTGACGGGCATACGGAGATTTACGCCACTTACACCAACACCAAGAAATACACCATGATGCTGGCGCATCATGATCTGCGGGTAGTACATGTTTCCACTCATGTTTCCCTTCGGGAAGCCTGTGACCGTGTAAAGAAAGCCCGGGTTCTTGAAGTAATCGAAATCGCCGACAGGGCCTGCCGGGATATGGGAATTGAGAATCCCAAAGTAGCTGTGGCAGGACTGAATCCCCACTGTGGAGAGAACGGCCTTTTCGGAACAGAAGAAATTGAGGAAATCAAACCTGCCATCGAGGCAGCCAAAGCTGAAGGTATTCAGGCTGTAGGCCCCATTCCGCCGGACAGCGTTTTCTCCGAAGCACTGGGCGGATGGTACGACATCGTTGTGTGTATGTACCACGATCAGGGACATATCCCCCTGAAAACCGTAGGTTTTGTCTATGACCGGGAGAAACAGGCGTGGAAGGCAGTGGAAGGCGTCAACGTTACGCTGGGACTGCCCATTATCCGCACCAGTGTGGATCACGGTACCGGATTCGCTCTGGCCGGCAAAGGCACCAGCAATGAGCTGAGTCTTGTCAACGCCATTGATTATGCCATCCGCATGACCAATGGACGCCAGGCATAAACGGATTTTTGGAAGGCGGGGGAGGTTTTCCCCCGCTTTTTTCATTCATCGCATCGGAATGCCTGCAAAGCGTGCTTTCCAGTTATGGTTATTCTGACCATAACCGGAACACTTTTTGCAGACAAATTTTCGATGACATGGATTTCCCCGAAAAACGTTTCAGTATTGAACATTTTTTACAATTTTTTTATGTTTTTTTAAGATTTGTTTCTAAATGTAACACATTGATGATTTTCGCTTCTTGTGGATGGATATGGCATCTTATATAATGGATACAAAATAATGCCGTGCAGGTTTGTGCAAATTGCAGTGGTTGCACGCAGTGCGGTAAATAGAAACAGGAGGAAGACAATATGACAACCCAGATGATTATTGCTTTATTAATCACTGTATTCATGATCGTACTGATCATGATGGACAAGCTGCCGTTTGGCGCGCCGCCTCTGCTGGCATGTCTGCTGCTTGTCGTATTCGGCATCAGCGATATCGCTTCTGCTTTTGCCGGATTTTCCAACTCTACCATCGTCATGCTGGCAGAGTTCATGGCACTCATCGCAGCGCTTCAGAAAACCGATTTTATCATTTACTTCAAGAAGGCTATGTTCAATATGGCTGAAAGAGGGGGATTCAAGGCCTATGTGGTTATCATCCTGATCGCCATGCTTGCCGCCTCTCTGTTCGGCACCGGTTCCACAGCTTACTATGTGCTGACACTTGGTCTGCTGTCTACCCTGCCCTACAACAAAAAGCTGCCGCCGTCCAAGATCATCCTTCCGGCCGGTATTGCTACCAACCATCCGCTGATTCCGTTTAATACCGCACTGCAGTATGGTATCGTAATCGCGGTTCTGGCCAGCGCAGGAGCCAACAATGAGGTTTCCGTTGTGAAATTCGCAGTTGTGAACTTCTTCCTTTCCATGGGCTTCCTGATCAACGCCCTGATTCAGTACAAGTTCCTGCCGGATCATCCGATTTCCGACGGAGAAACTTCCAGCAATGCTCCGGAGCTGAAAGCTTCCGAGCTGCCCAAATGGAAACAGAACGTTACATACCTGGTATTTGTTATTGCCGTTATCGGTATGATTATGCAGGGTACCATCGGTGATGCCGGTTATGCCATCGCCGGTCTGGCCGTTGCAGTAATTCTGGTGATCGGTGTTCTGGACTTCACAGAAATCCGCGATTCCATCAGCGCTCCCATCATTCTGATGTCCGCCGGTGTTATCGGTATCGCCAATGCCCTGGGCTCCACCGGTCTGACTGACCTGGTAGGCTCCACCGTTGCCGGCGTACTGGGCAACAATGTAAATCCGTTCATCCTGATCTTCGTATTCTGTATCCTGACCAGCGTTCTGGCCACTCTTACAGGATCCACCATCGGAACGGTTTATGTGTTCGCTCCCATGGCCATCGCCACCTGCACCAGCATGGGACTGGATCCCACCGCTGCGGCATGTGCCATCGTGGTATCCGGATGGTGCGGACATTTCCTTCCCATCGACGGACTTCCCGCCATGTGTATGGGTATTGGAAAATACAATATTAAACAGTTCTGGAAATATACGATTCCGCAGTACTTCATCCGTCTGCTGGCGCTGACGGCCGGAGCACTGATTATGTTCCCGGTTTAATCATCCGGGAATCCCGAGAAGCGATTTGACAACTGCCCGGGACGGCCGCCGCACCTTATGGTTTTCACTGCAATAATACCGAAGGAACGGATGCCGTCCCGCTTTTAAAAATAAGGCGGAGAACCCCAAGAGGGATACCTTTATGGCCATTCGGCCGGAAAGTGAGGAAAGTATGAAGAATAAATTTGAATTAGAGCATATTGGCATCAATACTCCCAACCCGGAAGAGGCTGAAAAACTGGCACAGCTTCTCAGTATGATGTTTAACCTGGAGCCCCGCCACGGTCAGAAATCTGAGTTCGGAGGACCGTATTTTGAGTGTATGAAATCCCCCTTCCTGGGAACCAACGGACACATCGCAATGCGGACACCGGATCTTACCGCAGCTGTGGAGGAGCTGAAAGAGAAGGGATTTACCTTCAATATGGAAACCGCAGCCTACAATGAGGACGGAACCATCAAGAATGTGTATCTGGACGGAGAGTACGGCGGATTTGCCATTCATATTATGCAGAAATAATTTTTGCAGAAAACCCCGGACAATCCGTTTTGCGGTTGTCCGGGGTTTCTGTATGACTGTGATTTACTCATTCGTTTGTCAGTGTAATCTCAAACGGATCTGAAAGCAGCGTATATTCTGTATCCCCATTTTGATCTGCCTCCTGCATTAGGGCAAATGACAGGGAATCTGCCTCCAAGTTCCATTCTGTCTGATAATCTGATGGCATATATTCCAGCGCAGGGCCATCATACAGTTCATAGATCATGTCTGCTCGCTCCACATTTTCCTTATAATTGGTACTTCTCCGTGCCAGCAGATAGAGATTTCCCAGATTGTCTTCTGCCTGA
>DVON01000108.1 GCA_018713585.1 Candidatus Pullilachnospira stercoravium | reverse complement strand
ACGCTCTTTTCGAATTACTCTTCCGGATCTGTGCAGAGGGCTAATCATCCGGCGGGTCAGTGACCAGGGAAAAGGACGCCAGAAAGCGCTAGTTTATACTGACGAAAGATTAGTAGGATCCGGGGAATGGTATAATTCTGACTGGAATCCCTGCAAACGCTGGCTAGAGGATGAGTATATTATCCCCGAAGCTTATCTGGAAGGAAAAAAGGAAATCCATATACGGATTCTCCCTCAGATCGCTGATTCTTCAGAAACAGAAATTTTCTGGAATGATTTCGGGTATCATTTTTTTATCAAACAATGGTAACGTCTCTCCTTATAGACAAGCTGCAAAAGGGACAGTCCTGCTGTTAAATTACGAATTTTCGCAGGGCTGTCTTTTTCTTTTTTATCCCTCATTTCAGCGCATAGAATTTCTTCGTTTGGAATAAGAAAATACGGCAAAGATAACGTAAAAGAATATGGCAATGGCTACATTATTCTGGAGCCTTGGGAATTGACAGTACCAGAGAGCATATCAGCCAGGACACTGGCTGATATGGATCGGGCAGTAAGTAACTTTAAAAGGGGCGATATTTCTCCAATGATTGACTTATCAGATTTCCGAAGGAAATAATCGATGAATTCTATTATACGAATGGGGATCCCTGAAATGCAGAAACTGTGGCTGGATCTTCAAGGGAAATATCGTTCCGAAAAAATAAAAAAGAAGAACCGTTATCCAGACGCTATGGAATGAAAATATGACAGTCTTATCTGGAAAATAAAACCAGCAGCGCAATGAGGACGTATTGGGTTTACGGCCCGGATCAGAAAGATATTACGATTATCGGCCTGGAGCCTCATCCGGAAGATAAGAAAAAGGGAGCGTACGACAGGATTTCTCTTTCCGATCTGTAGGATAAATCTGTATCCGTCACTCTTCCAGAATATCCAGCACCGCAGCCCAGTCCTTTCCTCTTTGGGGCGGAACCAGAAGCAGATCGCCCGGCGGATATACTCTGCTTTTCAGGAATTCTCCTTTTCGCGGATCAAACCAGATACAGCGGACAGGCCTCAAAGAAAGTAATCTGGTATGTACCACAAATTCCTGCCCCTGGGGGCTGTAAAACATACCATACTTTTCTCCTCTGGCCGCTGCAATATGATGGCCCGCATAAAGACAGTCCTCTGCAAGTCCTGCTTCCGGAATCAACTCAAAATACGGACGGCTTTTCCGAAACGTTTCCATATGTCTCATTGTTTCAGCGCCGCAGGCATGCAGGGCTTCCCTCCATGTTTTCGGGTGCCGTCCGCTTTTTTTTTTTACAAATTTCCAGACAGAATCATGGCCGTACACACATCCACAGGCTCCCTGCAGCAGATTCCAGTAACCGTTTGCCCTGATATCCCTATGATCCCAGACTGTCCCATAATCTGTCCGGAAGCAGACAGGAAATTCTTCATAGCGGGATTCCAGGTCAATGCAGGGAATCTCCTGTACTCTCCTCATGTGTTCCACATATTTCCAGCTCTCATATCCCTCCAGGCCATGGCCCGACTGACATCCGTGAAAATCCAAAAGATCCGTCCCAGCAAAAAAATCCGCAGAACAGGCTCCTCCTCCCGGGTGAAAGGTAATCAGATGTGCCTGATCCTCCCTGCGGATTCCTTCTCCCATGGCCAGAATAATTTCCTTATGTCTTTCCGTCTCTATATTTCTGTCTCCGCCCAGAATCCAGATAATGTTTTCCTGTTCTCTGTATCTGCGCCCAATCCAGCGCCCATATTCCCAGGCAGTACATCTGTCCCTGAAAATTTCCGGTCCGGATCCCTGTTTTTGATTCCATTTATCCCCCCAGCAGGGAAGCATGCTGATAACCAGGCCGTACTGTGCCGCCAGTTTCACCATATCATCCACATGCTCCCAGTATCCGCCTTTTTCCCGGCACGGCTCCATACTCTGTATTTTTCCGTCTCTGATTGGAAAAGGAGTCTTTCCATAAGCGTTTCCTGAACAGATTCCATCCAGTTCCGACAATACTGCCGCCTGAATCACATGAAATCCCTGACTGCTCCTCACCTGAAAATATTCTTCCGTCTCCTGCCGGGTCAGCCTGTGAAACAGTTCCCACGCAGTATCCGCCAGATAAAAAAACGGCTCTCCATCTTCCCATTGAAGATAGCGTTTCCCCTTATGTACCTGCAGTCTTCTCATACATTTTTCTCCTGACAGACAGCGGAAAACATGCCGCGCAGACTTTCCGCTGTCATGAATACAAAGCCTTTTATTCCTTTTTCTATCTGATATTATAGACACTTCTTGCCCTGAGATTTTTCGTCTCCCCGGACAGTACTTTCAGCGTTCTGCTTCCCCCGTTCAAATCAAAATAATTATCTTCCAGGATCAGATCCTCGTTTTCATTTTGGATCTCTACACTTTTGGCATAAGCGTCCGCGGTGACTGTCACCCACCCCTCCCGGGCTGTCACTGACAAATGGGGATCTTCATAGCAAAAGAACTTGGGGAGTGACAGAATCACTGTAGAACCAGACAGATACTTTCCTTCTTCGTACAGATCATAGCTGACGTACTGGTCTCTGATGGAGAGTTCCGGAAGTTCTGCCTTTATAAGCCATCTGCTGGACAGAGGTTCCACCTCCACCTCCTCCCAATGCTCCTCCAGTTTTTTCCCAAACCGGTCTCGGACGGCCCAGACTACCGTAACTCTGTGTTTTTCCATTGTTTCATTGGATACGCAAAATGTAACACTTTTTTCCATCTGAAACGGCTGGGCATTCACATTCGAATTCTGTGTCATCATGCCTTCCTCCTGGCAGGAAAGCAAAAGCGGGGCGAAAAATCGTTTCGCGTAATAATGCAGGGCTTTCCATCGTCCAAAATAGTCGATGGAGGACCAAGATGCCACCGGCCAACAGTCATTCAGCTGCCAGTAAACAGCCCCCATACATCTTCCTCTGTTTCTGCGGAAATGTTCCACACCATATTTGATCGCTTCTCCCTGCAAAAGCTGAGAGGCATACAACAAGGTTTCAAAATCTGCCGGATACAGAAATGTCTGATACAGATAATTCATGATCTTTCCATTGGCTGCATCGTTCCGCTGATGTTTTTCCATCACATAAGAAAAAATATTTCTGTCTTCCGGCTCCGTAAATGCCTCCACTGTTTTCAGGCAGGGAAAT
Source organism: Candidatus Pullilachnospira stercoravium (assembly GCA_018713585.1). GTDB lineage: Bacteria > Bacillota > Clostridia > Lachnospirales > Lachnospiraceae > Pullilachnospira > Pullilachnospira stercoravium. Next base: position 265 of record DVON01000108.1, on the reverse strand, counting down.
GACTGAAAACCGAATTCACTGGCATAGCGGAAATAATGCTTCCTGTAATCTGAGAAAGGCAGATTCCCATGCCATACCTCCCAGTAGTGTACATCCCCCCGGTCAGGATCGTTGGGAAAATCGAAGCTGCCTCCTGAGGACGGGCTGGCCGGCCAGTAAAAGGTTGCGGGATCCTCTTCTTTCAGCACCTGCGGGATAATATACTCATACATCTTTATATAGTCCGCCTTCTGCTTTGGCGTGCTGACCCATTGCCCCTGATCCA
>DVON01000107.1 GCA_018713585.1 Candidatus Pullilachnospira stercoravium | reverse complement strand
GTCCGGCTTCACTGTGACATCTTTTAATACAGCTGCTCCCGGTATTTCCCATCCAGTACATCCTTCAGATACTGGCCGTACTGATTTTTCTTTACAATTTCATAAGTTTTCAGCACGTCCTCTTTGCTGATCCAGCCGTTCAGATAGGCAATCTCCTCCAGGCAGGCGATCTTCCGGTGCTGATGGGTTTCCATGGTTTTCACAAAGTTGGTGGCGTCCACCAGGCTTTCATGGGTTCCCGTATCCAGCCAGGTAAAGCCCTGACCCAGCAGTTCCACGTTCAGCTGCTGATTTTCCAGATAAATCCGGTTCAGATCCGTGATCTCCAGCTCCCCTCTGGCACTGGGCTTCAGATTTTTGGCGTACTCCACCACCCGGTTATCGTAGAAATACAGACCTGTGACGCAGTAATTGCTCTTGGGATGCTCAGGCTTCTCTTCGATGGAAATGGCCTTTCCGTTGTGGTCAAACTCCACAATGCCGAACCGCTCCGGATCGTCCACGTAATAGCCGAACACAGTGGCGCCCTTTCCGGAGTCCGCGTTCTGCACTGCCGCTTTCAGCCGTTTCTTCAGACCGTGTCCGGCGAAAATGTTGTCGCCCAGCACCATGGCCACCGTGTCATCGCCGATGAAATCCGCGCCGATGATGAAGGCCTGTGCCAGTCCGTCGGGACTGGGCTGCACTGCATAGGACAGATTCACTCCGAACTGGGAGCCGTCCTTTAAAAGCTCCTCAAACCGGGGCGTATCCTGGGGAGTGGAGATAATCAGAATATCCCTGATCCCCGCGTTCATCAGAACGGACATGGGGTAGTAGATCATGGGCTTGTCGTAAATCGGCAGAAGCTGCTTGGAGGTCACCATGGTCAGCGGATACAGCCGCGTGCCGCTCCCTCCCGCTAAAATAATACCTTTCATTATAAATACTCCTTTCATTAATTTTGGCCGAATGGCCATAGAGGTATCCCCGAAGGGGGGTTCATTAATTTTGGCCGGATGGCTTCTTTCCGGTTAGTCTGGCCGGAGAACCGGAAACATATCCTTCCGGCAGCCCTCCTTTTTCTCTGTATCTGCATTATAAAAGGTGCCCTAAGGGCACCTTCAAGCCTTTTTTGTAAAATTTATGGGAAAAAGTAATTTTCATAATTTTCAGGCAGAATTTCCCTGCCTCCGAAGTTTATTTCCGAAGAAGAAAAATCCCCGCGTCCTTGGTGACATGAAATCCCCCGGCCGTCCGTTTCCTGACAAAACTCCGGAAATCATTGTACCGGTCCACGATATATTGATTCTGATTTCCGTGGCAGGAGAGAATGTAGGAAATCAGCGGATCAGCTTCCGTAACATTCAGGGAATCCTCATAGGGAATCCATTCCACCGAAGAAAAATAAGGTTTCAGAATTTGCGCGCCGTTTTCCTTGCCGAATTTGTCATAAAGCTTATCGGCGGACAGAACAATCCGGTCGTCAAATTCCGCGGCCAGCTGGCCGATTTCCTGCATATGCGCCCGGCCATAGGCGCTGCAGATAAAAAGCCCGCCCGTCTTCAGCACCCGGGATATTTCCCGGGCAGCCCTGGAAATATCCTGACAGTAAAACAGCACGTGATTGGCAATCACCCGGTCATAGCTTCCTTCAGGCTCCGGAAGCTTCTGGCAGTCCATCACCCGGAAGGTATAACGGGAATCCTCCTGGCCCACCGCCCGCCGGGCATCCCGGACCATCCCAGCGGAGATATCAGAGAGCGTCACCGAAAGCTGCCGCGGCACCTTATCCGCGTTCCTGGTCCACAGGGAGCCGTCCCCGCAGCCCACCTCCAGCACCCGCAGACCCGGCTCAATCCGGCACTGTTCATAAATCCACGGAAACCATCCCAGGGGATTCTGCGCGTACTGGCTGTGAAGGCTGATGCGGGAGGAAATATTGGAGGCATTCTGGTATTGATTGCGCAGACTCTTTTCCATGCCGGTTAAGTTTATCCGCTGCAGCAGCCGGCTCCAGTCAATCTCCTCGCCGCCGTCCACCCGCGCGGCAGTTTCCCCCAGCACCTCCTTCACCAGCTGCAGCTGGTCAATACGGTCCTCGATAAGCTTCAGCTGCATTTTCAGAGAATTGGACAGAAAATGATCGTCATCGCTGATGGTCATTTCCTTGATGTCATCCAGGGAAAACCCCAGGTATTTCAGCAACAGGATCTGCTGCAGCCGGGCAAAGTCCCCGTCCGTGTAAAACCTGGCCCCGTTCTCATTTACATAGGAAGGCTTCAGGATATTGTGTTCATCGTAATAACGGATGGTTTTCTTGGTGATATGCGCCATCTTGGCAAATTCACCGGAGGAATAGTAGCCGGGAAGTTTCATAGCGTATCCTTTCCTTGGTAAAATGTAAAATAGAATCATGACCGGGGAATCTTTCCGATACGGTATTTCCTTTAAAGCTGCTCGCGGACATGATTTCCTGTTCCTATTATTATACGGAGAAAAAGGGAAAAAGGCAAATAAGAACAAAGGTGCTTGTTCATTCAAAAAGCTGTCTCGATCCAAACAGTATGAGGAAATGTGCCGGAAAGTCTGTACACCGGATGAATACCGGATGCTCAGAGCGGCATTTTTCAATAAAAAAAGAATCTGCTGAAATAAACCAGGATTGAGCCGGATTATAAAAATGAATGAAAATGAAGTGATTATATTGCAAAAAGATGCATATAATGATAAAATGAAAGCGTAAATAAAGAAAACGTTGCGTGATGTTCCAATGGCTATACCAGTATTCAAGAAAGGAGGCGACTGTTGTGGTTACAGTAAGTTTGCGGCTTGAAGATAATGTAAAAAAAGAACTGGATGAAATATGTGATAAAATGGGAATGAATATCACAACTTTTTACATGATCTATACAAAAAAAGTATTGCGCGACAGAAAAATCCCATTTGAAATTACCGCGCCGAGGGATCCTTTTTATTCTGAAGAGAATCAAAAGCAATTATCCCATGCCTATCATGAAATAAAAGAAGGCAGAACTGTTGAAAAAACATTGAAAGAACTGGAGGAGATGGAGTATGAGTAAGATTATATTCGCCGAATCCAGTTGGGATAAACAGACTGCTGAAAGAAATTCAGAGAACGCCTTTTGGCGGTGCCGGGAAACCTGAACCGCTGAAGGGCGGACTGAAAGATACATGGAGTCGGCGCATCAACGAAAAGGACAGACTTGTTTATAAAATAGAAGATAACGCAATTCTTATTCTGCAGTGCAGAGGTCATTATTCCGATTCTTAAAAACATTTCCGGCGTGCAGCAAATACTCAAAGAAGTCCTGTAAAAACCCCGAAAAACCCTAAAATAATTCTTGCTTTTTCCAAAACGGAGTGCTATACTATAAACCGACCTTTTGTGTGGCACTCTATTTTTGTGCGCAAAAAAGGCCTAAAACACCGATTAATCGCCGTGCAATCGAGTTGCTGCGCAGCGGTTGGCCCCGCAGTGGGATACCTTGATGGCCGTTGGGCCGGAAGAGAGAAGATCCCGCAGGGGGGATACCTTCATGGCCGGATGGCCAGAAGAAAGGAAAGAAAGGAGGATTCAAATGAAAGTAAGAGCTTCTGTAAAACCTATCTGCGAGAAATGTAAGATCATCAAAAGAAAAGGAAGTATCAGAGTAATCTGCGAGAATCCAAAACACAAACAGAGACAGGGCTGATCCGTCATCCAGAACTGAATCGTGTTTGTGACTGCAGCAGAATTTCGTAAAGCGAAATATCTGTTGTATGAGCAACAAATTAACAGCGGCTGCAGTGAGACACACGGAAGTGTTGTCGACACTGTTCAAATATTATAATGAGAGTACTTCGGATTGGTGTACCGAAGAGCCTCCGGCGGATGAGCGCCGATGAGTGCGCTGCGTCCCTTATAATATTGCTTAATACCGGCGCTGCCGGAAAGGTCATGGAGACATGGCTGGATGCCCGCATACCGGCATCCCAATTAGGAAAATATTAATACGCGCTGCCGCAGACATACCGCATGCGTACAGGAAACTGGATGCGTGAGGGCAGTGCAGGAAAGAAAATGGAGGAACAAATACATGGCACGTATTGCTGGTGTAGACTTACCAAGAGAAAAACGTATTGAGATCGGCCTGACTTATATCTACGGAATCGGAAGAGCAAGTGCAAGCCGTATCCTGGCTGAGGCTAACGTAAATCCGGATACTCGCGTGAGAGATATCACAGACGAAGAAGTAAAGAGAATCAGTGCTGTAATCGACGAGACCCAGGTGGTGGAAGGAGATCTGAGAAGAGAGATCGCCATGAACATCAAACGTCTGCAGGAGATCGGATGCTACAGAGGAATCCGCCACAGAAAAGGACTGCCGGTTCGTGGTCAGAAGACAAAAACCAACGCCAGAACCAGAAAAGGTCCGAAGAGAACCGTTGCAAACAAGAAGAAATAATCGTTGCAGCGTTTGGGGCAGCCTGACGGCGGCCTGAGTGTGAAGCAAGTAACCATGAAATAATAAGAAAGTGTAGGTTAGTTTTTAAAATGGCTAAAGTGACAAAGAAAACGACAAAACGTCGTGTGAAGAAAAACGTTGAACGCGGACAGGCACATATCCAGGCATCTTTCAACAACACCATCGTTACCCTGACAGATGCTGAGGGAAATGCTCTTTCTTGGGCAAGTGCCGGTGGTCTGGGATTTAAAGGTTCAAGAAAATCTACTCCTTATGCAGCTCAGATGGCAGCAGAGACTGCCGCGAAAGCAGCGATCATTCACGGTCTGAAGACTGTTGATGTATTCGTAAAGGGACCGGGATCAGGAAGAGAGGCAGCGATCCGCGCTCTTTCCGCCTGCGGAATCGATGTAACCAGCATCAAAGACGTAACTCCGGTACCCCACAATGGTTGCCGCCCGCCGAAACGCAGAAGAGTCTAATTTAGGAGGTCAGTAGATTATGGCAGTAAATAGAGTACCAGTTCTGAAAAGATGCAGATCCCTGGGTCTGGATCCCGTATATCTGGGAATTGATAAAAAGTCCACAAGACAGTTAAGAAGATCCAACCGCAAGATGACAGAGTATGCTCTGCAGCTGAGAGAGAAGCAGAAAGCAAAATTCATCTACGGCGTGCTGGAGAAACCTTTCCGCAACTACTATGAGAAAGCTGCCCGCATGGGTGGTATGACCGGTTCCAACCTGATGTCCATGCTGGAGCTGAGACTGGATAACGTAATCTTCCGTCTGGGCTTCGCAAGAACCAGAAGAGAGGCCCGTCAGATCGTTGACCACAAACATGTGATGGTAAACGGCAAGCAGGTGAACATTCCCTCCTATCAGGTTTCCGCAGGGGACGTGATCGAGATCAAAGAGGGAAAGAAATCCTCTCAGAGATATAAAGATATCCTGGAGGTAACCGGCGGAAGACTGGTTCCGGAATGGCTGGAAGCAGATCAGGAAGCCCTGAAGGGAACTGTAAAAGAGGTTCCGGCAAGAGAAGTTATCGACGTTCCGGTTGACGAGATGCTTATCGTCGAGCTGTATTCTAAATAATAAAGGTGAGCTGCGGCTTATGCTCCGGGCGTGGGCCGCGCTTGCTTATGTCACCCTCAGTATTGGTCAGATTTTCCTTCGGGAAGCTGACTGTCGCGGAAACTGACGGCATATTCTGAGCGCCGGATGGATCCGCGGAAATAAATTGTCCCATGAAGGAGGGCCTGGTATGTTTGATTTCAACAAACCAAAAATTGAGATTACAGAGATTTCCGATGATAAAAAATACGGCAGATTTGTTGTAGAACCGCTGGAAAGAGGCTATGGAACGACTCTGGGCAACTCCCTGAGAAGAATCATGCTCTCCTCTCTGCCGGGTGCGGCTGTCAGCCAGGTGAAAATCGAGGGAGTTCTCCATGAATTCAGCTCGATTCCCGGTGTGAAAGAAGACGTTACCGAGATCATCATGAATCTGAAGAGCCTTGCAATCCGCAACAACAGCGAGACCAATGAGGCAAAAGTCGCTTACATTGAATTCGAGGGTGAGGGCGTTGTGAGAGCTTCCGATATCCAGGTAGATCAGGATATCGAGATCATGAATCCGGATCAGGTCATTGCCACACTGAACGGCGGACCTGACAGCAAGCTGTATATGGAGCTGACGATTACAAAGGGACGCGGCTATGTCAGCGCGGACAAAGGCAAGACAGAAGACATGCCCATCGGTGTGATTGCGGTAGACGCCATCTATACGCCGGTTGAGCGTGTAAACCTGACAGTGGAGAATACCCGTGTGGGTCAGATCACTGACTTTGACAAGCTGACGCTGGATGTATATACAAAAGGTACTCTGGATCCCGACGAGGCAGTGAGCCTGGCGGCCAAAGTACTCAGCGAGCACCTGAAGCTCTTCATCGATCTGTCCGAAAACGCGAAGACCGCTGAGGTCATGATCGAGAAAGAGGACAATGAGAAGGAAAAAGTTCTGGAAATGAACATTGACGAACTGGAGCTTTCCGTTCGTTCCTACAACTGTCTGAAGAGAGCCGGAATCAACACGGTGGAAGAACTCTGCAACAGAACTCCGGAAGACATGATGAAAGTCCGCAACCTGGGCCGCAAGTCTCTGGAAGAGGTGCTGGCAAAACTGAAAGAACTGGGACTCCAGCTGAATCCCGGCGATGAGTAAGGGCTACTGATTGCCGAAGGCAAGCAGTCACAGAAGCGGTTTGAAACCGCAAAACTGGCGGCCGGATATGGCCGGTAGGGTAAAGTAGAATTTGTAGAAGAAAAGCAGTATACCAGTAAGTCCGAAGAAGCATGCTATACTGTTCCGCAAATGGAGGAAGAATAAAATGGCAGGATATAGAAAACTCAGCAGAACATCTGATCAGAGAAAAGCATTAATCAGAAGCCAGGTTACAGCTCTGCTGTATCATGGAAAAATCGTTACCACCGAGGCAAAGGCAAAGGAGATCCGCAAGGTAGCTGAAGGCCTGATTGCCATGGCTGTAAAAGAGAAAGATAACTTTGAGACCGTTACCGTTACTGCTAAGGTTGCCCGCAAGGACGCCGATGGCAAGAGAGTAAAAGAGGTAAAAGACGGAAAGAAAGTTACCGTATACGATGAAGTGCAGAAAGAGATCAAGAAGGATTCTCCTTCCAGACTGCACGCAAGACATCAGATGCTGAAAGTATTCTACCCGGTGACATCTGTTCCGGCAGCTGCTGCAGGAAAGAAGAAAAACACCAAAAAGGTAGATATGGTTGACAAGATGTTCAGCGAGATCGCGCCGAAATATGTAAACCGCAACGGCGGTTACACCAGAATCATCAAAATCGGACCCCGTAAAGGTGACGGAGCCATGGAGGTTGTTCTGGAGCTGGTATAATCCGGAATATGTTTAAGAATGTGAGGACTGCCTGCAAAGACAGTCCTCATTGCATTTTCCCCCTCCTTCTGATAAGATGAAAAAAACGACCTC
>DVON01000106.1 GCA_018713585.1 Candidatus Pullilachnospira stercoravium | reverse complement strand
TGACGGAATTGCAAACGATAGAAACAGAGCTGACCAATATGCTGAGACAAGAATTTACGCTTGAGATGGAAAACCGTATTCAGGAAAAAACAGACAATGACGCCATGCTGAATGGCTATCAGCTGATTATCGGGGCATTGTGTGCATTACTTGCTATGATTGGAATCGCCAATGTTTTTTCCAACACGTTGAGTTTTATCCGGCAGCGGAAAAGAGAATTTGCCAGGTATCTGTCCATCGGTATGACACCGGAAAGTATGCGTAAAATGTTTCGGATTGAGGCCCTTGTTATCGCAGGCCGTCCTATTCTGATCACATTGCCGGTTACTGTATTGTTTGTATGGTTTATGATAACGGCAAGCCATCTGAATCCGATGGAGTTTTTGTCAGTGGCTCCGATCGTTCCTGTCGTGATTTTTATCGCGGCGATTTTTGGATTTGTCGCGCTGGCATATGATATAGGGGCAAGAAAGGTTCTGAACTGCGACCTTGCGGAAGCGCTGCAAAGTGATTCTATGGGATAAGGATTCAAAAAGCGGAAACGTATACGGAATGGATCTCCGTATACGTTTCCGCTTTTCCTCATCTTCTGCCTTTACAGGCTCTTCTCCAGTCTCTGGGCAATGGCCTTGATGAAGCCTTCGCTGTCCAGCACCTTCGGATTTTTCAGGCTGGTGATAGCCGCCAGGTCTTTAGTCATCTGGCCGCTCTCGATGGTATCCAGAGTGGCTTTCTCCAGCTTGTCCGCAAATACCATCAGTTCCTGATTGCCGTCCAGTTCCCCTCTCTTTCTCAGGGCGCCGGTCCATGCGAAGATGGTGGCCACCGAGTTGGTGGAGGTGGTCTCACCCTTCAGATACTTGTAGTAATGGCGCTGTACGGTGCCGTGGGCCGCCTCATACTCGTAATAGCCGTGGGGGGAAACCAGCACGGAGGTCATCATGGCCAGGGACCCGAAGGCGGAGGAAACCATGTCGCTCATCACATCTCCGTCGTAGTTCTTGCAGGCCCAGATAAATCCGCCCTCTGCCTTCATCACACGGGCAACGGCGTCATCAATCAGCGTATAGAAATAGGTGATGCCTGCCTGCTCAAATTTCTCTTTGTACTCACTGTCATAGATCTCCTGGAAAATATCCTTGAAGGTATGGTCGTACTTTTTGGAAATGGTATCTTTGGTGGCAAACCACAGATCCTGCTTTGTGTCCAGCGCGTAGTTAAAGCAGCTTCTGGCAAAGCTCTCAATGGAGCCGTTCAGGTTGTGCATTCCCTGGGCAATGCCGGGGCCGTCAAACTGATGCACCAGCTCCCTGGTCTCCGTTCCGTCCTGGGCGGTGTAAACCAGCTCCACCTTTCCCGGTCCCGGAATCTTCATCTCCGTATTCTTATAGACATCTCCATAAGCGTGACGGGCGAGGGTGATGGGCTTTTTCCAGTTTTTCACGCAGGGCTCGATTCCTTTCACCACGATGGGGGCCCGGAACACGGTGCCGTCCAGCATGGCACGGATGGTGCCGTTAGGGCTTTTGTACATTTCTTTCAGGCTGTACTCTTTCACCCGGGCGGCGTTGGGGGTGATGGTGGCGCATTTTACCGCAACGCCGTACTTTTTGGTGGCATTGGCCGCATCGATGGTCACCTGGTCGTTGGTTTCATTTCTGTGGGTCAGTCCCAGATCGTAATACTCTGTCTTCAGATCCACAAAGGGCAGCAGAAGATCTTCTTTGATCATCTTCCACAGGATTCTTGTCATCTCATCCCCATCCATCTCCACCAGGGGTGTCTGCATACTGATTTTTTTCATCACATGTCCTCTCTCTCTTTGATTTCCAGTTCGTCAAACTGTTCCAGATTCTGAATGGTGTTCATAATGTGCTGTGTCGCCAGCTCTTCCGCATTCCCGGCATCCTGCGCCCGGATCGCTTCCAGGATCGCCTGATGCTCCTCATTGCTTTTTCGGGAACGGCTGCGGCTGGTGATGGACATCTTCCTGGCCTTCTGCACATACTGATGAAAATCACTCAGCGTGTGGGCCAGCATCCGGCTGTGGGAGGCCTCATACAGGATCTCATGAAACCGGCTGTCCAGTTCAAAGACCTGCTCATAATGTTCCTTCTGTGCATGAAATTTGGACAGATATACCGTCTCCTCCAGTTTCTCCAGCTCCTCCTCGGTCCGCAGGCGGGCGGCCCAACCGGCGCACAGTCCCTCCAGCCGGGAGCGGATCATATAGATATCGTGAATATCCTTTGCGGAGATCCCGTCCACGAAGGTTCCCCGGTGCGGGATCACCTCCACCAGTCCCTCCAGCTCCAGCTGGCGGAAAGCCTCCCGGACCGGGGTTCTGCTGACTCCCAGCTCCTTTCCCACAGTGCCCTCCACCAGTTCCTCGCCCCGCTTATAGCGGCCGGTGAGAATATCCTTTCTGAGCTTCTGAAATACCTGATCCCTCAGAGAGGATTTCTGCGTTGTCATAGTATTCAACCCTCTTTCTGTTCTCCCAGAATGATGCCCAGACGGCTGCAGGTTTCCTCTATCACCGTGGTCAGCTCCTCATCGGTCAGCACGGTAACCCTTCCCTCCTCATACTGGGCATCCACCCAGGCTTTTACAAGGGAAACCAGTTCGCTGTTCTTGTCAATCTGAGCCTCCCCGCGCAGCCGGTAATGGGTGTTGATCCAGTGAGCGATTCCTGCCAGGCCGGAGGTATTGGATACCGCCACCTGCACCGGCCGGTTCAGAAATTTCTCTGTATCAAATATATTATAAATCTCTTCATTTTTCAACAGTCCATCTGCATGAATTCCCGCACGGGTCACATTAAAATTCTTGCCTACAAAGGGAGTCCGGGAAGGAATATGGTAGCCGATCTCCTTTTCATAGTATTCTGCCAGCTCCGTAATCACTGTGGTATCCATGCCGTCCAGACGGCCACGCAGCTGTGCGTACTCAAAGACCATGGCCTCCAGAGGAGTATTGCCGGTTCTCTCACCGATACCGAACAGGGAACAGTTGACGCCGCAGGCTCCGTACAGCCAGGCCGTGGTGGAGTTGCTGACCGCCTTATAGAAATCGTTGTGCCCATGCCATTCAATCAGCTCGCAGGGTACGCCTGCATGGTGCATCAGGCCGTAAATAATTCCCTGAACGGAGCGGGGAATCACCGCACCCGGATAGTTGACGCCATAACCCATGGTATCACAGCAGCGCACCTTGATGGGAATCTGATACCACTCCATCAGCTTCATCAGTTCCATGCAGAAGGGGATCACATAACCGTAAATATCCGCCCGGGTAATGTCTTCCAGATGACACCGGGGACTGATGCCGATCTCCAGACACTCACGGATTATATTAAGATAGTGTTCCATGGCTTCCCGCCGGTTCATTTTCATTTTATAAAAAATGTGGTAGTCAGAACAGCTTACCAGAATACCCGTCTCCTTCAGCCCGATATCCTTTACCAGTTCAAAGTCCTTTTTACTGGCCCGGATCCAGCTGGTAACTTCAGGAAATTTGTATCCCCGTTCCATACATTTGTACACCGCATCCCGGTCTTTTTTACTGTAAAGGAAAAATTCACTCTGGCGGATCTTTCCATTGGGACCTCCCAGCTTATGCAGATAATCAAAGATCGTCACAATCTGCTCCGTAGTATAGGGCGCCCGTGACTGCTGCCCGTCCCGGAAAGTAGTATCCGTAATCCAGATGTCATCCGGCATATGATGCGGCACCGTTCTGTCATTAAACGCGATTTTCGGTACCTCGTTGTACGGAAACAGGTTCCGGAACACGTTGGGGGTCTTCACATCCACCAGCGGATACATATGCTCTTCCAGTTCCAGCAGGTTCGTTCCTTCATTCATTCTGACTTTTCTGTTTTCCATGATATCTCCCTTCTGCAAATTTCCTGTCCGTCTCTCATCGGTTCCTTTTCTGTCCGGTGGAAGCCGAGTTGTTTTTGTGCATCTTTGTATTTTTGTATCATTGTATACAATTATACATCATCTGTCAATGTTTTTCTGCTGCCGTTTTACATTTCCAGAAATTTTTCCTTCTGAAACAGCCCCCAGCCCTGCCGGTTTCTGTCATACCCCAAATCCCGAGCCGACTCCCTCAGCAACATCTTGATTTCCACATTGGTAAGCTCCGGCTCTTTTTCCAGCATAAGGGCAATAGCCCCCGCCACCTGGGGCGTGGACATGGAGGTGCCGCTTTTGGCCGCGTAAGTACCTCCCCTGCCTCCGGGGGCACAGGACATAATCCGGGCGCCGGGTGCCACCACATCCGGTTTGCAGACACATTCGCTGGTGGGGCCGCTTCCCGAAATCCCCTCTTCTCCTTCCAGCAGATCGCTGGAACCTACGGTAATGACCTTGCGGCTGCTGCCGGGAGCCGTAATACTGCCAGGGGCAGGTCCCATGTTGCCGGCTGCCGTCACAATCACATAGCCCTCGTCCCACAGTTCCTCCACCCCCTGGATCAGCTGATGGCTGTTCCTGGTTCCGTTTCCTATGGTCCCTACGGAAATATTGATCACCCGGATTCCATAGATCCGGCCGTTTTCCCGGATCCACCGAAGGGCTTTCAATACATCCTGCACCTTGCCGTTTCCCCGTTTATCCAGCACCTTCAGCGCCGCCGCATGACTCTGGCAGGCAGCTCCTGCGTACTTACCAGCGCTTCCTTTTCCGCTTCCCAGGATCAGCCCTGCCACATGGGTCCCGTGTCCGTTGTCGTCATAAGGCCGCTTCCGGCCGCCGATAAAATCCTGAAACACCACAATCCTGGTATCAAAATCTATATGGGGGTAAATCCCCGTATCCAATATGGCTACACCGACCCCCCGGCCGGTGAGTATCTTCCTGCTCATAAGCATCTCCATTTTTTCTCTTCTCTATAAGATATGACAAAATGCTCCGGTGAGTGGCCGCTCTGTCCCTCATATCCCTCTGTCCCGCTTCATACACATACAAAAAACGGAGGTTCTTTCTCACATGGAAAATATACAGGATATCATTTATTCCGATGACTACGCGGATCTGATCATTCCCTTTCGAAATCTGACGCCGGAGGATTTTCTGGAAGTTTACGCACAGTTTCATCCTCAGATCATCAATGAAGATTACGCTGTCATCCACGCGCTCCTTCCTCCCGGCAACACTATCGGTCCCGCAGGATTTCTCTACAGTATTGTTCCTAATCTTTTCACTGTTCTGGATACCACCAGTCTGGAAGCAGCAGGAATTCTGAGAACTCAGACACAGCCGGCCCTTCAGCTGGAAGGGAACGGTGTTCTGATGGGTTTTCTGGATACCGGTATTCTCTACACCCACCCGGCCTTTCAGGCTCCCGGAAATCTCAGCCGCATCCTCCGGATCTGGGATCAGACAATTCCCTCACCGGAAGGAAACGGCCCCTTTGGCTATGGAACAGAATATACCGGCGAAGAAATCAACGCTGCCCTGCGGCTGCCGGATCCCCTGTCGGCAGTTCCCACCACAGATGTCAACGGACACGGGACCTTTGTGGCGGGGACCGCGGCCGGAAGCAGCGATCCGCTGTCAGATTTTACCGGAGCTGCGCCTAAGGCCCGGATCGCCATGGTTCGGCTGAAAGAAGCAAAACAAAATCTCCGCAGTTTTTACTTTGCCTCCGGTGACGGCCCAATTTATCAGGAAAATGACCTGATGACCGGAATCCAGTATCTGGTGGATCTGGCCAGGCGGCTGTCCATGCCACTTGTAATCTGCCTGGCCCTGGGGACCAACCAGGGGGATCATATGGGCTTCACTCCCCTGGACCGTAGTCTGGCCAGACTGGAAGCACTGCCAGGTGTGGCAGTGACGGCAGCGGCAGGCAATGAAGCAGGAAAAGCGCATCACTATTTCGGAGCGGTTCCGCCAGGCCCGGATGCCTATCAGACTGTGGAAATTTTGATACAGGAAAATACTCCGGGATTTGCCCTGGAATTGTGGGGACAACCGCCGGAGCTCTTTTCCATCGGTCTTCAGTCCCCGGTAGGGGAGATCGTCCCCCGGATTCCCGCACGGCTCGGGCAGACAGAAACCGTACAGTTTATTCTGGAAAATACCAGGGCCTATGTAAATTATGAACTTGTTCAGAACACTTCCGGCAGTCAGCTGATTTTTCTGCGTCTGGAAGATCCTACTCCCGGAATCTGGAACGTGAATGTATACTGCGGCAGCCGCCTCAACGGAGAATTTCATATGTGGCTCCCCATCACCGGATTTGTCCGGCCTGATGTAGTATTTCTTGCTCCGGATCCCTATACTACAATCACCGTACCCGCTGTAAGCACTCAGGTCATCACCCCCGGCGCTTACAGTGCCTATACGGACAGCCTTTTTATTCATTCCAGCCGGGGCTTCACCCGGGACGGACGGGTGAAACCTGATTTTGCCGCGCCGGGCGTGGATCTCACAGGGCCTTCCCTGCAGGGAGGCTACGCCGCCAGAAGCGGAACCAGCGGCTCGGCCGCGCTCACCGCCGGCAGTGCGGCGCTTCTGATGGAATGGAGCATGCGGCGGGGAAATAATCTGCGGTATTTTACCGGCTATGAGATCAAAAACTTTCTTATACGCGGTGCCCGGAGGGAACGTATAGAACCCTATCCCAACAGGGAATGGGGCTACGGCACCCTGGATCTTTACCAGTCCTTCTTCTCTGTCACTTCCTCATAAAGAAAAAGATTTGCCACCGTGAAGCCGGAAGGCCGAACTGTTGCCAAATTTTTTCTGCAGTCTGTAACACCTGGAATGTCTCCGTCATAAGATGAAGTGTAAATAATAATCCTGGAGGAAGAAACCATGAGTGATATTACAGCAACCAACTGCGGATGTGAGCGCGACTGTGGATGCGGATGCGGAAATTCCGGACTTTTCGGCGGAAACGGAGGATGCTGCAGCCTGATCTGGATTCTGCTGCTTCTCTCCTGCTGCGGCGGGAATGACGGATGCGGCAGCGGATTCGGCTTCGGACAGGACAACTGCTGCTGGATTCTCCTGCTTCTGCTGTGCTGCGGAGGATTCGGAAACGGAGGATGCTGAACGTTCAGTCACAACGAAAAGGGACCGGAAATCCGGTCCCTTTTTCACGGGTGTTTTTTCCATTTTTCTTTTTTCTTTTCCGCTTCTTCCCTGTCCTTTTCTTCCCGGCAGGGTTTCCCCTCCTGCCGTCTTTTTACGCAGTCCAGATCTATCTCATACAGCTCATTTCCGCGAATGACCAGCCTGGTCTTCCTATCCTTCATTTCCGTTTCCGCCTTTCCATCTGGTTTCTGTCAGCTGCGGCGGCATGAATTCCGCCGGAACTGTTCCTCCACTTTACTATATGCGGATGTTCCCGCCGGTTCTATTTTTCTCCTTTTGGTCATAAGATTTACAAAAAAACCGGAAGGTGCACGATGAACGAAGAACAGTTTTCACCTGTGACGCCCCTGGATGCCATGATCTCCCAGGATTCCCTGCAGCTTCTGAAAGCAGCCGTCCCCTACATGCCCGGCCGGGCGGGAAGAATGCTGTCTGTCTATGCCAAAATGATGGAGCTTTCCAATACCATCGCCCTGTTTGACCATCCCCAGCCGGAGCTTTCCATAATGTCCTCCCAGGCCAGGAACACACAGCCTGCCGACATTCTGGGGGATATCCGTCAGTATACCGGAGGTGCCGCCAGGGACGCCGTGGATCAGCTGCTGTTTGTGCTGAATACCATTCAGCTGGTACAGATGTATCAGGAGAATCCGGAACCGCAGGGGGTGGAATAGATGCCGCAGGACTGGATGAAGGATCCGCTTCTGGCAGGAATTGATCCTGCCAAAATGGCTTTGCTGAACTCTTTTGTCAGTCAGGGAACCGGAAAATCCCAAAACGAAATCGTCTCCCTTCTGATGGCCGCTGCCAACAGTTCCCGGTCCCGCGGCCTTCAGTTTACTCCGGATGAGATGGAAAGAGTAATCCAGGTGCTGAAAGCGGGAAAAAGCCCGCAGGAAATCGCGAAAATGGATAAAATGCTGTCATTGATGAGAATGATGCAGCGATGAAGCCAGAGGACCGCCGCAGGGATGCATCCATGCAATTCTTCCCCGCAGCGGCCCTTTCTCTGCCATTATGCTCAGCTCTGATAATGTTCCAGGATACAGTCTCTGAGCAGCACCAGCGCGGCAACCACCGACTGTTCCCGGATTTTATTTCTGTTTCCGTTAAAATGAAATTCTCTTACCTTTGTATGATCCCGGTAAGCGCAGCCGATATAGACCAGTCCCACCGGTTTTTCTTTTGTTCCACCGTCCGGACCCGCAAGACCGGTTACCGACACGCTGATATCGCAGTCTGTACTCTCCAGCGCCCCTTTCGCCATCTCTTTTGCCGTCTTCGCGCTGACAGCGCCTTCATCTTTCAGCGTAGACTTTTTCACCAGCGTAAATTTCCGTTTTGCCCGGTTGGAATACGTCACCAGACCCTGCTTCAGTACCTCGGAAGCCCCCGGCACATTTATGATTCTGGCGGAAAGCGCGCCGCCGGTACAGGACTCCACCGTGGTCAGAGTCAGCTTCTGATCTTTCAGAAGATCCACCACGCAGTCCTCCAGCGTCTTTTTCTCATCCGTGGTGTAGATGTTCTTTCCGAAACGCTCCTTCAGCTCCCGAATCATGGGTTTGATCATCTTCTTCGCGGCAGCCTCATCCTCTGCCCTGGCAGTGATCCTCAGATGAACCTCGCCGGTTTTGGCATAGGTGGCGATGGTTGGATTCGTCTGGCTGTCGATCAGATCACGGATCTGCTCTTCCAGCATGCTCTCCCCGATGCCGCAGACCTTCACCATACGGGAGTAAATCACCTCCGGCTGTCTGCTGTGCAGGAACGGATACACCTGATTTTCAAACATGGGAATCAGCTCATTGGGCGGTCCAGGAAGAAGAATCACAAGCTTGCCGTTCTCTTCCAGAATCAGCCCCGGCGCCGTGCCGTTGGCATTGTCCAGAACGATGGCTCCCTCCGGCACCATCGCCTGCTTCCAGTTGTTGGCCGTCAGGGTCATATCCGGATGGCTGATCAGGTAATTGTCCATGTATTCCTGAATACACCGGCGGCTGTGTTCATCCTCCACCAGCTTCTTTCCCATCACCTTCGCGGCCACTTCCTTGGTCATATCATCCTGGGTGGGCCCCAGCCCTCCGCACAGGATCACCACATCGGAACGTTCCACTGCCTGGGAAATCACCCCGTACATCCGTTCCTCATTGTCGCCCACCACCGTCTGATAATACATGGACAGTCCCAGACGGGCGCACATTTCCGACAGGTAAGCCGCGTTGGTGTTGACAATATTTCCCAGCAGCAGCTCCGTACCTACACAAACTAACTCCGCAACCATTCTTTCACTCCTTTGTCATCCGGCTCTGCCGGTCTTATTCCGCAACAGTTCGGCCTTACGGCTACGCTGTCCAACCCTATTCCTGCATGGACAGCACCTTCCGGTTCTGCCACAGATAAGTCACCAGGGAAATCACCGTCAGCAGCAGCGAAGCGTAGATCAGAACCTGCTCCAGAAGGTAAACACCGCTTCCCAGGTCGGCGATCAGTACAATCGTCATAATCATCTGACATACGGTTTTGGCCTTTCCCCAGTAATTGGCCGCGATCACCACGCCGTTGTCGGAGGCAATCAGACGGAAGCCGCTGATAATAAATTCCCGGCCGATAATGATAATCACCACCCAGCTGGGGATCCTGTCCATATCCGTCAGACAGATCAGTGCCGAGCAGACCAGCAGCTTGTCCGCCAGGGGATCCATAAATTTGCCGAAATCCGTAACCAGATGGTCTCTTCTTGCCAGATAACCGTCCAGCCAGTCCGTCATACTGGCAACCACAAACACGATCAGGGCCGCCCATTTGCTCCAGCTTCCCAGATCGGCCAGCATAAATACCACAAAAAACGGGATCATAATCACCCTGAGCAGGGTGAGCTTATTGGGTGTATTCATCTGTTTCATCCGCGATCTCTCCTATCAAATCATATTCCAGGGCTCCGGTAACCTTTACCTTCACAAAATCTCCCGACATCAGAAGTTCCCCGGTGTTAATAAAAATGTAGCCGTCCACGCCAGGCGCGTCCATGCAGGTCCGGCCCACATAGGCGCTCTCCCCGGAAACCTGTCCTTCCACCATGGCCAGCAGAACCTTTCCCACACAGGCCTCCCCGTGCTCCATGGAAATCTCCTGCTGAAGCTCCATAATCCGGTCCCGCCGCTCTTCCTTGATCTCCTCCGGCACCTGATCCTTCATAATTGCCGCCGGCGTATCCTCCTCCGCTGAGTAGGTAAACACGCCCAGCCGCTCAAATTCCATCGCATCCACAAAGTCCATCAGTTCCTGGAAATCCTCCTCGGTCTCGCCGGGGAAACCGGTAATCAGAGTGGTGCGCAGCGTAATATCCGGTATCGCCGTCCGAAGCTGCTTTATGATATCCTCCAGATCCTTCCGGGTGGTTCTTCTTCCCATCCGTCTGAGGATTCTGTCGCTGGCGTGCTGGATCGGCAGATCCAGATAGTGACAGATCTTCTTCTCCCGGCGCATGGTTTCAATCAGCTCCGGGTAAATCTCCTCCGGATAGCAGTACAGCAGGCGGATCCACTGGATACCGGGGATCCGGCACAGCTTCTTCAGCAGGATATGAAGGGATTTTTCCCCATAGAGATCTTTTCCGTAGAGAGTGGTCTCCTGCGCCACCAGAATCAGCTCCCTGACTCCCTGGGCGGCCAGCTCCTCTGCCTGCGCCAGCAGCCGTTCCATGGGAACAGACCGGTAAGCGCCCCGGATTTTCGGAATAATACAGTAGGTGCAGTTTTTCTCGCAGCCTTCCGCGATTTTCAGGTACTCATAATGGCCGCCTGTGGTCACCACCCGTTTCCCCGGCAGGGTGGGAATTCCCTCAAGGGGAGCAAACTCCAGCACCTTCTCCCCTGCCAGCGCCGCGTCCAGCGCCTGCACAATCTGTCCGACGCTGCCCGTCCCCAGTACGGCATCCACCTCGGGAATCTCCTCTGTGATTTCCTGGCGGTAACGCTGAGCGAGACATCCGGTCACCAGCAGCGCACGGCAGCTGCCTTCCTGCCGGTATCTGGCCATCTCAAGGATCGTATTGACACTCTCCTCCTTGGCGTCGTGAATAAAGCAGCAGGTATTAATCACAATT
Organism: Candidatus Pullilachnospira stercoravium; assembly: GCA_018713585.1. Lineage (GTDB taxonomy): Bacteria > Bacillota > Clostridia > Lachnospirales > Lachnospiraceae > Pullilachnospira > Pullilachnospira stercoravium. The sequence goes on along the minus strand of DVON01000106.1, from coordinate 2,740 downwards.
CCGTCAGCCTGGCTCTCATCATCGGTGATCTCCCAGCCGCTCTCCACCAGAGCGCCCAGCATTTCCTCCGAATCCACCAGGTTTTTGTCGCATCCCAGTGATACAAAAAATACTTTTTTCATCTGTTTTCCTTTTTATCTTTTCTGATTTTTCTGCGCCCGGCCCTGGGCAGACAGCAGACTGACGCGAAAGCCGCAGTTCATCCGGCGCATATAGAGTGCGGAAGGGCTGTTGCATGGCACCAACCGGTATATTTATGCAACAGCCCTTTTCAAAGTCTTATTCCTCTTCGGAAAGACCGGCCTCTTCTTCCAAAGCAGGCGCTTCCTCCGCCTCTGTCATCTCTTCGCTTTCCTCACCGGCGTTCTCTCCCTCTGCCGGAATCTGCGCGTCTTCCGCCGTCTCCGAAGCTTCCAGTTCCTCCTGCTCCGCTTCCGACAGGATCTGTACCTTACCCTTGTACAGTTCTTCCACCGCGATGGACAGCGGCTTGTTGGACGGATAGCTTACCATAGGCTCTGCTCCCGCGATAATCTGCCGCGCCCTCTTGCTGGCCGCAAGGACGATGGAGTACCGGCTGTTGCATACCGGGGTATTCTCCTCCTCAGAATTACTGTTTACCACCTGCATCAGTTCTGTATAAGACGGATGTATCATACTTAAAATTCTCCTTTCCTAAGTTCCGGCCGCATGGCCATAAAGGTACCCCCTGCGGGGTTTCCTAAGTTCCGGCCGTATGGCCATAAAGGTATCTCCATTATTTTCCGGAGGTCATCTCATCAAGTTCCCCGCGGATCTTCTCCACAAAATCCAGGTTCTCCTGCATCCGCAGACGCTCCCGCATCACCAGCCGGTGAATCTCCTCCACGCACGCGTTCAGATCATCGTTGATAACCAGGTAATCGTACTGGTCCATCAGTTTTGCTTCCTCCCGGGCCCTGGCCAGCCGCTGAAGAATCACCTCCATGCTCTCGGTGCCCCTGGCAACCAGCCGCCGTTTCAGCTCCTGGGCGGAGGGCGGCGTCACAAACAACAGCAGCGCCTCCGGATTCATTTTCTTGACCGCCAGCGCGCCCTGCACCTCGATCTCCAGAATTACATCCTTTCCGGCCTCCCGCTGTTCCTGCACGTAGGCCTTCGGCGTCCCGTAATAATGGGAAACGTACTGCGCGTACTCATAGAGCGCATCCTGCCGGATCAGCTCCTCAAACTCCTCCGTGGTCTTGAAGAAGTATTCTCTTCCGTTTACTTCCCCTTCCCGCGGATCCCTGGTGGTGGCAGAAATGGAAAGAGCGTAATTGTCATGGGCGGCAGTCAGCGCCTTCACCACCGTACCCTTTCCCGCGCCGGAAAAACCGGAAATAATAATCAGACTTCCTCTTTTACTCATCCAGATCCCCTCTTGCTTCCAAATTTGTCTTGTCATCCGACTGAATCCTGCGGCCGATGGTATCCGGCTGCAGGGCGGACAGAATCACAAAGGATTCCTCAGTCATCAGGACTGCCTTCGTGCGCCGTCCCTGAGTGGCGTCGATGATCCGCCCGTTCTCCTTGGCCGCCTGCACCATCCTCTTTACCGGCGCGGCGTCGGGCCTCACCACCACTACTACCTTATCGGCATTCACCATATTCCCGAACCCGATATTGATAAATCTGGCCAATTTTCTACCTCTTATTCAATATTCTGAATCTGTTCCCTGACCTTTTCGATCTCGGTTTTGAGATCAATGGCAATATTGGAGGTTTCCAGATCATTGGCCTTGGACAGAATCGTGTTTGCCTCCCGGTTCATCTCCTGGGCGATAAAATCCAGCTTCCGTCCCACGCCGTCTCCCTGCTCCAACACCTGTTTCATGCTGCTGATATGGCTTTTCAGCCGTACCGTCTCTTCATCCGTACAGATCTTGTCGGCGAAAATCACCAGCTCCGCCGCCACTCTGCTCTCCTCCACCTGCGTATCCGCCAGAATCTCCGCAAGCTTTGCCTCCAGCTTTTCTCTGTACTCTTTCACAATCTGCGGGGAACGCTCCTCGATGCGCTCCACCTTGCCGGTCATGCCGTCCAGCTTTTCGGCCAGATCCCGGGCCAGTGCCTCTCCCTCCTTCTGTCTGGAGGACGCGAACTGTCGGCAGGCGTTCCGCAGACACCGCTCCAGAAGCTCCCAGATCTCCTTCTCGTCGACGGGCTCTTCCTCCATAGTGAACACTTCCGGACACCGTCCCAGCACCGAAGCGGTCACATCGTTCTCCACTCCCAGGCTGCAGGACATATCGCGGAAATACTCCAGATACTGTGCCGCAATCTCCGGATGATAGGTGAGGGATACATTGCTCTTGGTGAAATCCTCGCAGGTGATAAACACATCCACCTTTCCCCTCTGCATGTATTCCTTCATCAGACTCCGGATAGAAGCCTCGAAAAAGCTCAGTTTCTTCGGCATCCTGATGTTAAAGTCCAGATAACGGTGGTTCACCGATTTGATTTCCACGGTAAACCGCCGTTCTCCATCCTCCTCCTGTGCTCTGCCAAAGCCAGTCATACTTCTTATCATATTCCGTCATTCACACCTTTTCTTTCTTCGCAGAAAACATTTGCTCTCCGCTTTTCAGTCAATTCCCATCCTGCCCCGGAGGACAGAATGGGAATATACATATGAATTTATTATAAGTCATTACAAAACCCTAGTCAAATGCTTTTTTTTTTACTATAATAAAACAATGAGCGGCATGGAAATTGAGCT
>DVON01000105.1 GCA_018713585.1 Candidatus Pullilachnospira stercoravium | reverse complement strand
CGGCGCTTCTCCCATCAAACCGCCTCTGGAAGGGATGGATCTGGAGGGCGTATTTTTTATGCGTACCCCAAAGGACGCCATCACTCTGCGGGAGCGGATCGAAGCGGGGGACGTAAAGCGGGCCGTGGTTGCAGGCGGCGGATTCATCGGCCTGGAGGTGGCGGAGAATCTGCTGGCCCGGGGTATAAAGGTGTCCGTGATCGATATGGCGCCCCATGTGCTGCCGGGATTTGATCCGGAGATGGCTGAATATGTGGAGGACCACCTGGCAGACAAAGGGATTATGACCTTCACCGGGACCCGGCTGGAGGGCTTCCTGGGAGAGGGCAGACTGGAGAAGGTGCAGACCAGCCGCCGGGCCATGAAGGCGGATCTGGCGGTGCTGTCCATCGGCATCCGGCCCAACACGGGGTTCCTGGCGGATTCCGGCATTGAGCTGATGCCCAACAAGACCGTGAAGGTGGACGCGTATTTCCGGACCAGCGACGAGAACATCTACGCGGTGGGTGACTGCGCCACGGTGACCAACCGGGAGACGGGACAGCCGGCCTGGTCCCCCATGGGTTCTTCCGCGAATATCGAGGGCAGGCTGCTGGCGAAGACACTGGCAGGCGGCGGACAGCCGTATCCCGGCGTGCTGCAGACGGCGGTGTGCAGGCTTCCCGGGCTGAACGCGGGACGCACCGGCCTTTCCCAGGAGCAGGCCAAGGCGGCCGGATATGACCCGGTAAGCGTGGTGACGGTGGTGGACGACAAGGCCCATTATTATCCGGGAGCGGGGAATTTTATCGTAAAGATGACGGCAGACCGGGCCACCGGAAAATTCCTGGGCATTCAGGTGCTGGGGCCGGGGGCCGTGGACAAGATGGTGGATATCGCGGTGACGGCGCTGACTTTGAAGGCGTCCCTGGCGGATCTGGAGAATATGGATCTGGCCTACGCGCCGCCGTTCTCCACAGCCATCCATCCCTTCGTCCATACCGTCAACATTCTGCTGAACAAGATGAGCGGCGCTTTTGAGACCATGACCCCGGAGGAATTTGCCGCAGGGGCGGCCGGGGAGTATCAGATTGTGGACGCGGCCGTGCAGCCGTCTTTGAAAAATGTTCCGTACCTGGATCTTACAAAGATCGATGGCCCGGTGGACGGCTTTGCCAGGGACGCGAAGCTTCTGCTGGTATGTACGAAAGGAAAACGCGCCTACATGGTGCAGAACCGCCTGAAATATTTCGGGTATACCAACACGAAGGTGCTGGAGGGCGGCGCCACCTTCAACCGTGTGGAGGATGACGAATAAGCCCGATAATTTAAGAAAAGAAACGCGAGGAAACCGGAGAAAAACAGAGTAAGGCCGCCCGGAGGGGCGGCCGGAACACAGACAGGAGGATCTATATATGGCAGCATTAACCATCAGCCCGGAAGAGGAAAAGAGAGTAAAAGCGCTGGGATTTCTGAACAATAAGGGAACGGACAATTTTTCCGGAAGGATCATCACGGTAAACGGCAAGGTTACCGCCAGACAGCAGAAGGTAATCGCGGAGGCCGCCGAGAAGTTCGGCAACGGAACCGTCACCTATACCACCCGTCTGACGGTGGAGGTACCGGGAATCCCCTTTGATAAAATCGAAGAGTTCCAGGAGTTTATCGCCAAAGAAGGCCTGATCACCGGAGGAACCGGTTCCGTGGTGCGCCCGGTGGTATCCTGCAAGGGAACCACCTGCCAGTACGGACTGATCGATACCTTTGATCTGTCCCAGAAGATTCACGAGAGATTTTATCTGGGTTATCACACCGTGAAGCTTCCCCACAAATTCAAAATCGCGGTGGGCGGATGTCCCAACAACTGTGTGAAGCCGGATCTGAACGATCTGGGAATTATCGGCCAGCTGATTCCCGACTATGACGAGGACGCCTGCAACGGCTGCAGAAAATGTTCCGTGGTCACCGCATGTCCCATGGGAGCCGCGTCCCTTGCGGACGGCGTGATGGAGATTGATCCGGAAGTCTGCAACCACTGCGGACGCTGCGTGGGGAAATGCCGCTTTGACGCCATCGAGGGTGGAACGAGAGGCTACAAGGTGTACATCGGCGGACGCTGGGGCAAGAAAGTGGCCCAGGGACGGACATTGTCCAGGATTTTCCGGACGGAAGAGGAAGTGCTGGATGTGGTGGAGAAGGCCATCCTGCTGTTCCGTGAGCAGGGAATGACCGGAGAACGCTTCTCCCAGACCATCGACCGGCTGGGCTTCGAGAATGTGGAAAAACAGCTTCTGGCCAACGACCTGCTGGAGAGGAAGCAGGAGATTCTGGACGCCACCCTTCATGTGACGGGAGGAGCCAGCTGCTGACAAGGACCGGCCGGAAGCCGCCGGTTTCGGGCGGTATGCGGCAGAACAATACTGAAAAGAATATTTCCCCGGGAGGACTGCGAAAAACAGCCTTTCCGGGGCTTTTTCTTCCGAAAATTCACCATTTATCCCCAAAATGCGCGGAAATTACAAAGGACAGCCGTTGGAATCCTGTAAAATAATGGTCATGAAATTTGCCAGGAAAAGGAGGATTACAATGGCCAGAAAAGGAGAAAACATCAGGAAACGGAAGGATGGAAGGTGGGAAGCCCGATATATGAAGGGAAGAAAACCGGATGGGAAGATCTGCTATGGGTATCTGTATGCGCCTACGTACCGGGAGGTAAGGGAAAAGAAACGACTTATGGTGGTCAGGATGGAGGAAGAACAGAAAAACCATCTTGCGGGGGTAAGGTGTCCCGATGACCGTATTCAGACAGTGGGTGCACTTTGGATGGAGGCGGCGAAGAATCGTGTAAAATACACTACCTACTGCAATTACCACCTTTTGATGAAAAATCACATCCTTCCCGCTTTCGGCGACAGTTCTATCCGAAAACTTTCCAGCGTACAGATTGGAGATTTTGTCCGGGAACTGCAGAAGGAGGGAAAAAAGACGGGAACCATCCGGGTGATCCTGGGTATTTTGAAAAGTATTCTGCATTTTGCCGCGGAGTTGAACTGCTTTCCGGAGGAAACACTCCGATTTCCCAAAATCACAGCTCCCCGTTCCAGTCCCAGAATTATGTCTGCGGCTGATTACCAGAAGTTGGGGGATTACCTGGACACCAGTGAGCAACCCTTTGAATTCGGCCTGCTGGTCTGTATGTGTACGGGTATTCGCGTCGGAGAGCTGTGCGGGCTGCGCTGGGAGGATTTTGATTTGGCAAATGGCAGTCTGGCCATAAACCGCACTGTCACCAGGATTGAGAACCCGGATTTTTTTCCGGGCAGTACCCAACAGCGGACGCTGCTGTTGGTGGGTACGCCGAAGTCTCTTTCTTCCATACGTCAGATTCCGCTGCCGGACCGGATCATCCGGAAAGCCCGGAGCTGCCGCCGGGAGGATTCCAGTTACCTGCTGACGGGTACGGAGAAATGTATGGAGCCCCGCACGGTGCAGCGCCGCTATGAACGGCTGTTGCGCCGTTGTGGGATTGCCCCGGTAAATCTTCATGCCATGCGTCACCAGCTTTCCAGCCGCTGGATAGCGTACGGATTCGATGTGAAGGCCCTATCGGAGATTCTGGGACACGCTTCCACAAAGACAACACTGGACATTTATGTTCACAGCAGTCATTCACAGAAACGGAATTATCTGAACCAGGTACTGACCCTGCAGGAGAATTCGGAAGGGGAGTCCAGAGAGCAGACTGCAGCAGTTCTGCTGTAATGCCCTCTCTGATGTAGCCTGCAGGCACACGGGTACGGATTGGTACTTGCGTATCCTGGCTGCTGCGCCTATAATAGGAAAACAAAAGACCGCTACGGCGGTGGGAAGGATTTTGACTGATTTATGATTCATACGACGGTTCAGGTGATCCGGTATATTCTGAAAGATCTGCTGGAGCCGGCAGCCTATCTTCCCTTCGGGATTGCGGCCGGAGGTTTGTTTCTTCTGAGCTGGTATCTGTGGAGACGGTATGTCTGCGGGGAGAAACCGGTGCGGCGGCCTGACAGGAGCCAGTGGCTGCTGATTTTGTGCGTGGTCTACGCGGCTGTGCTGCTGAAACTGGCGTTTTTCTCCCGGGAGCCCGGTTCCAGGACGGGAATCGATCTGATTCCCTTTTCCACCTGGATGGGAGGACCTCAGGCTCATGCGTATTTCATTGAGAATATTCTGATGTTTTTTCCTTTCGGGATTCTGGTGCCTGCCAGATTCCGCAGACTGAGAAATCCACTATTTTGTG
>DVON01000104.1 GCA_018713585.1 Candidatus Pullilachnospira stercoravium | reverse complement strand
CCAGGTATTTCCGATGTACTGCCACCCGGTCAGCATGGCCCCTGAACCGTTCAGATAGTACCAGCTGCCTCCGATCTGCTGCCAGCCGGTCGCCATGGCACCTGAACCGCTCAGATAGTACCAGCTGCCTCCGATCTGCTGCCACCCAGTCAGCATGGCTCCCGAGCCGGTCAGGTAATACCAGCTGCTCCCGATTCGCTGCCAACCGGTCAGCATACGCCCGCTTCCATCCAGGTAACACCAGGCGTTTCCTATGTACTGCCAGCCGGTCAGCATGGCTCCCGAGCCGGACAGATAGTACCAGCTGCCTCCGATCCGCTGCCAACCGGTCAGCATACGCCCGCTTCCATCCAGGTAATACCAGGCGTTCCCTACGTACTGCCAGCCGGTCAGCATATAACCGGCGCTGTTGAAATAATACCAGCTCCCGTCAATCTGCTGCCAGCAGGCCGCAGGATAACTGCCGTCCCCGTTGCGGTACCACCATCCCGTCTGATTCTTCTGCCAGCTGCCGGAGGCCGGCGCTGAAGACGGGGGATCCTCCTTTTCCGGCGTTTCCTCCCCGGCTTCCTCCTGCTCACTGTTTTTCTCCAGCCAGGAGGCCTCTGCCTGAGTTCTGACAGGAATCAGGCCGGTATAATCCTTAAACAGATAATTCCGGTCCACGTTTCCGGAGATTCCGCTGACACTTCCGGTGCTGGTATACTGCCACATGGCGGCTCCGTAAGATTCATTATAGGAAGATCCGTACCGGGCCTGCCAGACATCGATGCCGGCCTCACGGATCCTGTCCATGTCCAGAAGGGATCCCAGCCAATACTCGTTGGCGTACACCATGGGATAGTAGCCGGCCTCGCGGATTTCCTCACAGAAAGCCAGCACCAGGTCCGTCCGGCTGGCGTTGTCCGGAAGATTCATCTGCGGCTCATCCTCGATATCATAGGCCACCGGCATGGAGATGGGATAGCCCTGAATCTGCTCCACCACATACCTGGCCTCTTCCCTGGCCATCTCCACGGTGGATGCCTGCGAGCGCAGGTAGGCGCCTGCCTGTATACCCTGCGCCGTGGCCTCTGAAATATTTTCTTCAAAGCGGGGATCCGGCTGCTGATACCTGCCCAGCCCGAACATGACAAAGGAGATTCCTTCCCCGGCCACCCGGGCCCAGTCGATGTCCCCCTGCCACTGGGACACATCCAGGCCATGAGCCACCACCGCAGGCTGTGCCTGGGCACTGTAGGACCCTCCCTGTATCAGCAGAAGGCAGACCAGCAGAAATCCCAGTCCCCTTTGCAGCCATTTTTTCATAATTTCCTCCTTTTCGGCCCTGCGGCCGCGAGGTATTCCCTGCGGGATATTATCCTCTGACTTTCCTTTTTGCGGCGTCTTTACAGACAAATACACGCCGCCGCTGTGTTTCCATTATAATTTTTCAGGGAATTTCTGTCAATGTTCTCCTGCAAATAGGGCCTCAGGATACTACTATTGCACAAGAATTCGCCATCTTTCGCAAATTCCTTGACGAGGGGCCTTTTTCTAATGTATAACTAATATGACTGTTAAAAAAATGTAAAATAGCGGAGGTTTCTATGGCAAATTTGGATTTACTGGAAAAATCGATTCCCGTGGCGCCGATTAAGATTGCTGCCCTGAAAGGCTGCGAGGAGCTTGCCCGGACCGTAGACGGTTATCTGGTGCAGTACCGCAGGGAACTGGCAGCTCACCGCAACACCGGAATCGCCTGGTCCGGATATTCTGAAGATACGTTTCTCATCGACTGTGATTGTCCCCGCTTCGGTTCCGGCGAAGCAAAGGGAAAGATCAACGAATCTGTCCGGGGCGTGGATCTTTTCATCCTGTGCGACATCACCAATTACAGCATCACTTACCGGATGAACGGTTACGAGAATCATATGTCTCCCGATGATCATTTTCAGGATCTGAAACGTATCATTTCCGCTTCCACGGGAAAAGCGCACCGGATCAACGTGATCATGCCTTTCCTGTATGAAGGAAGACAGCACAAACGTTCCAAACGGGAGTCTCTGGACTGTGCCCTGGCGCTTCAGGAACTGGTCAACATGGGAGTTTCCAACATTCTCACCTTTGATGCCCACGACCCCCGCGTTCAGAACGCGATTCCGCTGTACGGATTTGACAACTTCATGCCCACCTATCAGTTTCTGAAGGCCCTGCTCCGCTCGGTTCCGGATCTGAAGATCGACAACGAGCATCTGATGATCATCAGCCCGGATGAAGGCGCCATGGCGAGAGCCGTGTATTTCTCCAACATCCTGGGAGTGGATATGGGTATGTTCTACAAACGCCGCGACTATTCCACCATCGTAAACGGCAAGAACCCCATCGTGGCCCACGAGTTTCTGGGTGATTCCGTTGCCGGCAAGGATGTGGTAGTCATCGACGATATGATTTCTTCCGGAGAGAGCATGCTGGATGTGGCCAAGCAGCTGAAGGCCCGCGAAGCCAACCGGGTGTTTGTGTGCACCACCTTCGGACTGTTTACCGACGGACTAGCCAAGTTCGACGAATACTACGAGAAGGGATATATCCACAAGGTAATCACCACCGACCTCAATTACCGGACGCCGGAACTGCTGGAACGTCCGTATTATGAACCGGCGGCGATGGGAAAATATCTGGCCAGCATCCTGGATACCCTGAACCACGACGTATCCGTGGAAAAGGTTCGTTCCACCACCGCCAAAATCAACAAGCTTCTGGCGAAAAACAGAACGGAAAAGCCGTAAAACCACGCAGCAAAGGGGCTGCCGCCAAATCTCAACGATTCCGCGGCAACCCCTTTTTCGTTTTCCCTTGATTCTATTTCAGCATAAGAAACGCAGCCAGATTTCCCCGTTTCCCCTTAGACGCCCTGTGCGAGAACAGAAATCCGGGATTACAGCAGGTACAGATCTCCGGCATGGAAATATGTTCCGGTAAAATCCCCGCTTCCAGGAAATTTTCCCGGCAGGCCTCCCACAGGTTCAGCTGATATTTTCCGTCTTCCCTCCTGGTCATCAGCCTGTCCCACAGACCGGGATCATAGGCTTTCTTAAAAGCTTCCGCCACATCCTCGCTGACTTCATAACACTCCTGGCAGATGGAAGGTCCGATTACCGTCCGGATCGCCTCCGGCCGGCATCCATATTCCCGTCTCATGGCCTCCACTGTGGCTTTCCCAATCTTTCCCACGGTTCCCCGCCAGCCGGAATGAGCCAGACCTATGGCTTTTTTCTCCGGATCCACCAGATACAGCGGCACGCAATCCGCATAGAAAGTAGCCAGAGCCACCTGCGCCTCATCCGTAATCAGCCCGTCCACATCACGGTATGGCTTCGGCTTTGTAATCCCGTTTCCACAGTCATCGCGTCCGACTTTTCTGACATTCACCGTATGGGTCTGATCACTGCACACGATCTGTTCCGGGGAAATCCCCAGCGCATGTCCGATTCTCCTGTAATTTTCCATTACCGCTTCCGGATCGTCCCCTCTGGTAAAACTCAGATTCATGCTCTCGCAGCATCCCCGGCTCACGCCGCCCAGACGGGTGGAAAATCCGCAGACCACAACCCCGGTTTTCTCAAGAAGCGGAAAGGAAAGGAAAGTCACCCCATCCTGTTGATTGATCCGGGTCATGGGATGTCCCGGATGTTTCCATAGAATTTCCATACTCAGCAAATCCTCCTGTCTGTCTCAACGGCAAAAAGGGTTCTGGAAGTCAAAGGCATTTTCGTAAACCCGTACTCCCTGAAGGGATATTGCAGCCACATCAAACCGGCAGGGAGTATCCTCTCCCATCCCGTGTTCTGCCAGATAGTAAAGCGCCGCACGGCTGATGACCCGCTGTTTTCTGACATCCACCGCCTCCTCCGGCAGTCCGCTCTCTCCGGTGCTACGGTATTTTACCTCCACAAAAACCAGATACTTCCCGTGACGGGCTATCAGATCAATTTCCCCGGCAGGACACCGATAGTTGGACTGTAAAATCCGGTATCCGGCCTTTCTGAGCGTCTCTGCGGCCAGTTTCTCCATCTCCCCGCCCAGTTTTCGCTTATTCATTTTTTCCCTCTCCCACAAAATGCGTGATGAAGGTCGCGCGGTGAATGGGGGATGGGCCGTATTTTTTCAGTGCCTCAATATGGGACGGCGATCCATAGCCCTTGTTGGAAGCGAATCCATACTGGGGCATGATTTTGTCGTATTCCACCATCAGCCGGTCCCTGGTTACCTTGGCCACAATGCTGGCCGCCGCGATGGACGCGCTTTTGGCATCTCCCCGGATGATTGGAATCTGCGGAAGATCAATACCCGGAATCTTCACCGCGTCGTTTAAAAGCGCCTGGGGAGAAACCCTCAGCCCGGCCACAGCCTCCCGCATGGCTTCATAGGTAGCCTGAAGAATATTGATCTCGTCAATTCTGGCCGGACTTGCATAACCCACTCCCACAGCCACGGCCTTCTCCATGATCACATCGTAAAGCTCTTCCCTCCGCCTGGCGCTCAGCTGCTTGGAATCATTCAGCCACAGGATAGGCTGGTCTGCCGGGAGAATCACCGCTCCGGCCACCACCGGACCGGCCAGTGGCCCTCTGCCGGCTTCATCAATTCCGCAGATGCGTCCCAGATACGCGTACTCTCTTTCGTATCCGGTCATCTGCCACATCCTTTTGCGCTCTGCTTCCAGCTTTGCCAGCTTCTTTTGAGCGCTCTCCGCCAGGCGGCGTACTCCTGCCCGTCCATCCTGCCGGTATTTCGCGATCAGCTCTTCCAGCTCTTCCTCCGTGACTGTCTCCAGCTCTGCCTTTATCTCACTGACTGTCTTCATTGGATGTTTCCGCCTCTTCTTTCTGTGCCGCCTGCTCTTTTGCAGGATATTCCAGCGTAATCCTTCCCAGCTTTCCGTTCCTGAACTCCTCCATGAGAATACCGGCAGCACGGGCGTAGTCGATCTCCTGACCCTTTCCGAAGCATCTCCTGTTCCGGGCCAGCGTCTCCAGCATAGCCAGCGGCGTATCTTCCTCGGAAATCTCATACCTGGCCGCAAGCACGCCCGGATAATACTGCCTCAACATATCCAGAAGCTCCAGCGACAATTCCTCCAGATTCAGGATCTCGTCCTTGATGGAACCGATAAACGCCAGATTTTTTCCCACCTGCTGATCCTCAAACTTGGGCCAGAGAATTCCCGGCGTATCCAGAAGCTCCAGCGAACGGTTCAGGCGGATCCACTGCTTTCCTCTGGTCACCCCGGGACGGTTTCCTGTCTTCGCGCAGGCACGGCCCGCATAGGAATTGATAAAGGTGGATTTCCCGACATTGGGAATTCCCACCACCATGGCCCGGATGGGACGGTTTTTAATGCCCCGTCTTCTGTCTCTCTCAATTTTCTCCCGGCAGGCCTCCTGAACAGCGCCCTGAATGGACTTCAGTCCGGCTCCTGACCGGGAATTCACCTCCGCCACCTGGAACCCTCGATTCCGGAAATACGCGGCCCATTTTCTGTTATATTTTTCATCGGCCAGATCCGATTTGTTCAGCAGGATCAGTCTCGCCTTGTTTTTCCCCATTTCGTCAATGTCCGGATTTCTGCTGGACATGGGAACCCGCGCATCTACCAGTTCAATGATCAGGTCAATCAGCTTCAGGTCCTCCTGCATCTGGCGTTTCGCCTTGGTCATATGCCCGGGATACCACTGTAAATTCATCTGTTCACCTCTAAATTCTCAATAAACCGAACTTATCCCAGGGGGAAGCCACAAACCACAGTTTACCGATAATATTCTCCCTCCGGATGTTTCCCACACCCGCAAACCTGCTGTCCTCACTGTTGTTCCGATTATCCCCCAGAACAAAATATTCGTCCTTATCCAATGTAATCTCTGTTTCTGCCAGTCCCGGATTCTGGATGGCCGGAAAATTTTTCTTTTCCTGATACGTTTCCCCGTCAATGAGAATCTGGCCATCCTGGATGGAAATAGTCTCTCCCGGAAGACCTATGATCCGCTTGATATGGGTACTGGCATTTTCTTCCTCGCTGACACGATAGGCGATAATATCTCCCCTTTTAGGCTCCCCGATCTTATAGGCTGCCCGGTTGATCAGAACCACATCTCCCGCTGCCAGCGTGGGGTCCATGGAACCTTCCTGCATAACCGTCGTCTTTCCAAACCCCACAGTGATCACCACCGCCGCAATCACCACCGCCGCAATCTCGGCTGCCCAGACAAAGACAGATTTGATCTTTCTGGCTGCCATATAATCTCTTACATATCTTGCCTTAAAAAAACCCATAAACAGTTCCTCTTAAGGAAAACAGGGACAAGTACCTTCCGTATTTGCCCCTGTTCCCCGATTCGTTCTCTGCATCCGGCATGCCGGCCGCAGTTCTTATTTTACCAGCTCTTTTACTTTGGCAGCTTTACCCACGCGATTTCTCAGGTAATTCAGTTTCGCACGTCTTACCTTACCGCGTCTCACAACCTCTACCTTCTCCACGTTGGGGGAGTGCAGCGGCCATGTCTTCTCAACGCCGATTCCGTTGGAATTCTTTCTCACTGTGAAAGTCTCACGGCATCCGCCGCCCTGCTTTTTCAGGACAACGCCTTCAAATACCTGAATTCTCTCACGGTTTCCCTCTTTGATTTTACCGTATACTCTTACGGTATCTCCCACGTTGAATGCGGGAACTTCTGCTTTCAGCTGAGCAGCTTCGATGTTTTTGATAATCTCGTTCATCGTATCTTCTCCTTTTTTCTATGGATGTTCTTAATGCGCACAGCAACAGAGGACCATCTTTTTTACACCGTCGATTATTATACTATAGAAATTTGCGGGATGCAAGAAAAAAATACACTTTTTAATAATGTCCCCGAAAACAGAGTTTCAAATCCGCAAGCCGCATAAATTTCTTTCAGCTACATAAACTATAAACGGAGCAATATAAGAAAGGAGAATCCAATGATTTTCGTATCCATTCTGATACTGATCTTTCTCCTTCTGCTTCCGTTATATGCCTGTACGCGCGTCTCCTCCCCTTACGAAAGGGCTGTGGATGACCAGCAGCAGATGGACTTTCTCAGGGAATACCGGGAAAGCAGGGAGAAATGACTGTGCTGCCGCCGGTCACTACTGTCCGGCGGCGCACCCTACATAGAATCGGGCAGCGGAAAACGAAAAACAAATTCCGTTCCCTCCCCCAGACGGCTTTGTACCTGAATACTCCCTCTATGGGCTTTCACAATCCATTGAACCATGGACAAGCCCAGCCCTGAGCTTTCCTGGCTGGTGCGGGAAGGATCCGCCTGAAAAAAACGCTCCCAGATCCGCGGAAGATCCTCCTGGCTGATACCTATACCGTCATCTCTCACACTTCCCCAAACCGCGCCGTTCTCTTTTTTCAGGTCAATCCATATATGACCATTCTGTCTGCCGTAGCTTACCGCGTTATTCAGAAGATTCATCCAGAAACGGATCAGCAAAGTCTCATCTCCGAAGATAAATATATCCGGCTGAATTGCGGCCAAAACCGTAATTTCCTTTTCTTCCGCCTGTTCCCTGGCTGTTTCTGCCGCCATCTGGGCAAGTTCACTGAAATTCAGAACTTCCATGGATAGCTTTTCTCTTCCCTGGTCCGCCCTGGAAAGAAGAAGCAGCTGAGAAATCATCTGTGACAGATACCGGAGCTTCTGCCTCAGCATCTGCAGCCCTTCCCTGGCCTCCCCGTCCAGCGCCGGATCCCGCAGAAGATCCTCGCACTGAAGAAGCATGGCCGCCACCGGCGTTCTCAGTTCATGGGATACATCCGAAGTAAACTGCTGTTCCCGCTTCAGGCCACTTTCCACCTGCTCCAGCAGCTCATCAAAAGTAGCTGCCATCCGGTAAATCTCATCACGTCCGGAACCCAGACAGATTCTTCTGGACAGATCACCATCTTTCTGAATCTTCCGCACCGTTTCGGTGATACGTTTTACAGGACGGAGCGTTCTGCCCGTCATAAAATACCCCATCACCGCCGTCAGCACCACCAGGAGAGGAAGAAGCACCACCGCCAGACGGATGGTAATCCGAAAACTGCTTTCTGCTTCCGTAATGGAAGTCACACCACGGATCACCAGCATCCCGTAGCCATCCACCCTGCAGTACATATCCATCACATAATAGCTGACCGTTTCTGTCTGAAACCGCCGGATACTGCCGTCCTCAAAGGTCACGGAGTTGTCAAAGTCATAGGGAATACGCCCATAGAGCATCACTCCCTGGGCATCATACACTGACAGATATATCCCATACTCCAAATCCATAATATCCGAATCAAATTCCAGACTTCCGTCCTCGTATTCGATGTTGTCCGCGGTATTGGCCACTTCCTGTTCCAGACGAGCCTGTACACCGGTGAGAACCTCCTGGCTGCTGAGAGAAAACAGAAGAGCCAGAATTCCACAAACCATTGCCATCATCAGCAGCGTATACAAAAGCGTCAGCTTGACTTTCAGCGAAAGTCTTCTCATAATCTTTTCCCTTTCCTCTCCGGCCGGAAAAGCCGGCTATTCCTTCAGCACATAGCCGGCTCCCCGAACCGTATGGATCAGCTTCCGATCAAATCCCTCGTCAATTTTTTTCCGGAGATAACGGATATAAACGTCAATCACATTGGAACCTCCGGTAAAATCATAATTCCAGATGTGCTGCTCCAGCTTTTCCCGGGAAAGGACAATCCCCTCATTCTGCGCCATATAGCGCAACAGGGAAAACTCCTTTCCCGACAGCCGGATTTCCTTTCCCTGGCGGAACACCTGCTG
>DVON01000103.1 GCA_018713585.1 Candidatus Pullilachnospira stercoravium | reverse complement strand
CGTACTGAAAGGCCGCCAACATTCCTTTCCATAAAGCCATCGTTCCGACTTTTCTTCCGTGGTAAAATACATTGAGCCGATTAACTCTTGTCATTTATGATCTCCTCAATCGATAAAAATGGTGCCTGTGCAAAAAGCTGCTCCAGCTGATCTTCCAGATCCAGCGCCATGGCAATCTTCGTCAATGAAATCAATGAAATCTCACCACTGCTTTCAAATCTCTTGATGGACCCCAGGCTTACTCCTGATCTTTCACTCAGTGTTTTCTGTGTAATTTTTCTTCTTTTCCGAATACCGCGTATTCTCTCAGCAATACTCTTGTCAATCTCATAGGGTGTTTTCTTTAAAAAAATAAAATCGTTCATGGATAATATTTTATCCCAAATGAACGATTTTATCAAGTATTAGCTAATATTTTAGCTATTTATATGAGATTCCCGCATACCGGTACTTTTCCCTACAGCTTCTTATACTCTTCATTGGAAACCGGCTCCAGCCACTGGGCATGCGCGCCTTCTCCCGGAATGGATACGGCCAGATGAGAAAACCAGCTGTCAGCGGCCGCTCCATGCCAGTGTTTTACTCCCGGCGCAATGTTCACCACATCCCCGGGCAAAAGCTCCTGTGCAGGTTTTCCCCACTCCTGATACCAGCCTCTTCCGCCTGTCACCAGCAGAATCTGGCCGCCCACATGGTGGATATGCCAGTTATTACGGCAGCCCGGCTCAAAGGTCACGTTGGCGATGGGTCCGCCCTTGTCCGTCAGCGGCTTGATGTACGCCTGTCCGATGAAATTCTTTGCGGACTCCTCCGGAAGCTTCTCGCCCACGGGAAATACTCCCGGATTTTCCGGCTGTTTTTCCGTTTCCTTTTTATTCGCTTCCATGCCCTCCGCAGCCGTATTGACGCACCGAAGCGCATTGAGACTTCTGGGGTAGCCGATGAAAGGCAGGCACTGAGAAATAATTTTAATGAGAAATTCCTTATCATTTCCCACGTTCATATTGTTTTTGGCATGGGAAGTCAGCTGCGGTTCGCAGCCGCCCTGGGCGGCCAGGAAACAGAAGGTGATCATCTCTCTCATCCGGTAGTCCAGACCGCTTCTGGTGTAATAATCTCCGAAACAGTTGTCCGCCAGCCATTTGTTGATATGACGGCTTTCCTCAGGGCCGGACTGGGCAAATCCCCGCATGGATTCTCCCACAATATCCACCATGGCCTGTTCCCCTGCCGCAAGTCGGGTCTCCATGGTGGTCTGTGCCTGGGGCGGAAGCGGAAGGGAGACGCCCCGGTCCGTCAGGATCTCATTGACCACTTTCAGGAAGGGGAAAACTCTTCCGATTCCCAGATAGGCCACTGCCTGGTAGACAATCTCCTTCACCTCCACCGGCGTCACGCCGAAATTCAGCGCCGCCGGCACCATGGCCCGGAACTCATCGATTCCCTGACAGCCCAGCAGTGTGGCCAGAATGGCCATCATACGGGTTCTGTCATCCAGATCGTCACTGTTTACCACCTCGTCAAAGGCGAAATTATCAAACCGCTCGATAAATTCCGGGTCTGTCCGGAGAAAATCGGATTCGTATCCCGGGAACATTCTTTCATGATACTGTTTTGCTGCGTCTGTAATGCTCATTTCTGTTACGCTTCCTTTCCTGAAATTTTCCCTGAAATCCTCCGGTTAGTTTTTGCATCAGACCGGATCAGACACCGTCCTGTCCATAACCGCCGTACCGTCTTCCGAAATGGCGGCGGATACCGTCACTCCTGGGCGTTGAAATCAATCTGGATGGCCATGTATTTTTCCGCGGCGTCCTCCAGAGACATATTGTAGTAACGGGTGTTTTTGTCCAGTTTGGCGATTTCACCCATTTCCTCTTCGGTGAGTGTGAAATCAAAGATATCGAAATTATCCCGGATATGATCCGCATTTTTGGAGCCGGGGATGATCACATTGCCTGCCTGTACATGCCATCTCAGGACAATCTGGGCGTTGGTTTTTCCGTATTTCTCTGCCAGCTTCGTGAAAATTTCTTCACCGGCCAGGGATTTGTCCCCGTGTCCCAGCGGATACCAGGCCATCAGCACCATCTGATATTTGGCCAGATATTCTTTCAGCTGGGTCTGCGGATAATAGGGATGGGCCTCCACCTGTACCATCTGCGGTTTGATCTCGCAGTGGTCGATCACATCCTGGATCAGTTCCTGGGGGAAGTTGGAAAGTCCCAGGGCCTTTACCTTGCCCGCCTTGTAAGCTTCCTCCATGGCCTTGTAGCCCGCCAGATAATTTCCCACCGGCTGATGAAGGATCAGCAGGTCGATATAATCCGTATCCAGCCGTTTCAGGGTATCCTCGATGGCTTTTGCCCCATCCTCGTATTCGGTGGGCCACAGCTTGGTCACCAGAAAGATCTCCTCTCTCTTCACTCCGCTCTTTTTGATGCCGCGGCCCACACCTTTCTCGTTCATGTAGGCGTTGGCGGTGTCCACCAGACGGCGGCCTGCCTTCAGGGCCTGATATACCGATTCTTCCGCCTCCGCGGGCTGCAGAAGGAAGGTTCCGATTCCTTCCATGGGCATTTTCAATCCATTGTTCAAAACTGCATATTCCATGACTGATTCCTCCTCTGTTCTTTATGATTCCATTATAAATTCAACGGCTGAATTTCAGAATAGCCGGTTTGTTTCTTTCTATATACCCGGAGGTTTACAGCAAAACATTTTCACACACCGCCTTTTCAATACCCCAGTCCGGCCACCCACTCCGCGATATCCTCCGCAGCATCGGGAACGTCTCTCTCATTGACGGTAAATCCGTCCTCCACCACCCGGGCATCCGGCTCCAGTTCCTGAATAGTGGCTATGGTATTGGAAAACCGGCTTCCGTTATGGGAATTGAAGGGAATGATGGTCTTGCCGCCGAAATCATACTCGTCAAAAAAGCTGTACAGGGCCTGCGGCATATCGCCCCACCAGTTGGGATACCCCAGCAGAATGGTATCGTACTGGTCAATATTCTCCAGCTGAGTGGACAACTGCGGCCGGGCATTCTCATCCTGTTCCTGGGCTGCCTGATCCACCAGCGGTTCGTGATCCAGCGGATACTGCTCTGTGGTTTCAATGCGAAACAGATCTCCGCCCACCGTCTGCTGAATCACATCAGCCATGTACTGAATATTTCCCAGAACCTCTCCGTCCCGGACCACAATGCTGGCCCCGGCATTGGCGTCGATCCCTTCCGTATCCACATCCTCCGGCACAGAGAAATAGGCCACCAGGATGGAGGAATCTCCTGCGGTTTCACTGGCTGCCGCTTCCTCCGATGCCGCGGAACCATCCTCTTCTGCCTCCGCGCCCTGGGATGCTTCCCCGTCTGTCTCTTCTGTGCCGGAAGACGCTTCTTCCTGACCGGAAGCTTCCGTATCTGTGGATTCCTCTGTCCCCTGGGACTGTCCGCTGCCTGCGGAATCATTTCCCCCGCAGGCCGCCGTTCCCAGCGCCATGGTCATCAGCAACATTCCTGCAAGAATCTTTCTCTTCATTTTCCTCATCTCCTTTTCAATAACATTCCCTGAATATTTCCAGAATTTCTCCCGGCTCCATCCTCCGGTATCCGCCGGGCGAATAATGGCAGGAATCCGCGATCTGCTTCATCTGCGCTTCATCCCGCACTCCCAGCTG
>DVON01000102.1 GCA_018713585.1 Candidatus Pullilachnospira stercoravium | reverse complement strand
TCAAATTAATATTTCTTTTTCCGCCGAAACAGGTTATAATACTTACAGTATATACAATGCCGGATCATTTAGAAAATAGAAGTAACAGTTCAGCTTTCAACTGTCCCGCGGGGGCGCCGAGTTCATGTTTTGGTGACATTGAAGCCGGAGGACTGAACTGTTGCAAATAGAATGAGTGTGCAGGAATGGAGGTAACCGTATGAAAGGGCGTATGAATACAGGATTGGGAGAAATCACAATCAATACGGATGTAATCGCCACCTACGCGGGAAGCGTGGCTGTGGAGTGTTTCGGAATCGTGGGCATGGCCGCCGTTAATATGAAGGACGGTCTGGTCAAGCTTCTGAGAAGAGACAGCCTGAGCCGCGGCATCAATGTTCAGGTGAAGGATAATAAGATTTCCCTTGATTTTCATGTGATCGTTGCATATGGCGTCAGCATCCGTGCAGTGGCTGACAACCTGATTGACAACGTAAAATATAAGGTCGAGGCTTTTACCGGAATAGAGATCGAACAGATCAACATTCTGGTGGAAGGTGTCCGCGTGATAGATTAATTTAGGAGGAACTTGAAACGGCTATGAATACAATAGATGCCAAACTGCTTGCCAGAATGTTTCTGGCAGGCGCCAAGAATCTGGATATTAAGAAAGAGTGGATCAACGAACTGAACGTATTTCCCGTTCCGGACGGCGATACGGGAACCAATATGACGTTGACCATCATGTCTGCGGTGAAAGAGGTGAATGCTCTTTCCGATGTGACCATGGAAAACCTGGCAAAGGCTATTTCCTCCGGTTCTTTGCGCGGAGCGCGGGGCAATTCAGGAGTGATTCTTTCCCAGCTTCTGAGAGGATTCACCAAGGGGATCCGTGACCAGAAGGAGCTGGATGCGGTGATGCTGGCGAGAGCCATTGACAAAGGTGTTGAGACTGCATACAAGGCGGTTATGAAACCCAAGGAAGGTACGATTCTTACCGTTGCCAGAGGAGTCGCCGACAAAGCACTGGAACTGGCGGATGAAGCGGAAGACCTGCAGCCTTTCTTTGAAGATATTCTGGCAGAGGCGAGAGCTGTTCTGGAACAGACACCCGAGATGCTTCCGGTGCTGAAGGAAGCAGGCGTGGTGGATTCCGGCGGGCAGGGTCTGGTGACCGTGCTGGAAGGTGCTTTCGATGCCTTTATGGGAAAAGAGATTGATCTGAATTTTGAGGCAGGAGAAGCTGCCAAGGTGACCAGGATTTCTCCTCAG
Organism: Candidatus Pullilachnospira stercoravium; assembly: GCA_018713585.1. Taxonomy (GTDB): domain Bacteria; phylum Bacillota; class Clostridia; order Lachnospirales; family Lachnospiraceae; genus Pullilachnospira; species Pullilachnospira stercoravium. Next base: position 3,320 of record DVON01000102.1, on the reverse strand, counting down.
GCGGAGGCGGATATTAAGTTCGGATACTGTACGGAATTTATTATTGTGCTGAACAGGAAGTTCGGGGAAACGGACGAAAGGGAGCTGAAGGAGTATCTCAGTTCCATCGGTGATTCCATTGTGTGCGTGGCGGATGATGAGATCGTCAAGATTCACGTACATACCAATGATCCGGGCCTTGCGATCCAGAAGGCTCTGACCTATGGTTCCCTGTCCAGAATCAAGATTGACAACATGCGGGAAGAGCACCAGGAGAAGCTGATCAAGGATGCCCAGAAGGTGGCGGCCCAGCAGGCGGCTGAGGACGCGAAGAAGGCTGAGATGCCCAGAAAGGACGCCGGCTTTATTTCTGTATCCACCGGGGAAGGCTTTGGAGAGATTTTCCGGGATCTGGGCGTGGATTACCTGATCGAGGGAGGCCAGACCATGAATCCCAGCACGGAGGATATGCTGGAGGCCATCGGGAAGGTGAACGCGGATACCATTTACATCTTCCCCAACAACAAGAACATTATCCTGGCGGCCAATCAGGCCAGGGATCTGACGAAGGACAAGAAGATCGTGGTGATTCCCACAAAGACGGTGGCTCAGGGTATCACGGCGGTGATCAATTATGTGCCGGAGCGCAGCGCCGAGGAGAACGAGCAGACCATGCTGGAGGAGATCGGCAACGTGAAGACGGGACAGATCACTTACGCGGTGCGTGATACGCATATTGACGGGAAGGAGATCCATCAGGGCGATATCATGGGTATCGGAGACCACGGTATGCTGGCTGTGGGCAGCAGCGTGGCGGAGGTGGCCAGAGAGACCGCGGCGGCCATGGTAGACGAGGACACCGAGCTGATCAGTATTTATTATGGAGAGGATTTCTCCCAGGAAGAGGCGGAGACGCTGGGAAGCCAGCTGGAGGAGGCATACCCGTCCTGTGACGTGGAGGTCAACTACGGCGGTCAGCCCATTTACTACTGCATTATTTCTGTGGAATAAAAATGTACTTTTGCGACGGGATATGATGCCGGCAAAAGACAATAAGGATTATATCGAGGAGGGTGTTGGTAAGATTCGTATGCGGATTTTTCCGGCGCCCTCCCGGGCTTTTTGAGGTAGGCAATTCATGAACGAGACATCATCCATCCGGAATCTGAAGGGAATCGGAGAAAAAACGGAAAAGCTGTTTGCCAGGGTAGGCGTGAAAACGGTGGGCGATCTGCTGGCTTATTATCCACGGGGATACGATGTGTACCGGGAACCGGTGGCCATCGGCCAGGTGAAGGATCAGGAGCGGGCGGCTGTCACCGGCACGGTTTCCGGCAGCGTGGAGGTGAAGCGCACCCGGAATCTGACGGTGATTTCCACGGTAATCAGCGATCTGACCGGCAGATGCCGTCTTACCTGGTTCAACATGCCGTTTCTTGTGAATACCCTGAAGCGGGGGAGTACCTTCGTCTTTCGGGGCAAGGTGGCTTTTAAGGGAAATCTGCGGGTGATGGAGCATCCGGAGATTTACACGCCGGCGGCGTATCAGGAGAAGCAGGATTCCATGCAGCCCATTTACGGGCTGACGGCGGGACTGACCAACAACCAGGTGACCAAGGCGGTGCGCCAGGCGCTGGAAAATCTGGATTTGTCCCGGGATTATCTTCCGGAAGAACTGCGCCTTCAGGAAGGGCTGGCTGAATACAATTTCGCCTTATCCCAGATTCATTTTCCAAAGGATCAGGAGTGTTACATCACCGCCAGGAACCGGCTGGCCTTTGACGAATTTCTTCTGTTTATCCTGGGAATCCAGCGGCTGAAGGAAAAGACCGGGCGGGAGGAGAATCATTACAGGATGAAGGAGGTCTGGAAGACGGAGGAGGTCATGGAGAATCTTCCTTATCAGCTGACAGGCGCCCAGAAAAATGTCTGGTATGAGATCGAGAGGGATCTGAAAGGGGAAAAACTCATGGCCCGGCTGGTACAGGGAGATGTGGGAAGCGGAAAAACCATCATTGCCTTCCTGGCCATGATCATGGCGGCGGAGAACGGCTACCAGAGCGCGGTGATGGCGCCCACGGAGGTGCTGGCAAGACAGCATTACGAAGCGCTGGAAAAGCTTCTGGGGGAAAACGGGATGCTGGATGTCTGCCGCCCGGTACTGCTGGTGGGGTCCTGCACAGCGGCGCAGAAGCGGAGGATTTACCAGCAGATAGCCTCCGGGGAAGCCAGGATGATTGTGGGAACCCATGCGCTGATTCAGGAGAAGGTGGAGTATGAGAATCTGGCGCTGGTGATCACTGATGAACAGCACCGGTTCGGCGTCCGCCAGAGGGAGACTTTTTCCCGGAAGGGGCAGGCGCCCAATGTGCTGGTGATGAGCGCCACGCCCATTCCCAGAACTCTGGGGATCATCCTCTACGGGGATCTGGATATTTCCGTGATCGACGAGCTTCCCGCCAGAAGGCTTCCCATCAAAAACTGTGTGGTGGATGCCGGATGGAGGCCGAAGGCCTGGCGTTTCATGGAGGATCAGGTACGCCAGGGGCGGCAGGCTTATGTGATCTGCCCCATGGTGGAAGAAAGCGAAGGGCTGGAGGCGGAGAATGTGACGGACTATGCCCAGCGCCTCCGCCAGGAGCTTCCCCTGCAGATTCAGGTGGGGATTCTCCACGGGCAGATGCGCCCGGCGGAAAAAAATCAGGTGATGGAGGATTTTGCCGCCGGCAGGATACAGATTCTGGTGTCCACCACCGTGGTGGAGGTGGGGGTCAACGTGCCCAACGCCACGGTGATGACGGTGGAGAACGCGGAGCGGTTCGGCCTGGCGCAGCTTCATCAGCTGCGGGGCCGGGTGGGACGGGGAGAACATCAGTCCTACTGCATTTTTATACAGGGAAACGGGAAGGAGGAAACTTCCCGGAGACTGAAAATACTCAGTGAATCCAACGACGGCTTTTACATAGCGGAGGAGGATCTGAAGCTGCGGGGGCCGGGAGATCTGTTCGGCGTCCGCCAGAGCGGGCTGCTGGAATTCGGCGTGGCGGATATTTACCGGGACGCCGGACTTATGAAACGGGCCAGCCAGGCGGCGGGAAAGCTGCTGGAACTGGATTTTGAATTGAAGCTTCCCCAGAATCAGGCGCTGGGAGAGAAGCTTGTGCAGTATATGAGTCGGGAGGAGGGCCTGGGACTGTGACAGGCAGCTTCCTGAACCGGAAATGAACAGGAAGACCCTGGCAGGCGAGGGGCTGCCGGACTTACGCACAAGGTGAGGTGACAGAAATGAGCAGAATTGTAGAGATGGAGAATGTGCAGAAAGTCTATCATATGGGTGAGGT
>DVON01000101.1 GCA_018713585.1 Candidatus Pullilachnospira stercoravium | reverse complement strand
CGCGCCGGTAACGGTGTGCCAGCGGCAGCCGCTGAAAGAGGATGTGCTGAAGCTCTGGCAGCTGCCCTTGAAGGACTGGGCCGGTATGCTTATGGAGGACGGATTTTTTGAGGAGAACCGGGAGGAGCCGCCCACACAGATAACGGGGGAGGAAACGCCTGGGTGCAGGATCTGCACCCTGCGAAAGTATTCCAACCGGAAAGCAGATGAGCTGGGGAACTTTTGCTGGATGAAAAAGGAGGAGGCCTTTGTGGCCAGGATCACGGAGGACGGTGTCTGCCGGGAAATTCCGTCCGATGAAAAAGGGTTGCCGCAGCTTCTTAAACAATGGGCGCTGACGGAATAATCCGGAAGGATCTTTTATGGCCAACCGGCCAAAACCGATGAAACTGGAGGGATTTTTTATGGCCATTGGGCCAGTAGTAGGAAAGGAGTGGGAGCGGTGATTCTTGTGGATATATGGGTCCCCGCGCTGGACAAGAGTTATGATTTTCAGCTGGATGAAAATCTGGCTGTCGGGGTGCTGCTGGGGGAGATCGGGGAGCTGATCTGTCAGAAGGAGCAGTGCCGGATGAAGGGAAATGCCGCGGATCTGATGCTGTGGAACGCGGACAATGGCATGCGGCTGAACCTGCAGTCCAGCCTGGGAGAGTGCGGCATTCGTTCCGGTGACCGGCTGCTGCTGGTGTGAAAGGCGCGGCGATCCGTTCCGGTGACCGGCTGCTGTTGGTATAGAAAGCGCGGCGGGATGTCGACTGTCCGCTGAAACCTGCCGTCTGTCAGGAAAAGAACAAAAGATGACGGGGATCTGCTAGGATGGGTACAACAAAGAAAACTACATGACATGGAAGCCGGAAGGCTGAACTGTCACAAGCCAGAAAGAAAGGGAGGAATCACAATGGCATTAATCAGAGTATCAACCAGTGAGTTAAAGGCAAAAGCGGAGGAACTGAAAAATCTCAATTCCCAGTTCAAATCTTCTGTTTCAGAACTGGAATCTGTGGAGAACAATCTTTCCGGAATGTGGGAAGGCGAGGCCAGAGACGCATTTCACAATGCCTTCAATAACGACAAGGTGCAGATGAACAACTTTTACAACGCCATTGAGGTCTATGTGCAGAGACTGGAAGAGGCAGCCGCGAAATACGCGCAGGCAGAGGCAGCCAACGCGGAACTGGCCGGCACAAGATCTTATTCATGACAAATCCGGCTGCCGCCCGGGGACGGCGACAGCTGAATAAATAACCCGGAAGCAGGACGGGATTTTGAGAAAAAGAAATCGGAAATCGGAGGGAAAAAGAATGGAAGGAACAATTAAAGTTACACCGGAACAGCTCACACAGACCGCATCGGAGTTTGAAAGCAAAGCGGGTACCATCAGCAGCCTGACCACAGAGATGACCAGTATGGTCACGGGGCTGGCATCTGCCTGGGAGGGCGAAGCGGCAACCACCTATATCAATAAATTCCAGGGACTGGATGACGATATTCAGAAGATGATCCGGATGATCCGGGAGCATGTGTCGGATCTGGAAGAAATGGCAAGGGCTTACGCGGAAGCGGAAAACATCAATATGGAAGAGTTCGGAAGCCTGTCATCGGATGTAATCGTATAACGGAGAAACGGAAATGGCTGATGTGTACGCGGATTTATTATGTCTGAAAGAAGTCTATGAGGATCTGAAACAGCAGAGGCACAGCCTGGAGGAGCTGCAGTGGAATCTGGGGGAAACGGCAGATTCCGTCTGCGGCTCGGCCAGTATGGAGCAGCTGGGACATCAGCTTTGGAACGAGGCGGAGGAACTGGCCGGATACGCCCGGCTGTACCGGCAGCTGGAGGAGATCCTTGACAGGAGCATGCGGCTTTATCAGGAGACAGAGCAGAGGGTTCTCGATGAATATGAGGAAGCCTATGTCTACATAAACCGGGCCGACCTCCGCGCGGCGCTGAACCGGCTGTATACGGCGGACCCGGACATTGCCGGACTGTTTGAGGAATGATTTGTGCCGGTAAAGCCGGAAGGCCAGACGGCTGAGAGGAGAAAAAGGATGGCAGTGAATTTTATTGAGATATCCACTGAGGCGCTGGCATCTGACCGGTCTGCCCTGGAAACACAGATACAGGGAATCCGTCAGGAGATGAAGCAGCTGCAGCAGGAGATGGAGCAGCTGAACGCCATGTGGGAGGGAAGCGCGAAACAGGAATTTCTCGGTCAGTTTGAGGAGGACTACGCGTTCATGGAAGATGTGGTCAGAGGACTGGAGCAATATGTGCAGCATATGGAATATGCCGGGAAAGAGTATCAGGGATGCGAGGGCAACGTGACGGAGCTGATCCGGTCTCTTCAGATATAAGGGAGGGCGGCAGTATGATGATGGATGTACACCTGAAGGTGACGCCGGAGGAGCTGAAGGTTAAGGCAGAGCAGGTCAACGGACATCTTTCGGCGCTCAGGCAGCGGTTTCAGAGTATGGAACAGTCGGTGAACCGTTCGGCCTCCTACTGGCAGGGGGAGGCTGGAGATATGCACCGGCGGGATTACCAGGAGCGGAAGGAAGGCATCGGTGAAATCTTCCGGAGGCTTTCGGAGCAGGTCAGCGATCTGCAGGCCATTGCCGCCAACTATCAGGAAAGTGAGCGGCAGGTCAGCGAATTTCTGGGAGACCTGCCCTCCGATGTGATTTTATAGAACCTTTACGGGAGGGACGCGTATGAGCAGGATAGACATTGATCTGCAGCGGGCGCTGCGCCAGGCGGATCAGATTGACGGGCTGGCCGGACAGCTGGAAAAACTGGCGGGGAATCGGCTGGGAACCTCCCTGCAGAACCTCTCCGCCGGCTGGAAGGGCGAGAGTGCCGGCCTGTATTGTGAAAAAGGAAACCGCCTGGCGGGTAACATGGCACAGACTGCCCGGAATATGAAGGTCACGGCGGAGAATATACGGATAGCGGCCAGACGAATTTACAATGCCGAGAAAAAGGCTGAGGAACTGGCGAAAAAGAGAACTTATGGGGGGAACTGAGACATGATACCGGCGATCATAGCCGCGGCCGCGGCTCTGGCAGCTTTGATTATTCTTCTGATTTTTCTTCTGCGGGCCAGGAGCAGAGACAGAGGAGAACAGAGAAACCTGCTGGGAGAAGGAAATATTTCCATCAGTCAGAAAGGTGTGGACGTGAGAAGCGGACAGCTGGGAGGAAGAAAGGGAAGCTTTCTGAAAGGAATGCCCGCGGAGGAAATTCCCACCGTGCTTACCAGCGGGGAGATCGGTGAGAAGAGCTTTACCGACAGCAAAAAAGATATCCGTTTGATCGATGAGGAGACCGGGAGAGAATACCGGTCTGTCTTTCTCACAGATATTATCATCGGGAGACAGGGAAGCGGAATGGGCGGATATCCGTCGCTGATTATTCCGGAGCCTTCCATATCCGCCCGGCACTGCCGGATCCTGGTGGAAAAAGGACAGCTGTGGGTTGAGGATCTTCACTCTTCCAACGGAACTTACCTGGAAGGGAGAAGGGTTGCCGGAATGGAACCTATGAGAAGCGGCTGCAGGCTCCGGCTGGGCAGAAAAACCTATGTGGCGGAGATTTACTGAAAATCATAGGGCAGTTCATACCTTTTGGCTTCTGCGACAGGAAAGCCGGAGGGAGGAACTGCCATAAAACCATCGAGAGAAAGGGGGCGCGGAATATGCCGCAGTTCAGTGTGAAATTTGACGTCCTGCGGACGGAAGCGGGGCAGCTCGGAAGCTATGAAAGAGAACTGGAATCCATCCGGCAAAGCCTGAGCCGCATCGGCAGCGCCGTACAGG
>DVON01000100.1 GCA_018713585.1 Candidatus Pullilachnospira stercoravium | reverse complement strand
GCGCTGGGCTCCTGAAGGTAATACAGCCCCGCCGCGTAATAGGGATGACGGGCCGGGCTGTCCCCCTCCCCGTAGAAATATCCTTCCTTTACCCAGGGAATCTGCCGCAGCGCAAACGGAGCCTGCTCCCTCAGCACCTCCCCGGTAATTTTCCCCGTATTTACCCGAAGTCCGTAGGATCTGGGAAGCTGATAGCTTTCCAGAAACGCGTCGTACTCCTCCCCCAGCATTTCCTTCATTCTGCTGGCAAACTCCTCCGGCAATTCCAATCTCATAATATCCTCCCATCCATCAAAGCCTCTCCCTTTTCCGTCAGGCCTTTCTTTTCCTATTTGCCGCGTTAAGCACAGATACCGTAACCGTAAGTACGGTTATCGTACCATAAACCACTCCGAAAAAAAAGCCCGGAGTTTTCCTGCTCCGCCGCAGCGCGATCCCCGCAAAGCTTTTTAACGTCAGTATCCCCGCCGGGCACACTTACGTTAAAAAGCGGTGGCCCCCGCCACCGCTTTTCGTCTTACCCCATAATATATGACAATTGGTTATTATTAGTCTTCTTCAGAAACACCTTCCTGCATCATCACTTCTTCGTACTTGTCCAGAATGATTCTCTGGATCCGGTCTCTGGTACCGGAATTGATCGGATGAGCGATATCTCTGTACTCTCCATCCGTCGCCTTGCGGCTGGGCATGGCAATGAACAGGCCCTTCTCGCCCTCAATTACCTTGATATCATGTACCACAAATTCCTCATCAATGGTAATGGAAACGACGGCTTTCATTTTGCCCTCCTTGGCCACCTTTCGTACTCTAACGTCTGTTATATTCATAGTATTGCCCCTTTCATATGCCTTCCTTTATACAATAGACGTCACGCTCCCTGCGTTCTCTATTGTCCTGAATCACTTACGCTGTCGGAATTTAAAGCGCGTACCGCTCATTTTTTTCCACCACAATCTTGATGCCTTCCTCTCCGCAGTGGTAAGAATTGGCCCTGATCGTGTCGCGGCTCTCCACAATGCAGTTCTCAATGTGTGTATTGTCCCCCAGATATACATCATTGAGGACGATGGAATTCTTGATCACACAGTTGTTTCCCACATACACCCTCTTGAACAGGATGGAATTCTCAACCTCTCCGTTGATGATACATCCGCTGGAGATCAGACTGTTTTTCACACTGCATCCCGGGTTGTATTTCGCGGGAGGCAGGTCGTCGATCTTGGACTGAACCGGCGGATACTGACGGAAGAAGTAATCTCTCACTTCCGGTTTCAGGAAATCCATGTTGGTCTTGTAGTAAGACTCTACTGTGGAAATGTTGCTCCAGTATTCATTAATCTTATATCCGTAAATTCTCTTCAGGTTCTTGTACCGGATCAGAATATCCTTTACGAAATCATACCGATCTTCCTGCGCGCAGCGCTCGATCAGCTCGATCAGCTGACGGCGGCGGATCACATAAATACCGGTGGAGATGGTATGTCCGGAAGAAACCATGGGTTTCTCCTCAAAATCTTCAATCCGGTAATCCTCGTTCATTCTCAGAACACCAAAGCGGGTGATATCGTCATCCTCTCTGGCATCCGTGCACACCACCGTGACATCTGCCCGTTTGGCAATGTGGTATTCCAGAACCTTGTTGTAATCCAGCTTGTACACGCCGTCACCGGACGCGATCACAACGTACGGCTCATGGCATTTCTTCAGGAAATCCAGATTCTGGTAGATGGCGTCCGCGGTTCCTCTGTACCAGTAGCTGTTGGCGGTGGTGATGGTGGGGGTGAATACAAACAGACCCCCCTGCTTCCGGCCAAAATCCCACCACTTGGAGGAACTGAGATGTTCATTCAGCGATCTCGCGTTGTACTGTGTCAGCACGGCTACCTTCTGAATATGAGAGTTGGACATATTGCTGAGCGCGAAATCGATGCTCCGGTAGCTTCCCGCAACCGGCATGGCCGCAATGGCTCTCTTATGCGACAGTTCTCTCATTCTGTTGTTATTTCCGCCTGCTAAGATAATTCCCACTGCCCTCATTTCTACTCACCGTCCTTCTTTAAAATCACGCCGCCGCTGGCCAGCTCACCATCCGGATAATCCTCCGGGCACGTCGCGCCGCTGATGGCTGTATTTTTTCCGATTTTTACACCGGGCGGTATGACGGATCCCTCGCCCACCGTTACCAGGCCAAAGCTGTAGACTGCCGGCTTGTACACATTGGGAACTTCATCTCCAATACCCATCACCACATTTTCTCCAACATTGACTTCCTCGGCAATGATGGCCTTGTTGATCTCACAGCCTGCGCCGATCACCGCGTGCTTCATGATAATGGAATCCCGCACCACGGCGCCCTTCTCGACAGTCACATCCGCGCCGATGACGCAGTTATGTACTTCTCCGTAAATCTCCGCGCCTTCGCTGATGATGCTTCTCTCGATCTTTGCCTCGCTGGAAATATACTGAGGAGGAATCACATCTCCTTTTGTATAGATCTTCCAGAATTCCTCATAAAGATTGAACTCGGGAATGATATCAATCAGTTCCATGTTGGCCTCCCAGTAGGAGCCCAGGGTTCCCACATCCTTCCAGTAGCCGTTGAACTCGTAGGCAAACAGCCGTTTTCCGTTGTCCCGGCAGTAGGGAAGAATATGTTTTCCGAAATCACATCCCGGCTGATCCTTCAGCGCCAGCAGAGATTCCCGCAGCACCGGCCAGCTGAAGATGTAGATACCCATGGACGCCAGGTTGCTTCTGGGATGCTCCGGTTTTTCTTCAAACTCGGTGATCCTTCCGTTTCCGTCGGTAATCATGACGCCGAAACGGCTGGCTTCCTCAATGGGTACGGGCATACAGGCGATGGTCACGTCGGATTTGTTGGCCTTGTGGTAATCCAGCATTACTTCATAATCCATCTTGTAGATATGATCGCCGGACAGGATCAGCACATAATCCGGGTTGTACATCTCCATGTACGCCAGGTTCTGGAAAATGGCGTTGGCCGTACCGGTATACCAGTCGGTGTTCTCCTTGGCCTCATAGGGAGGAAGAACGGTAACGCCGCCCACATTTCTGTCCAAATCCCATGGAATACCGATTCCGATATGGGTATTCAGACGAAGGGGCTGATACTGTGTCAGAACGCCTACTGTATCAATTCCAGAGTTGATACAGTTGCTGAGCGGAAAGTCGATGATGCGATATTTTCCGCCGAATGCCACGGCCGGTTTGGCCACCTTCTCGGTCAGTACACCGAGACGGCTGCCTTGTCCGCCGGCCAATAGCATTGCTATCATTTCTTTCTTAATCATGCTATCACCTCTTGTCATATATAATAAAAAATTATACCACACTTTCCCAGAATAGTGAACATATTTTACATGTTTTTATCTATTTTTTTCTACTTTTTATGACATTTATACAAGTTCCTGATCGAGACCCCCTCCTTCCGCCCTCCCCTTTCCAGATACCCAAGAAAACTCTTTCCATTTTTTCCGTTTCATTCTATAATAATAGAGATAACATTCTATATGATTAAAGACAGATGGAGATAAAAGGAGATTCTGTATTATGTATACCATTGATTTTCAGTCCCCCATACATATTCATTTTATTGGAATCGGCGGCATCAGCATGAGCGGGCTGGCCGAGATTCTGCTGAAAGAGGGATTTACCATTTCCGGCTCTGACGCAAAAGAAAGTCCTCTGACGAAACACCTGGAGGAGAAGGGCGCGCAGCTTTTCTATGGCCAGCGTGCTTCCAACATCATCGACGGCATTGATCTGGTGGTTTACACCGCCGCCATCCATCCTGACAATCCGGAATATGCCTGTGCCGTGGAAAAGGGCCTTCCCATGATGTCCCGGGCAGACCTGCTGGGACAGATGATGAAGAATTATTCCATGCCCATCGCGGTCTCCGGCACCCACGGAAAGACCACAACCACCTCCATGGCTTCCCAGATGCTGCTGGAGGGCGGCTTCGATCCCACCATCACGGTGGGAGGTATCCTTCCCTCCATTGGCGGAAATCTGCGTCTGGGACATTCCGGTACTTTTATCACGGAAGCCTGTGAGTACACCAACAGCTTTTTAAGCTTTTTCCCGAAGATCAGCATCATCCTGAATATGGACGCGGATCATCTGGATTTCTTTAAAGACATCGATGACATCCGCCATTCCTTCCGGCTGTTTGCCGAAAAGCTGCCGGCGGACGGCACGCTGATCATCAATGCGGACACCCCTTGCTGGGAGGACGTTGCCCGGGATCTTCCCTGTCAGGTCATCACCTACGGCCTGGAGCATCCGGCAGATTACACGGCGGCGGATATCACCTGGGATCCGCAGGGACATCCCACCTTCACCTGCCTGGCATACGGAAAGTCTCTGGGAAGCTTCTCCCTGAAGGTTCCCGGCCTTCACAATGTGTCCAACGCTCTGTCCGTCATTGCGCTGGGACAGAAGCTGGGAATGGATACGGATGCCATCCGGCGCGGTATTCTGGATTTTACCGGCACTGACCGCCGGTTCCAGTATAAGGGAAAGGTGGGGGATGTGACTGTCATCGACGATTACGCCCATCATCCCACGGAGATCCGCGCCACACTGACTTCCGCGAAGAATTATCCCCATAAGACCATCTGGTGTGTCTTCCAGCCCCACACCTACACCCGTACAAAGGCGCTGATGGACGATTTTGCCCGGGCGCTGTCACTGGCGGATCATGTGGTTCTGGCAGATATCTACGCAGCCAGGGAAACCGATACCCTGGGGATTTCTTCCAGAGATCTTATGGAACGGATCCGGAAGCTGGGGACTCCCTGCGAATATTTCCCCACCTTTGATGAGATTGAAAACTATCTGCTGGAGCACTGCGAACCCGGAGATCTGCTGATCACCATGGGCGCGGGAGATGTGTTTAAAATAGGAGAAAAACTGCTGGGAATGTAACGGCAGGCGCTTGCGCGTATCGGTACTGCATCCGCCCCGGCAGAAGAAGGCCTGCTTTGCCGGACCGTTCTGGCAGGTAAAAGAGCTGTCACTTTTCATTAGTGGCAGTTCTTTTTTTGTCTTTTCAACGCCGGCGACAGGCTTTAAAATAAAATTTTTTTATCCCCAACTATAAGCCTTAATTTTACAGGTATTACGAACATTTATCCACATTATCCACAGGTTTATACACATTTTTGACGGGAAAACCTGTGGATGCATATGTGCATAACTTCGTTTACATAAAATACTACAAGTTTTTACAAAAAATGCGATTTCTTCATCATTTATCGACAACAGCAAGTTGCAAATAATGCCAGGTGGTATTTTCTTCCACAATATCCACATTTTCCACATTCATCGGTATTTTCCCAGTCTCACAGGCCGCAAAAAATGTCTATTTGATTTCTCTCAAGTCTATGTTATAATGACGGTGTCACGGGAACTCCGGCAGAGTAAGAGCCCGGAAAGCGCTTCTCTGCAGACATGGATTTTTCCTGTGCCGGCATTTTTTTATCTGATTTATCGATCTTTACATAGGTAGCGAAAGCGAGGATTTCAAAAGCTTATGCAGCTTTCTTTGCACAATGGAAGCGCCTCCGGCGTGACGGTTGTATCCAATGTTTTTCTTGATTATTATATGCCCCGTGCCAATGGGGAATTTGTAAAAATATATCTGTACTTACTGCGCCTGCTGGGCGCGGGGCAGGGAGAGCTGACTCTGGCGGAGGTGGCTGATGTTTTCAGCTGTACGGAGACGGACATTCTCAGAGCGCTTCGCTACTGGGAGGCGGAACGGCTTCTGGTATTGTCGGGAAATGCCTCCTCGCAGACTTCGGTGGATTTTCTGGAACCCATGGTGCCTCCCAAAGAACGCGGTGTCCGTGGCAGAACGGCAAATCCTGCCTCCACAGGCAGTCAGGCCAGTCCTTCCCGGAGGACTTCCGGGCAGCAGACTTCTGTTTCTGAGGGTTCGGAACCGGCAGCCTCGCCCTGGGAGGATCTCACAGACAATCCCTCAAAGACTCCTGTTTCGGACGCGGCGGCCCGGGCCGGAGCGTCTCCGGGGCAGAAATCGGACAAGGAGACCGGCCGCCTCAGCGCTGACCGGATCCGTCAGCTGAAGGAAGATGACAATGTGATTCAGCTTCTGTTTATCGCCGAGCAGTATCTGGGGAAAACCCTGTCGCCCGCAGAGACTTCACGGCTGCTGTATTTTTATGAGGAACTGCATTTTTCCCTGGATCTGGTGGAATACTTAATTGAATACTGCGTATCCAGGGGGAGCAAAAGTATCCGTTACATGGAGAAGGTGGCTCTGGCCTGGCACGAGGCAGGCATCACCACGGTCTCCATGGCCAAGCAGGAAACTTCCGCCTACAACAAGAACTATTTTTCCATTCTGCGTTCCTTTGGCATCAGCAACCGGAACCCGGTGCAGTCAGAGATTTCTCTGATGAACCACTGGCTCAACGATTATGGATTTACCCTGGATATTATCACGGAGGCCTGCTCCCGCACCGTATCTCAGACGGGTAAGGCCAGTTTCCAGTATGCGGACAGCATTCTTGCCAAGTGGAAGCAGAAAGGCGTCCGGCATCTGACAGACATCCAGGCACTGGATACCCTGCACCGGCAGGCACAGGCGGACCGGGCGGAGCAGAAAAACCGGAAAGCGGCCGCTCCCAACCGGTTTAATAATTTTCATCAACGGGATTACGATTTTGACGAGCTGGAAAAACAGCTTCTGAAACAGTAACTTTAAAGGAGAACTTGCCTTGTCACTAAAGAATTCTCAGTATGACGCGCTCATGCGCCAGTACAATCAGCGGCAGCTTCAAAACCGGCATCAGCTGGATGAACGGATCCGCACGGCATACAGCCGGATTCCCCGGCTGGCGGACATTGACCGGGAGATCTCGTCAGCCAGCATGGAAAAAGCACGGCTTCTTCTGGGAGAATCCTCCGGGAAGGATTTTGACCTGGACGCGCGGATTCAGGAACTTTCCGCTGACCGCGCGCGGCTGCTGGCGGAACATGGATTTCCCGGGGATTATCTGAAAATGCGGTATACCTGTCCTCTGTGCCATGACACCGGCTATGTAAACAACCAGAAGTGCGTATGCTTCAAAAAAGCGGCCGTAGATCTTCTGTATACCCAGTCAAATATCCGGGATATTCTTCAGACGGAAAATTTCGATCATTTTTCTTTTGATTTTTACTCCGATGATATCATCAGCCCCGCCACCGGCCTTTCCGCCCGGCAGACGGCCCGGGACGCAGTACGCAGGGCCAGGGATTTCATCAAAAATTTTGACACCTCTTTTGAGAATCTGTTTCTCTATGGAGATACCGGGGTAGGAAAGACGTTTCTTTCCCACTGCATTGCCAAAGAGCTGATTGACACCGCTCACTGCGTGATTTATTTTTCAGCCTTTGATCTGTTTGAAATGTTTGCCCGGAACACGTTTTCGGACTCCGGGGAAGCAGAGGACATGAACCGTTACATCTTCGACTGTGATCTTCTGATTATCGATGATCTGGGAACTGAGCTGACCAACAGTTTCGTGGCCTCTCAGCTGTTTCTCTGTATCAATGAGCGGATTATGCACCGGAAATCCACCATTATCTCCACCAACCTGACGCTGGAAAACTTCAAGGAAACCTATTCCGAGCGGGTATTTTCCAGAATTTCCAGCAGCTACACCATGATAAAACTTATTGGCAGCGATATACGCATCCAGAAAAAATTTTTAGGAGGAAACTAACATGGCGCAAAAAAATGTAAATGATCTGCAGAAGCTTCCCGTAGGACGTCTGGGAATCATCTCCCCCTACAGTTGCGAATCCCTGGGGCTCAAGGTAGACGAGTATCTGGTTTCCTGGAGAAAAGGGAGTCAGACCAGTTCCGATACCTCCCTTCACCTGGACGGCTATGAGCGGGATACTTATCTGATCCGCTCCGAACTGCCCCGCTTCGGTTCCGGCGAGGGCAAAGGAATGTTGCGGGAATCTGTCCGCGGCGATGATATTTATATTCTGATCGATGTATGCAACTACAGCCTCACCTACACAGTTGCCGGTCATGTAAACCACATGTCCCCGGACGATCACTTCCAGAATCTGAAGCGTATCATTGCCGCCATCGCCGGAAAGGCCCGCCGGGTAAATGTCATCATGCCGTTCCTGTACGAAAGCCGCCAGCACCGCCGCTCCGGCCGGGAGTCTCTGGACTGTGCCATTGCTCTCCAGGAGCTGGTAAACATGGGTGTGGAGAACATTATCACCTTTGACGCTCATGACCCCAGGATCCAGAATGCCATTCCTCTCCACGGCTTTGAGACCGTGCAGCCGGCCTATCAGTTCATCAAGAATCTGCTGAGAAATCAGCCGGATCTGAAGCTGGACAAGGACCATCTGATGGTGATCAGCCCGGATGAGGGCGGTATGAGCCGCGCCATCTATCTGGCCAATAATATCGGCGTGGATATGGGTATGTTCTACAAACGCCGCGATTACTCCACCATCGTGGACGGCCGCAATCCCATTGTAGCCCATGAGTTCCTGGGCGCCGATGTGCGGGGCAAAGATATGATTATCATTGACGATATGATTTCTTCCGGCGACAGCATGTTGGAGGTGGCGCAGCTTCTGAAAGAGCGGGGCGCTGCCAAAATCTTCATGTGTTCCACTTTCGGACTGTTCACCAACGGCCTGAAAAAGTTCGATGAGTTCTACGAGAAGGGAATGTTCGACCGGATCCTCACCACAAACCTGATCTACCAGACACCGGAACTGCTGGAACGTCCGTATTATGTAAACTGTGATATGAGCAAATATATCGCCCTGATTATCAACACGCTGAATCACGATGATTCCATCAGCAAGCTTCTCAATCCGGTGGAGCGGATCCAGAAGGTACTGACGAAGTATCGGAATCATGAGAAAATCTGAGTATCTGATGTGAGAAAAAATCATAAACTCCCGTACCTGTAGGAGAATATATGTCCCTGAAGCCTTCCCGGGACTGATACAGAAACCAGGGCTGCCATACCATGCCGGATATAGAATGGTACAGCAGCCCCGGTTTGTCCATAAAACACGAAACGTTTATTAAATTTTCCGCGGTTCGCGGCCTTGCGGCTTCATTGTTATCCTTTCCGGTACCGCTCCCGCAGCATCCGGATTTCCGCCGCATATCCCTCCAGCTCATTGGGTGTCTCCAGATATACCGGTATTCCCTGAAGCTGCGGGTGATTGATAATCCGCTCAAAAGCCTCCAGACCGATGGAGCCTTCCCCGATCTTCTCATGGCGGTCCTTATGACTGGCAAAGGGATTCTTGCTGTCATTCATGTGAATGGCCTTCAGCTTCTCCAGCCCGATCACCCGGTCAAACTGTTCCAGCACTCCGTCCAGGTCATTGACAATATCATAGCCCGCGTCATACACATGGCAGGTATCCAGGCAGACGCCCATCAGCTGCGGCAATTCCACCAGATCCAGAATCGCCCGCAGCTCCTCAAAGCTGCGCCCCACCTCGGTTCCTTTTCCGGCCATGGTCTCCAGCAGCACCGTGGTATGCTGCCCGGGCTTTAAAATCTGGTTCAATGTCGCGGCAATCTGCCGGATACCCTCCGTTGCCCCCTGTCCCACATGACTTCCCGGATGGAAATTGTAGCAGTTGCCCGGCACATACTCCATCCGTTTCAGATCATCCTCCATGGTTTCCAGGGCGAATTCCCGGGTTCTCTCGTCCTTGGAGCAGGCATTCAGCGTATACGGCGCGTGAGCCAGAATCCGGCTGATATCGTTTTGTTCAGCATATTCCAGAAAAGCAGCCACATCCTTCACATCAATGGCCTTCGCCCGGCTTCCCCGGGGATTCCTGGTAAAAAACTGAAACGTATTGGCTCCAATGGACACCGCCGTTTTACCCATCTTCAGAAATCCTCCCGAAGACGACAAATGACATCCAATTCTCAACATCGCAACTTAATTCCTTTCATCTGTTTGGCCGTATGGCCATAAAGGGATCCTTCAGGGTTTCATCTAGTCGGCCGAATGGCCATAAAGGGATCCTTCAGGGTTTCCTCTAATCGGCCGTATGGCCGGTCTCCATCGAGATTTCCTCTGCGGCAATTCCTTCCCGGCGGGCCAGCCGGGCCTCTCTGGTATGGCAGGTGAAAATCAGGGTCTGCCGCTCCTGCCGGGCCAGCCAGTTCAGGGCGGCGGAAAGCCGCTCATCATCATACATGGCAAATACTTCATCCAGCAGAATGGGCAGTGGCTCCTCCTGGCAGAGAATTTCTCCCACCGCCATCCGCAGAGCGAAATATACCTGTTCCACTGTCCCGCGACTGAGACTTGCAAGAGGAATCAGATGCTCCCGGGTTCCCAGCTCCATATTCATATCCCGGTCCAGGGATACCTGCGTGTATTTTCCTCCGGTAAGCTGGGACAGGATTTCTCCCATCCGGCCCCGGAGCTTGTCTCCGGCCCGCAGCCGGATATTTCCGGACAGACTTTCCAGGGTTTCCAGAGCCAGGTTCAGACTGCGGATTTCCAGCTCACAGTCCGCTGCCTCCGTATCGTTCTGAGCCATCTCTTCATAATCCTCCCGCAGGTTTTCCTCCTCCGTGGCTTTTTCCTGAACCTGGCGTTCCAGTTCTTCCTCCCGGCCCTGAAGGCGGCTCAGATCCCCTTCCATCCGGCGTACCGCTTCCGATTCTGCCGGTTCCTTTTCGCTTTTTGTATCTTCTGTACCGCTGCGGATTTCCTCCCGCTCCTCCGGTTCCCTTTCATGGCTGCTCCCTTTAAACAGATAGACCGCGGAAATAGCCATGATTCCCAGCCATGCCACTACAGCCCTGGCAATGATAGAGATCTGCCAGGGATTTAAAAGCGCCAGCAGAATAAGCAGCAGCCCCAAAGCCCACACTGTCAGTCTAACGTAAACGCGGGCAGAATGACGATGTTCTTCCTCATATTCCTGTCCGGCCTGTCTTTTGGCCGCCTCTTTACGGCCCTCCTTCCGAAGCTGGTTCTCGGTATTCCCGGCGAAACGGGCATCCGATGCGGCCTGCCTCTCCTTTTCCAGCTTTTTGCCTGCCTCTTTTGTCTGCTCTCTGGCGGCGGTCAGCTGGATTTCCAGGTTTTCCCTCTCCTTTCCGGCATATTCCATCCGTTCCAGCAAACGGCGGCGGTTTTCCTCCTGCCGCTGCAGGGCATCCTGCTTTTTCTTCTCCCACTCCCGGCGCCTCTTTCTGAGACTTTCGGATGCTGCCTGGATATTCAGATCCCCGTCCAGTCCGCCCTCATAGCCGGACATCCGGTTCTGCAGCTCCCGGGTCAGCCCCGCGTCGGTCTCACTGGACAGCTGGCCAACCGATACCGTGTTATCATAGACATTTTCACTGATCTCCCCCAGAAGCATCCGGAGATCACCGTCCTCTATGGACAGCCGTTCTCCGTCCGTGACACATACCAGAGAAGCCCGCACATCATTTTTATAAAAGCTGCGTTCCAGTCGGAACTCCTTTCCTCCGCTCTCGAACCAGAGTATGCCGGCAAAATCCGCCGGTCTCTCCCAGGGCTCATATCTGCTGTAACTGTCCGTCCTGGCCGCACGGCCTCTCTGCCGCGTAATACCGAACAGCATACTGCGGATAAAGGCATGAAGCGTGGATTTTCCGCTTTCATTGGGGCCGTACACAATGTTGATGCCATCCCCGAAGGTGATCTTGCGGTCTTTCAGTTTTCCAAAGCTCTTAATATAAATCTGTGTCAGTTTCATTGTTTCGTTTCCATCAGCGCCTGCACGCCGTAGTATAGTGCCTTCTGTTCCATGGGAGAATTTTTCTCCTCAAAGCAGCGGATATAATCGCCGATCAGCGTGCCCTTCTGCTGCTCCTTCAGCTTCTCCACATCATAGCAGGGTCGGGTTTCATCCCGTACCTGAGTGATATTCCCCAGATGATACAGGGGTTCATCGTCAAACTCCATATCCGGGTTCCGGAATCCCTTTATAAGAATCCGGAACAGGTTTGACTCACCTTTCTGGCGGATTCCCTCCCGCACCTTCTGCTCCAGCGCCAGCTGGGTGGTCTGGGAATGTACCGTAATCTGCAGTGTCAGATAAGAACGGCTGGCCGCGGGAATAAATCCCGTGCGGCAGATTTTTCCTTCCAGCCTTCCGCAGACAAATCCGTGCTTCCCTTCGTCATTCCGGTCCAGAGGCTCCAGAGCCCCCGCATAGACTATCCGGTGAGGCACCAGCGCCTGGGGCTTGTGGATATGTCCCAGCGCCACATAGTCAAATCCCTCCAGCTCTTCTTTTTTCAGCGGAATGTGTTTTTCATCCCCGCCGTGGGCCAGCAGGATGTGATAGCCGGGTTGTCCGTTGGGCCGGATGGCCGCGTACAGCGGACTGCGGATCTCCTGATGCTCATAGCTGAGCCCGTAAACCCAGGTATTCAGCTTCTCAAGCCGGATCACCTCCGGCTCCTCCTTAAAAAACATATGAACATTGGAAGCCCAGGAAATCTTCCGGTAGGCGGAATCCGGTTTCAGATAATCGTGATTGCCTGCCATAAAGACCACCTGCACCGGCGCGATGGAGGCAAACAGCTCGTTCACCTCCCGCAGCTGCCGAAGGAGCGGCTGCCGGTGGAACAGATCTCCCGCGATCAGCAGCAGCTCCACCTCTTCTTTTTTGGCCAGCTGCACTGACCGGACAAACGTCTTCCAGATTTCTTTTTCCCTGGATGCACTCCAGGGGCAGCCCTGATCCGGAACCGCCCCCAGATGTACATCCGCCATATGAATAAACTGCATGAAATCCCTCTTCGCGGCGGCGCCCGCAGGACGCCGCGCCTTTTCATTTTTCTGTTACAGCTCGCAGTTGTTGACCGTTCTCGGGAACGGGATCACGTCGCGGATATTTCCCATACCTGTCAGATACATTACACACCGCTCAAAGCCCAGGCCAAAGCCCGCATGTCTGGTGCTTCCGTATTTTCTCAGATCCAGATAGAAGTCGTAGTCCTCTTTTTTCAGGCCCATCTCCTCCATCCGCTGTACCAGCTTATCGTAGTCGTCCTCCCTCTGGCTGCCGCCGATGATCTCTCCGATTCCCGGCACCAGACAGTCCACAGCGGCCACGGTCTTTCCATCCTCGTTGAGCTTCATATAGAAAGCCTTGATCTCCTTGGGATAATCGGTGACGAACACCGGGCGCTTGAAGATCTGCTCTGTCAGATAACGCTCGTGCTCTGTCTGCAGATCGCAGCCCCAGGATACCTTGTAATCGAATTTGTCGTTGTTTTTCTCCAGAATCTCAATGGCCTCCGTGTAGGTCACATGGGCAAATTCGGAATTTACCACGTTGTCCAGACGCTCCAGCAGGCCTTTGTCCACGAAGGAGTTGAAGAACTTCATCTCCTCGGGAGCATTTTCCAGCACATAGCGGATGATGTATTTCAGCATGGACTCCGCCAGGATCATGTCATCCTTGAGATCAGCGAAGGCAATCTCCGGCTCGATCATCCAGAACTCCGCCGCGTGGCGGGTGGTGTTGGAATTTTCCGCCCGGAAGGTGGGTCCGAAGGTGTAAATGTTGCGGAATGCCTGGGCATAGGTTTCGCCGTTGAGCTGTCCGCTCACCGTCAGATTGGTGGCCTTTCCGAAGAAGTCTTTGGAGAAATCCACCTCTCCCTTGTCGGTTTTGGGGATATTGTTCAGATCCATGGTGGTCACCTGGAACATTTCTCCCGCGCCCTCGCAGTCACTGCCGGTGATCAGCGGGGTATGCACATACACAAATCCTCTCTCCTGGAAAAATTTGTGGATGGCGTAGGCGATCAGGGAACGCACCCGGAACACCGCCTGGAAGGTGTTGGTTCTGGCCCGCAGGTGGGGCACTGTCCGCAGATACTCCATGGAATGACGTTTCTTCTGCAGCGGATAATCCGGAGCAGAAGCTCCTTCCACGTCCACCTGTACCGCCTGAATCTCAAAAGGCTGCTTTGCCTGGGGCGTAGCCACCAGGGTACCCCGCACCACAATGGCGGCTCCCACGTTCAACCTGGATATCTGGTCAAAGTTTTCCATGGCATCATGGTATACAATCTGCAGGGTTTCAAAAAAAGTTCCATCGTGGAGAACAATAAAACCGAAGGTCTTTGAGTCGCGGATACTCCGGACCCAGCCGCCCACGGTGATCTCCTTATCCAGGTATTTCTCCCGGTCTCGGTATATCTCTCTTACGGTTGTAAGCTGCATCGTTCACAGTCCCTCCTGTTTCTGATAGTTGATCGTTTCCAGACAGCCCTCTGACCCTTTGCCTGCTTTCGCGAAAGCAAATCCGCAGGGCAAGACGGCCGCAGTTTCTTATATTAAATTACAGGTCCACCCGGCCCTCCAGCGCCCTAAGAAGCGTCACCTCATCGATATATTCCAGATCGCCGCCCACCGGCACGCCGCTGGCAATCCTGGTGACCCGGATGCCTGTGGGCTTGATCAGCTTGCTGATATACATGGCTGTGGTCTCCCCCTCCAGGCTGGAATTGGTGGCGATGATCACCTCGTCCACCTCTCCCTGGAGCCTCTGCATCAGCTCCTTGAGCCGGATATCATTGGGGCCGATCCCCAGCATGGGGGAAATGGCGCCGTGAAGCACATGGTAAACGCCCTCGTATTTTCCTGTTTTCTCGTAAGCCGCCAGATCCCTGGTGTTTTCCACCACCATGATCTGCCGGTGGTTTCTCTTGGGATTGGCGCAGATGGGGCACAGCTCCTGATCCGTCAGCGTAAAGCACTCCTTACAGTAACGGACGTTGGCCTTGGCCGAAGTGATGGCTCCTGCCAGCTGCTCCACCTGCTCCGCGGGCATATTCACAATGTGAAAGGCCAGCCGCTGGGCGGACTTGGCGCCGATGCCCGGCAGCCGGGACAGCTGTTCAATTAACTTGCTGATATGACTGCTGTAATACTCCATCTCAGAACGGGAAGCCTCCGCCCAGTCCTCCGGCCAGCTTCGACATCACCGCCGCGCTCTCCGCTTCCATCTTCCTCAGCGCCTCGTTGGTGGCCGCCATGATCAGATCCTCCAGCATCTCAATATCATCGGGATCCACCACTTCCTCGGACAGCTTCACCTTCGTCACTTCCTTTTTCCCTGTCACGGTCACCTCAACGGCTCCGCCGCCGGCCGTGGCCGTAAATTCCTTCTCCTCCAGGGCCTTCTGATTTTCCTCCAT
This sequence comes from Candidatus Pullilachnospira stercoravium, assembly GCA_018713585.1. Classification (GTDB taxonomy): domain Bacteria; phylum Bacillota; class Clostridia; order Lachnospirales; family Lachnospiraceae; genus Pullilachnospira; species Pullilachnospira stercoravium. Next base: position 7,614 of record DVON01000100.1, on the reverse strand, counting down.
CTGCTTCTGCATCTTCTGCGCCTGCTTCATCAGATTGTTCATATTGCCAGGCATTCCCATTCCGCCTGGAAATCCACCGCGTTTTGCCACTATGGTATCCTCCTACTCATCTTCCGGTTCTTCCTCGACAACTACGTCCATGTGAACCTCTTTTTTTAATATATCATCAACGGAGATCTCCGCCAGTTCCCGGGGGGCGTCAAGCCTCCGGACCACCATCTCAACCTCCACCGATTTTCCTGTCTGACGGGCGATGATCTGCTCCAGAAGCTCCTTCTTTTCCGGATCCTGGGCGCAGCCCTGAGCCAGATCATTGGTAAATTCCACATACAGGCGGTTCTCGCCTGTGGCACCGTTGTATTTGGGGACCGCCGTTGAAAGAAAGCTTTTGAACATTCCGCTGGTCTGTCCCACAATCATATTCCAGTTGTTCTTTATATACTGCAGATCCTCCGGGGCCGCCTTCTCCGGCTTTTTCTCCGGAACCTCCGGCTCCTTTGCCTCCTGTCCGAACAGATCTGCCGTCCCTTTTGCCTCTGCCGGCGGGGCCATGGGGATGCCGTTTTCCACCTTTTCCTCCAGAATCCGCAGCCGGTCCAGCACGGAATCCAGATTCTGTTCCATGGACGGTTTACATAATTTTATCAGTCCAATTTCCACCATCACCCGCTTCTGGGCAGCGTAACGCATCTGGCCGGACAAATCGGAAAGCACCCGGATATAACGCATCAGCGTATCCACATCCACCATGCTGCTTTCTTCCTTCAGCAGCATCAGATTTTCCGAGGAAACGTCCAGCACATCCTCCGCCCGGTCGGAAGTTTTCACCAGCAGCAAATTTCTGAGATACCAGGTAAAATCCGCCACAAACTGGCCCAGTTCCTTGCCCCCGGCAATCAGATCCTCCAGAATGTGAATACAGGAGGTCACATCCCCCGCAATCACCTTCCGTAGCAGCCGGCTGAACACCTCATTGTCCACGGTCCCCAGCACTTCCAGCACCTTGTCATAGGTGAGGGTTTCTCCCAGATAAAAGGCGATGCACTGGTCCAGAAGGCTCAGCGCGTCACGCATGGAACCGTCTCCCGCCTTCGCCACATAGCGCAGCGCTTTATCCTCCACCGAAATCTGCTCCTCTTCCATCAGTTCCCGCAGCCGGGCGGTGATGGTATCGATGGAAATCCGGCGGAAATCGTACCGCTGGCACCTGGAGAGGATCGTCACCGGAATCCGGTGGGCTTCCGTGGTGGCCAGAATGAAAATCACATAGGAGGGCGGCTCCTCCAGCGTTTTCAGCAGCGCATTGAACGCGCCGGTGGAAAGCATGTGTACCTCATCGATGATGTACACTTTATACTTTCCTTCCGTGGGACGGTAGGCCACCTCCTCCCGGATCTCCCGGATATTGTCCACGCCGTTGTTGGAAGCGGCGTCGATCTCGATGACATTCATGGAGGCGCCGGACCGGATGGCCCGGCAGGTCTCACATTCGTTGCAGGGGCTTCCGTCCACCGGATGCTCACAGTTGACGGCCCTGGCCAGAATCTTTGCCACCGTGGTTTTTCCCGTTCCGCGGGTACCGCAGAACAGGTACGCATGGCCGATCCGTTCTGCCCGGATCTGATTCTTCAATGTTGTCACAATATGATCCTGCCCTTTGACATCCTCAAAGGTGTCCGGGCGGAACTTACGGTACAGAGCGGTATAGCTCATGGAATCTTCCTTCCTGTCTTTTTTGCCTGGGCGGCCGTTCCCCCGGTATTCTCTGCCCTCCGGGAACTGTCAGCGGCCCTGTCTTCCGGCCGGGCCGCCACAGCCGCCATGATTCAAGTACCCTCCGGCGGCAGCCGGAGGGCCTGTAACTGATCGATATCCTGGTAACAGCTCAGCCTTCCGGCTTCACTGTCACGATTCTGTCTGTATCTGTACGCCGGAAAATCCGGCTGCGGCATCTGCCACTCTCGGCCCTGTCCAACTCAGTCGCCGAAGCTGATGCCGATTCTCTTGGCGTCTTTTACCTCCTGGGCGTCCGGGGTCACCATCTTCAGCTTGCCCGCGCACTCCTCCAGCGGCACTTTCTTGGTTTTTCCGTTCACCATACCTACCATATAGCCGTATTCATTGTTCAGAATCAGCTTGGCGGCGTAGGATCCGATTCTGGTGGACAGCACCCGGTCGTAAGGACAGGGGCTTCCGCCTCTCTGGGTATGTCCGGGAACCGTCACACGGATCTCCATACCGGTCTTTTTCTCAATGGCAGCCGCAATCTTATAGGAAACGGAGGGGAACTTCTTGGCATCCTCCGCCAGTTTTTTCTTCAGTTCCTTCTTGGGAAGCTGTGCCTCCTCTTTGGAGATGGCGCCCTCTGCCACCGCCAGAATGGTAAATCCGCTTCCCCGTCTTCTTCTGGCCTCGATGGCGTCCACCACCTTGTCAATATCATAAGGAATCTCGGGAATCAGAATCACGTCCGCGCCGCTGGCAATGCCTGCGTACAGCGTCAGCCATCCCACCTTGTGTCCCATAACCTCCACGATAAACACCCGGTTATGGGAAGAAGCCGTGGTATGGATACAGTCGATGGCATCCGTGGCGATATTCACCGCGCTGTAGAAACCGAAGGTCATATCGGTTCCCCAGATATCATTATCGATGGTCTTGGGAAGGTGAATGATATTCAGCCCTTCCTCCCGCAGCAGATTGGCCGTCTTCTGCGTTCCGTTTCCGCCCAGAATCACCAGGCAGTCCAGACGAAGCTTATAGTAATTCTGCTTCATGGCCTCCACCTTGTCAAGGCCTTTTTCATCCGGCACACGCATCAGCTTGAACGGCTGTCTGGAGGTACCCAGAATCGTACCGCCGCGGGTAAGGATACCGGAGAAATCCTTGGAGGTCAGCATCCGGTAATCTCCATAAATCAGTCCCTTGTAGCCATTCATGAAACCATAAACTTCAAGCTCCTCGATGTTGTTGGAAAGTCCTTTCACAACACCCCGCATCGTCGCGTTCAGCGCCTGACAGTCGCCGCCGCTGGTAAGCAAACCAATCCTCTTCATGTTCTTTCACATCCCATCCTTTTTATTCACTTCTTTTTCTTCCGCTTCTGCGGAAATCCACAAGCTGTTTCTATTATATATTATTTCCAAAATTCTCACAATACCAATTGGCAAAAAAGTCTGAGAGGCAATTGACAAAGCCGGGGAAACACGCTATACTGAAATCTGCGCAGCCGGGGAGATAGCGGTGCCCTGTACCTGCAATCCGCTACAGCAGGGGTGATGCCAATCTGAGGGCTTCTCTTTGCGAAGCTGCCTCCTATAAGTGGCGTTGACGTCTGGGTCTTACGCAACAGGAATCTGTGAACCGTGTCAGGGCAGGAATGCAGCAGCACTAAGCAGAACCTTCTGTGTGCCGTAAGGGTGCCTGGGCTGAGTTAACTGTAGAGGTAACGTCTGTGGGAGAGCTTCAAAGGGCGGCGCACGGTGAAAAAGATTTTCGACAGACAGAGATTTCTGCCTGTTTTTTTATGGACTTGCGCATATTTCTCTCTCAGCTTCATACAATGAACCGAATACCCCTTCTCAGGGAGGTTTCTGCCCTATGAATGACTGGCTGATCTCGATCATGAACCAATACGGCTATCTGGGCGTTGCCCTTCTCATCACAGTGGAAAATGTCTTTCCGCCCATTCCATCCGAAGTCATACTGACGTTCAGCGGCTTTATGACCACTTATACCCGTATGCACATTCCCGGCGTGGTGATCTCCTCCACCGTGGGAAGTCTGGCAGGCGCGCTGATCCTGTATGAAGCCGGCTATCTGCTGACGCCTGAGCGGATGGAGGCATTCCTGAACAGCCGTCCCGGCAGGCTGCTGCGGCTGAAAAAGGAGGATATCCAGAAAGCCATGGACTGGTTTGACAGCAAGGGGAATTATACGGTATTTTTCTGCCGTTTCATCCCCATTGTCCGCAGTCTGATCTCCATCCCGGCAGGCACTGCCAGAATGGATCTGAAGCGCTTCTTTCTCATGACTGCCCTGGGCAGCTTTCTATGGAATGTGATCCTGGTATGCCTTGGGGCTGCTGCAGGAAGCTCCTGGCAGAAGGCTGCCGCTTATTTTGAGAACTATACCCAGGCTGCAAAAATAGTAATGGGAGTCTTCCTTATCATCGGACTCCTGCTCTTCTTTGGCAGAAGGTCTCGGATACATAAGAAAAACTCCCAATAAATACGTTTTTATGAAACTTTCCCTGACTGGCGGATCTTTTTGCATAAGGTACGGATATACTCCGGCGTAGTGCCGCAGCATCCGCCAACAATGTCGGCTCCTTTTTCTATGAGCACCTGCATATGCTGTGCAAATTCCCCGGCTCCCATGGAATATACCGGGGTCCCGTCCGCGTCAATGACAGGCATGCCTGCGTTGGGCTTTACTACCAGGGGCACCTGGATCCTTTTTTTCATATTTTCCGTTACTGCGGTCAGCTGGTCCGGTCCGGTAGAGCAGTTCAGCCCTACTGCGTCAGCGCCCATCTCAGCCAGGGATTCCACTGCGTCGTAAATATTTCCTCCAAAGAACAGGCTGCCGTCGGATTCTGCTGTCAGAGTGCATAAAACCGGAATATCCCCCAAAGAGGCGGCTGCGTCCAGGACTGCCATAGGCTCTGTGACCCCCAGCATGGTCTCTGCTGCCAGCAGGTCCGCGCCAGCCTCCATCAGGGCGTCAATCTGCTCTTTATAAGCCTCCAGAAGCTCTTCATAGGGCACGTCCTGCTTTCCTGTGGTGGTAAGGTCTCCTGCCACCAGACAGTCCTTTCCCACTGCCTTCCTGGTGATCTGTACCAGTTGTGTATTTAAGCTGCGCACCTGGTCCTGCAGTCCGTGATTTTCCAGGCTGATGCGGTTTGCGGAGAAGGTTGGCGCATAGATGATATCGGAGCCGGCTTCCTTGTATGCCTGCTGAAGCTGCAGAATCGCCTGAGGATTTTCACAGACCCACTGCTCCGTGCATACGCCCCGGGGCATTCCCGCTTTCATCAGGTTGGAACCGGTAGCGCCGTCCAGCACCAGGATGCCTTTTTGTGTTCTTTCACGAAATTCTTTCTTTGTCATAGGGTCTTCTCCTTTTCTTCCTGTTTTTTCTTTGCCTTTTCTTCTCTCAGTTCCCTAAAAAATCCGGTGAGCATAGCGCTGCACTCCTCTTCTAAAACCCCTCTGGTCACTTCTGCTTTATGGTTAAATCCATCCATCTCCAGCAGGTTCAGCACAGACCCTGCGCAGCCTGCCTTGGGATTCATACTGGCAATGACTACCCGGTCCATCCGTGCCTGGATAATGGCTCCCGCGCACATCTGGCAGGGCTCCAGGGTCACATATAAAGTGCAGCCCTCCAGCCTCCAGTCTCCCAGCTTTTTGCTGGCTTTGCGGATGGCGTTGATCTCTGCGTGGGATACGGTATTCTTATCGGTATTTCTCCGGTTATAGCCCCGGGCGATGATCTTTCCCTGGTGTACGATCACACAGCCAATGGGGACTTCTCTCAGCGCGTACGCTTTCATCGCCTGTTTTTTTGCTTCTTTCATAAATTTCTCATCAGCAGTCACCGTGTATGCCTCCCTGGTTTCAGACAATGGTAGATAATTCAATAAAGTCCTCAAACGAAGCATCGTTTGAGGACTGGATTTTCTGGCGGAGATGGTGGGAGTCGAACCCACGCGCCCTTGCGGACCTATCGCATTTCGAGTGCGACCTCTTACGACCACTTGAGTACATCTCCAGGAATTTCTCTGATGCAGACGTCTCTGCATTTTTGTACAGGTCTTATTATATATCCCAACCGTGCCGCCGGTCAAGAAAAATATGTGTTTCCTTCCAAACGATTCAGATCCGGGGTATCAAGGAAGCGGTACCAGTACCCGAAGCGCCCCTGATTTCTTCCGCAGCGGCATGCCTCCCTGAAATAAGGGAATCCGGACAGATTCGCCATGAGACATTCCTGCCGTTCATAGACCCCGGGCACGCCCAGGAAAAAGGTCCCGTCTGCTTTTCTCTGCCCCAGCAGCAGATAACCGTACCGGCTGGCGCCGCGCCGGAGGAAATTATTGTTTGCCAGGCCTCTGTCCCGCCTTCCGAGGCAGCACAGATCTTTCATCTGGATCTGCATGTACCGGACCGTTTCTTCATCGCCGAACAGGGGCATCTGCCTTTGCGCGCAGGCAGATGACTGCCCCCGCAGCCTTTCTTCCCCTGCATCTTCCGGTCCGGGAAGAGTGCTCTGCTCTGGTTCGTTCATTTCAATCGGAGGAGCTGCCTCCATTTCTTCCTCTTCGATTTCTCTTATTTCCTGCTCTCTTTCTTCTGCTGATCTCCCTGCGGTTTCTCTTTCAGAAACTGTATTTCTCTGCTGCCCCGGCATAGATCGGAAGCTCTGCTCCGGTCCCGTCAGAAACGGATTCTGCCCAGGTGCGTTCTGGCTTCCCCTTGGTATCGTGGGACCCTGCCTTGGTATAACCCGTCTTGTTTCCGGCACAGACTGGAAGCCCTGTTCCGGTCTCCTCTGCGCATCAGATTGGAACCTCTGTTCTGCTCCCGTCTCCGGCTCTGGTCGGAAGCCTGGTTCTGGTCCCGTCCCCGGTTCTGATCGGAAGCCCTGTTCTGCTCCTGTCTCCCGTTCTGATCGGAAGCCCTGTTCTGGTCCCGTCTCCGGCTCTGGTTGGAAGCGCTGTTCTGATCCCGTCTCCGGTTCTGATCGGAAGCCCTGTTCTGTTTCTGTCTCTGGTTCTGATTGGAAGCCGCGTTCTGTTCCTGTCTCCGGTTCTGGTTGGAAGCCCTGTTCTGTTCCTGCCTGCGGTTCTGATCGGAAGCCGCGTTCTGATCCCGTCTCTGGCTGTAATCGGAAGCCGCGTTCTGACCCGGGCATGGACTGTTCCCACTCTGGCACAGGCTGATCACGCTGCAAAGCGGCCTGATTCTGCCCAGGATGTTCTCTCATCATTTCCCTGTTCTGTTCCGGCATCGCCTGATCCCGTTCCGGCATTTCCCGCTCCTGCCTGATTTCTTCCTGCGCCCGGTCCGCGTTCTCCTGCTCCCGCTCCGGCATCTCCTGGCGAACAGACCTTCCTTCTTCTTCCTGCATGGGCAGCTGAATCTCCCCAGGGTTCAGGGGTCTGTCATCCCATCCGCTCCCATAGACTTCTCCCATATCTGTCAGCAGGAGCAGCCCGCACAGATCATTCAGGCTGTACCCGCTGCCATTCAGATTCTCTTCATCCAGCTCCTGTTCAAACTCCGCAGAGCTTCCGGCAGACGTCCATCTGCCCAGGCGGACGCCTCTGCATCTGTCTCCTTCCCTGACATAGCCGATGACCTCTGCTGTTCCTTCCCCTTTTCCGAATATACCTGCCAGCTTATACCGGATCCTGCAGACGCCGTTTTTCGCCTCTACCTTAATAAATCCTTTTCCTGCGCCCTTCCTGCCCTGCTGGTACTCATACACGTACGCAATAAACCTTCTATATCCCGACATAAACTCTCTTTCCCTGTTCTTATCCCTAAAATATATGTTTCTCTTTCCAGCTTAGAACCGAAATGACGAAACGTCCCTTTGATCCAG
>DVON01000099.1 GCA_018713585.1 Candidatus Pullilachnospira stercoravium | reverse complement strand
TTGGCGATCAGCGCTGTCCGGTGCATCAGAAGATTGCCGGATCTGGGATCCACCAGTTCTCCAAATTCCTCCAGTACCTGAGTCATCTCATTGCCGCGCTCTCCGCAGCCGATATAAATAATGATATCCGCATCGGACCATTTGGCGATCTGATGCTGGGTCATGGTCTTTCCTGTTCCGAAACCGCCGGGAACGGCAGCGGTGCCGCCTTTGGCGATGGGGAACATGGTGTCCAGGATTCTCTGTCCGGTCACCAGAGGAACGGAAGCGGGATAGCGCCGCCTGGTGGGGCGGGGAATCCGGATGGGCCATTTCTGGCACAGGGTCAGATCCTTTTTGGAACCGTCGGGAAGCTCCAGCGTCACGATGGGATCCAGAATGGTGTACTCACCGTCGGCAGCCACCCAGGTTACCGTACCCGACACATCGGGCGGAACCATGGATTTGTGTACGATGGAAGCCGTTTCCTGAGTTTCCGCGATGATGGTTCCGCCGGAAACCTGATCTCCCGGCGCCACCGTCAGATGAACCTGCCATTTTTTCTCAGTGTCCAGGGAATCCACACTGACACCCCGGCTGATGTATTTTCCGGAATGTTGGGCGATTTCCCCCAGGGGACGCTGGATACCGTCGAAAATGTTGTTGAGGATTCCGGGGCCCAGGGTCACGGAAATGGCGTCTCCGGTGCCGGTTACCTTGGCGCCCGGCTTCAGGCCGGTGGTTTCCTCAAATACCTGAACCGTGGTTCTGTCTTTCGTCAGGGCGATCACCTCGCCCACCAGATGCTCGGCGCCCACATGAACCATCTCCGACATGCGGAAGCCGGTTTTTCCTTTCAGATAAACCACGGGACCGTTGATCCCGTAGATAATTCCAGTATTATTCATCTGCCATACCTCCGGTAAAGATATATTCCTTCCGCGCCTCATCAAGCAGCGTAGCAAATGAGTTGTCGATCAGAATGTTTTTGGAACGGATCACAGCCCGCATGCCGCCGCCCCAGGCTTCCCGGGAAATGCTGGGATTTATGCCCAGTGTTTCGGCAAGACGGGGAAGGAGCGCCTCATCCGACGGATCAATGTAAACGGTAATGGCATCCTCTCCCGCGAAGGAGAGGGCTTGCCGGATGATTTTCTCCAGATAATCAAAATACTCCGGAGAGGTCTTGAATTTTTTCAGCTTATCCTCCACCTCGGCGAACAGCAGAGACTTGATTTCCTCCGTTCTGGCGGAATACTGGCGCCGGAATTCCAGCTGCCGGGCGGACACCTCCTTGTTGATGTCACGTTTCAGCCGGTCAGACTCAGCCTGAAGCTGGGCGCCTGCCTGCCGCTCCATGGCTGCCCGGTGCTCCTCAAAAAGCTTGTCCAGGGCTTCTTTATGCTCTTTTTTCATCTTTTCCGCTTCCTCAGAGGCACTCTGGATGGAGGCGTCAAAAAAATGCTGTAATTTTTCTTCGGTTGTCAAAGTCTTCACCTTCTTCTATTCTGAGATTTTCAGCAGTTTCACAGCTTCAGCCCGATGGCCTCGTTGACATAGGATGTGATAAAGTCCGGTTTCCGTCCGGTTCCGTGCCGGTCGGGGATTTCCACGATCAGGGGAACCCGGTGGTTCAGCTTCACATCGTCCACGATTTCGGGGAATTCCCTGCCGAATTTTTCAGTCAGCAGGAGAATACCGATTTCCTTGTCAGCCAGAGCCTTCTCCAGAGCCTGGCGCAGCTCTTCCCGTTCATGGACCACCACGCCGTCCACGCCTGCCAGACGCATACCTGTCTGGGTATCAATGTTGTCGCTGATCAGAAACATTTTCATCTTACATTCCGCCTTTTACAGTCTGCTGAGAATCATGAAGGAGATAATCAGTCCATACAGAGCGATACCTTCCGCCATGGCTACGAAAATCATGGATTTACCGAACAGGGAACCATCCTCGCTGATGGCGCCCAGAGCCGCGCTGGCAGAGCTGGCAACGGCGATACCGGAGCCGATGCCGGAAAGTCCGGTTACGAGAGCCGCGCCCAGATAACCAAGGCCCTGTGCCAGTCCGCTGCCTGCCGCCGCGTCAGCAGCCTGTACCGTCTGGGCGCCAGCCAGCATGGCTACGGAAGCCACCACCAGAGTGCCGAAGAAGAAAAAGCAGTTGGCCGCCAGGGATTTCTTGTAACGTTTCCGGTTTTTCTCGCCCAGGAGAAATGCTCCCCAGGGAACGATGATGCTCAGAATCAATGCGGCTGCAACAGTGATTTCAATAATGGTAGTCATAATAATTTTCCTCCTAGAAATATATCCTTTAGTTTTCTTTCTTTAAAAACGGTTTGAACGGTTTGCCGCCTCCGTTGTAGAAACGGCTGAACATCTCGTAGTATTCCAGACGAAGCACCTGGATACCCACAATCAGTCCCTCCATGCCGGTGACGAAAATATTTCCCAGAATGATCACCAGCCAGTTGGGAGTACCTGCCTCCGCGCCAGCCAGCATCAGGACCACCTCCATCATGGAAGCGTGACTGATGGCAAACGCGCCGATACGGATAAAGGAAAGGGTGTTGGACAGGTAACTGAGCATCACCTCAAACAGCTCGAAGAAACTCTGCACAAAGAACATGGCCTTTCCCCCTTCGATGGCGGGAGACTGTTTGGTCACAAAACGGGTCAGCGGCTCCTTCAGCATGATAATCAGCAGAGGGACTCCGAACATGACCACGAGAACGACGGTTGCCGGCAGCGCATGTCCTGAGGAAAACAGCAGGATAACAGCTACCAGGGAACCGTAAAATACCAGTCCGGCCACGGCGTTCTGGTCAAACCAGATATTTTCCACATCGTGATTGCGGATGCCGTTGACGATATGGAAAATCATGGTCAGAAGTATCAAAAACATACCGAAGCCGATGGCTACCACAAACACGGTATTCAGTTTTCCGAGAAACGGCACATCCGCCATGGCGGTGGTGGGCCGCAGCCAAAGGGCAGGAATCACATCCTCAAAACCAAAGATACTTCCGAAGAGAAGACCAAAGATGGTGGAGCAGATACCTGCCGTGCCGATAATGGCAGCAAGATCGATTTTCTTGAAGTGATACAGCAGAAAACCGCCCACTGCCAGGCAGAGTCCCTGGCCGGCGTCTCCGAACATCGCTCCGAAAATCACGATATAAGTAAGCGCCACAAAGATGGTGGGATCCATCTCGTGGTATGAGGGAAGTCCGTACATACGGACAAACATTTCAAATGGTTTGAAAACCTTTGGGTTTTTCAGCTTGGTGGGCGGTTCCCCATGTCCCTGGGAATCTCCGCTTTCCACAAAGCAGTACAGGCTGGGATCCTCCGCGATATCCCGCTGAAAAGACTGCGCGTCCTGCCGGGACATCCAGCCGCAGAGGATATAGAAAACCTCCCGGTCTTTCTGCCGGGTGCAGGCGGCCAGTTTGCGCACATCAAAATTCCGGGACTGAGCCGCCAGTTTCTTTCTGGCAGCACGAAGTCTGGCACTGTGGCTTTCGATGAGTTCCCGCATCTGGCCGTCGGCAGTCACCAGGGATTCCCTCAGATCCTTCTGCTGAACAGTCAGTTTTCTGCGTACCTGCTCCGGAAGTCCCCACAGCTCCTGGGGAATATCCATCTGCTCAAAGTGCATGGAGGCGTATACAGCGCTGATGCGGTCCGCCTGTACCCGCGGGCAGAAATAAAAACCCCAGATATAATGATCATCCGCATAGCAGCGATAAAAAAGAGTATCCATATTATCATAGACATAGGTCTCAAATTTGGAGTAATACTCTTTGGGGATCTTGCCAAACTGGCAGTACACGAACCGGAAATTCAGCAGAGTGGAGATATCGTATTCCAGATGCCCGAAGGGCTCCAGCTTCTGCAGCAGTTCCTCTGTGCGGTGCAGCTGCTCGTCCAGGCTTTTTTTGTCCGCGTCCAGGCCGGACAGCTTCTGATCCAGTTCCTCCACAAGAGCAGCGGCATCTTCAAGAGAAATGGAAGCCGCTTCTTCTGTGTCACGGGGTTCCAGAAGAGCTTCCAGTTCCTCCGCCCGCGACAGCAGGGGCTTGTAGGGATTGATCTGAAGATACGGCGACAGGTTCTGCACCGTATTCAGCTCTGCAAGAGCATTTTCCAGGTGAATCTCATATCTGGACAGATACTGATCCACCACGCGGTCGATATCTGCTTTTGGCCCGGTGATGCTGATAAATTCCATTTTTTCAATCATACATTTACATCCTCCGGTATGGTTAAGATTTTGATATATACTGCATGGTTTCATCCGGGGAAATTCCATAGCGGACACATTCCAGCAGTGTGGTAAGCCGGTCAGTCTCATGCTCCTTGAGATACAGGTAGCAGTAGATGCAGGCAACAGAATAAGGATCCTTACGGGTCTCCTGAAGCAGGATGTGTTTCATAATCCAGGAGTACATCTCCTCCAGGGTATCCGTACCCAGCCGCGCAAACCTCCGTCCGTAATAGGTCTGGGCGAGAAGGGATTCAAAAAGACTCATATTTTCCGCCTCTACCAGCGCGGCGGTTTCCCGGCGGCTCAGCTTGTAGTTGACCGGAATCAGCAGCGCGTAAATGTCGGCGGAAGCCATGTGGTAGTATTTTTTTGAGCGGTAAATCCACTGGAGATTCAGCAGATCAAAGTTGCTTCCGCAGGCCCTGGTAATCTCCTCCAGATCCCTCTTCTTCAGGATCTTGTCCTTGGTTTTCCAGAGGGTGTGGAAGTAATAGAGATCCAGCGTCATCTCATAGTCAAACAGAGTCGGTTCCTTCAGATTCGCCAGGGAAGCCAGGGGCGCGTAATAATCGGTGCCCTTCAGGTTCTGGACGAATTCTTCAATAGAAGCTGAGGCCGTCAGCCGGCTGATATCCAGCTGAGAGTGCTTATCGAAGAACGGCTTGAACAGCGAAAGATCCAGATCCACATCCCGGTGGTCAAAGATTTTGTTCAGACAGTCCTTCATAATGGAGACCTCATATCTTCGGAAATACAGACTAAGGAACTTCCTCTGCCCCACATTGGCAAAGCGGTAAAGTTTGGCGAAATCCTCGTAAATGGAGTTCACCAGAAGCTGTTCAATCCTGCCCCGGTGCAGTTCGGCATCGGACAGGGAGGCCCAGGTGTGTTCGTAGGCAGGCCGCTGTTTCAGCCAGGCCACCGCCTGGGGAACACTTTTCTGCTCGGCCAGCTCCCGGTACTGAGCGTCCGTAAGAAGCCGGCTCTGCATGGCGCGGATCTTGGTGGCAAGTCCGCTGTAGGACATCAAATTTCCCATATCTGCGTCACTTCCTGATTATATTATGATAAATTTCATCGGTAATTCTGTCGTGATCCCTGCTGTAGATTTCATCCATCCGGCGCAGCGTCTCCTCCATATTCACCCGGAGCCGTTCCAGTTCGGCTTCAGACTGTTCCTTGAGGGATGTCCGAAGCTCTTCCAGCTTCTTCTGGGTGGCGGCTTCAATCTCCGCGTCGCAGGCGGCGAGCCGTTCCTCCTGCTGCTGATCCATCAGCCGTTTTTCTTCTGCGGCGGACTCCATGATCCGGGAGGCGGCAGTCTCGATTTCAGACAATTTTTCGATGATCTGTTCCATATCTGTCTATCTCCTTTTCCTGCTTTTCCCTGATGAGTATTCCCGGGAAAAACCTGCCCTTATTCTACACCTAATTGAAAAAAATGTAAATCCAACTTTCAAATTGTTAAGAATTATAGTAAGATAGGAAAGAGCATTTTTGCCATGAAAAAAATGCCAGTTAATAAACGGGAAATGCAAAAATATAAATTGCGCGAAGGAAAGGATTATCCATATGAGACTGAGAAATATACAGGGGTCCCGGGAAGCTGTGGCGGCCAGCGCCCATGTGGCTCACGATCCGGAGAAAAACAGGGGAAAATGGAAGAAGGTTTTTGGAAATTCTCATCCTGTTCACATTGAGGTGGGAATGGGAAAGGGACGTTTTATTATGGAGATGGCTGCCCGCCATCCGGAGAATAATTATATCGGCATTGAGATGTACGACAGCGTGCTGCTGCGGGCCTTGCAGAAAATGGAAGAGCTGCAGGAAAAGCCGGCCAACCTGCTGTTTATACGGATGGATGCCAGAACCCTGCCTGAGGTATTTGAAAAAGGCGAGGTGGAGCGGATCTATCTGAACTTTTCCGATCCGTGGCCGAAGGACAGGCACGCCAAACGGCGCCTGACTTCCCGGCAGTTTCTGGAGCGGTATGATCAGATTCTGGCTCCGGAGGGAAGGGTGGAGTTTAAAACCGACAACCGGGAGTTGTTTGAATTTTCTCTGGAGGAAGCCGGAGAAGCCGGATGGACGGTGCTGGCCAGTACCTTTGATCTGCATCATGACGAAGAACTGATGCGGGGAAACGTGATGACGGAGTACGAGGAGAAGTTCTCGTCCATGGGAAATCCCATTCACAAGATGATTGCCGCGAGATAATGAAGATAACGGGAGGAAAAGCAGGAGAACAGGCGGAGCACCCACCGGTTCTCCTGCCCCCGGCAGACCTCCTGTTTCTTTTCCTTTTCACGTTAAGCCCGCAAAGACCGGATGCGCACCACCTGCCGTTATTTCATATAATAAGTAGTAACAAGAGGGAAAGGGCGTGGATGAGAGCATGAGATGCAGAAAACGGTGCTGTACAAATCCGCTCTGGAGCTGGAGCTATAACAATCCCCAGTGGGATTGCCGGCTTCGCAAAATTCACAGATGCCTGAAGGAACTGGATGATCTTCTTTGCACAAAAAAGAGGGGAAATAAAAAGGGAAAATAAAAATAAAAAAATGTAAAAAAATGCTTGCATTTTTCATAGACATCGTATATAATAATTTTTGCGTCACGGGAGTGACAAAAAAACAAAAGACAAGCGCCTTTAGCTCAGTTGGTAGAGCAGTAGACTCTTAATCTATTTGTCCAGGGTTCGAGTCCCTGAAGGCGCACTAAAAGCACTGTTTTTGCAGACTATGAGCTGCGGGGACGGTGTTTTTGTTTTTCCTTTAAAATCAGGGCTTTGCGGGTAGCCGTGGTTCGCCGGCGGCTGATGATGCGGTGTAATAAAGCTCAAATGGTTGTGATTACACTTTGTCTGTTTTTGATTACACTTTTTCGGGTGTAACTGTTAAGCAAGTGCGGCTTCGATAATCTGCGATGCTTTTGCAGTCAGAATCACATACCTGTCCCCACATTCTGTTTTGGTGTGCTCAATCACTTCATTGGTATCCCGCCGCACCATGCGCTGAATGTGTATGTGGCCGGGAGTTTCGATATCATCAAAGGAAACGGCACATACTTCACCAATCCGCAGGCCGGTCTGTAGCTGAAACAGAAGTGTCAGAGGAGCCAACCCATAACGGGAAGCCTTGTTGTGGAAATCTTTCCATGCCATTTCTGTCATGGCTTTGACTTCCTTATCAAGGTCCTTTTCTGCCGTAGATTTCTGCACGCTTCTGCTGCAGAATTTTATAAAAGACTCTTCTCTGCCGTAGTCTTCTTCCATTTCTACTGCAGAACTTCATAAAAGACTCTTCTCTGCCGTAGCCTTTCTCTCATTTCTACTGCAGAATTTCATGAAAGACTCTTTTCTGCCGTAGCCGCCCTCCTATTTCTACTGCAGAATTTCGCAAATGCTCTTCTCCACCGTAGCTTCCCTCCCATTCCTACTGCAGAATTTCATAAAACCTCATCTCCACCGCAGATATCAGATTGTCTGCGTTGAGATTTCAAAGATAATATCCCACAGTAATTCCATTACATATTTTTTTAATAAAATCAGAACTTCGGCAGGAAACAGAAAAATATATAGTCAAAAAGAGCTGTCCGGGACAAAGGGCAGCTCTTTTGGGGTTGTGTTATTTATTTTTTTCGGAATTTCCATACGAGGTGGAACCGCCGCTTTGGGAATTTCCCGGGATATTGGGCTTCCCTAAAACAGAATTCCCAGACGAATACACTCATTCTTTAACCGTTGTGGAATCTCCTCCTTAAGTGATTCCCATGGACAGAGAAGGTTTTCCCAAACGGGAAGCCTGACAAATTCCATGGATGGGCAAAAGGCGTAGGTCTCCCGGATGTGTTCCTTTATTATCTGATTTTGCGAGGCCGTCAGCGGCAGATCTTTCCGGTACGGCGCCGGGGCATCCAGGCCGAAAATACCGGCTTCTTCCATGCAGCTGCTGTACAGGCCGGGATACAGATGGAACAGATCCGGATGCGGCATGAACGCGTGTTTTCCGGGTTGGCTGTACAAGCATACATGTGTCTGATCCTCTGTTTTCAGAGAATTATCCCTATCCCACATCATATTCAGGTGCTGGCCGTGAAAACTGGCCTGGCAGCCGCAGATTTGTCCGGAGGAATCCACAGTTACCCATATATGTTCCAGGTCGTACATATGCTGAATATCATAGTCCCAGAAAAACGCGTACTCAATCACCGTTTCTCCGTTTTTCACCTGGACAGTCCTGGGAAAGGAATCGCTGGGACTTGTGGAAGTAAAAACCTGATACCCTATCCTGCGCAGGGGAATGGGTTCTTTTTTGTCGAAGAAAATATAAGGACAGTATTTCAGCGCAAACGCCAGTTCCTCCTCTTCCAGCTGTGCTTCCAGCCGGGCCGCCAGAGCCTCCAGCTCGGAGGGCGTATTGATGATATAATCCGGAGTTTCCTCTTCCGTTTCCGGTTCCATGGGATAGCGGGGGGACCAGCGCATCAGCACGGAGGTGATACCGAAGCGGTTGGCTCCCAGAATGTCACGGCTGAGATTATTTCCCACCATAAGAATACGTTTCTTGTCACGCCCGGTCAGTCCTGCTGCCTTCATGGCTGCCTCAAACATTTTGGCGGAGGGCTTTTCCGCGCCTACCGCTTCCGATGTGACGCGGGCGTCGAACAAATCCTCCAGCTGCTGGAAACGGTATACCCGGTCGAAAGATTCGGTGTATCCGTCGGCCACCAGAATCAGGGTGTACCCTTCCTTTTTCAGCCGCTGATAAGTTTCCTTAGCCCCCGGAATACATTCCGCTTCATAGACAATTTCATCATAGGGGCGCTTCTCAGACCCCTCATCAATAATCGTATCGCCGCTGTCGGTGAAAATAATCAATTTCTTTTTTGACATGATATCTCCTCCATGACAGATTTTGAGTTAAATATAGCACGCTGAAGGAGGAATGTAAAATTATTTCAGTATCTATCCCGGCTGGAAGCCGGCTTTCCATTATTGACAGCAAAAATAAAACAAAATAAAATAAAACCAAAAGCAATTAACAGAAAGCCATGCGGAATCTGAATGACTTTTTCGCCGGCTGTCAGTACAAAGGAGACGGATCAGATGAAATATGAACCAGAGAAAATGTCCGGCAACGCGCCGGAAAGTAAGGAATGGACGGAGCAGAATTCCCCGGATATGCCGATGAAATGGTATAAGTTCATTATCTGCTTTCAGCTGTTTGCCGGGGCGCTGGTGAGCCTGGCAGTGGGATTTGGCTCTATTATAGGATGGAAGTACGGCGGAGAGCAGCAGGCGGCGACCGTTTACGCGGAATTTTCCGGGCTGCAGATTGTGGATGTTATCCTCTGCTTTCTCTATGTGGCGTTGGCGGTGATGTCTGTGGTGGTGCGCCAGCGGCTGGCGGCTTTCCGGAAGAATGGTCCCTGGCTGTATATGATTCTTCTGTGTGAGTATCTGCTTCTGGCAGTGATCTCCTGGGTTCTGGAGACGCTGATCACCGGAAGCATCCGCCTGGAAGCTGGTATGCTGGCCGGATGGGCCGTCCAGTTTGTGCTGATTTGCCTGAACCTGGTCTACTTTGGCAAGAGAAAACAGCTGTTCACGGAATAAAGGACAGCACAGGGAACCGGCGGAAATGCTTGTGAAAGCGGTATTTCCGTGATAGAATCAAGGAAACGACAGGCAGGGAGGCAGTCATACCGTGAACCGGGACGTACAGATAAAAAAATACGCGAAAAAATTTGAATATTCTTATACGCTGGGAGCATTTCCCACCATTGAGCTTCTGAAAAACCAGCCGGACCATGTGCTGAAGGTGCTGCTGCATCCGGACATGAACAGTCCCGAGCAGCTGGAAATTATCAGTAGCCTGTGCGAAAAAAACAGAATTCCGCTGGAGCAGGCCCCCAGGGCGGTGGAAAAGATCCGGGACAAGGAGAATATCTTTGCCGTCGGCGTATTTGAAAAATATACCAATCATCTGAATACGGAAGAAAATCATATCGTCCTGGTGAATCCCAGCGATATGGGAAATATGGGAACCAT
>DVON01000098.1 GCA_018713585.1 Candidatus Pullilachnospira stercoravium | reverse complement strand
TGTGTTCATGTTCCATTCCTCCTTAAATTAAGCTTCCATTTTTGCCGCAACTTCATCGATAATGCTCATGGCGTTCAGGCTTCTGGGATATCCGATGTACGGCATGCACTGCTCCACCACACTGTACATCTTTTCCTTTCCGTTGCCCACGCCGAAATTTCCGGCGGTATGGCCTCTGAGCTGATTTTCGCATCCACCCTGGGCCAGCAGGAAACAGAAAGTGATCATTTCCCGCTCCTGGTCGTTGAGACCTTTTCTGGTATAGTAATCGCCGAAGCAGTTGGCCGCCAGCCACCGGTTGATGTTCCGGCGCAGCAGGGGCCCTTCCGTCTGCCGCTTCGCCATGCCTTCCCCGAACAGCTCCACCTGTTTGGCCAGTCCTTTTTCAAAGCGGTCCTTGGGGCCTGTGGTTCCCTGATTTTCCAGGGGCAGCCGGATGCCGTGCTGCTCCATGATCTGGCTGGCCGCTTCCAGGAAATCGTAAACTCTGCCGATGCCCAGATAGGCGGTGGCCTGGTAGATCACCTCCCGGATGGCCTCCGGCTCCAGGCCGCCATTCAGCGCCGCATGCACCATATGGCGAAATTCTCCCATTCCCTGGCAGCCCAGCAGGGTGGAAAGGATGCAGAGCATCCGCTCCTTCTCCGTCAGTTTACTGGCCGACACAGCCTCGTCCTGAGAGAAATTCGACACGATCTCCACCCATTCCGGATCCGTGGCAGCCAGACGGCTGGCGGTTCCCTGGAAGGCTTCGGACATTTTGGTTTTCAGTTCCTCATTCATGGTTGATTCCTCCTTCTTTGATTGATTTTCTGTTTTGACTCCGGTGTTCCATTCGTTTTGTTTTCATTCCTTTTGGGGATTTGTCTGCCATAATCATTTCTAGTTTTCCCGGTGAGTATGTCACGGTTTTGCATATTTCTTCCGGAATCTCCTGTGTTATCCGCCGCTCCTGTTTCAGCGGGATGTCTGACAGTTGGCCTCGATAATCTCCTGCAGCCGGATATGCTCGTTGCGGTACCGGGCATTGGGATTTTTCTCGGGAATGGTCAGCCCGATGGCCTTCTGGGGACAGGAATGGGCGCAGGCGAGACAGGTCTGGCAGTTTCCCGGCACATGCACCGCACGGCCATTTCCCATATGAATGGAGCCGGAGGGACATACCTTCTGGCAGATTCCACAGCCCACACAGGCGTCGGTCACCCGCAGCAGATGCTGCCAGGCATCTTCCGGCATCCGGCTCATCCGCTCCAGGAACTCCAGGTGCGCCGCCCGGTCCGCCCCGGTCACCGGAGAAATCCAGTGCCGGCGCTCTTTCAGGTCCCGGCAAATGCCCTCCATCTGTTCCTCCACCTTTTTGTCCAGTTTTTTCTGCTCTTCCATGTCGAAGCTGGGAAGCCAGTTGTCCGCCATCAGAACCACATTGATATAGTGAACGGAGATCCCGCATTCTTTGCAGAGCTGCCGGGCCAGTTTGGCGGCCCCTCCGTGCCGGTTTCCGTAGGTGAGAATCATATAAAAATAGTCTGTATGGAATCTGCCTCTCCTTAAAAATTCCTTCACCATCGGCGGCACCTCATGCCCGTAGACAGGAGCCACCACGCCAATACTTTCCGCGGAAAATTCCAGCGGATCCTTCCTCATTACCTGAGGAATACTCACCGGATCTTTCTCAATCTGCTTCGCGATATACAGGCTGTTTCCGGTGCCAGTAAAATAAAATACCATTTCAAAAGCCTCCTTGTGTATTTCTCCCCCATTCTCTTTTCCCTTGCACGGCAGGAGAAATCATGCTATAATCCGTTTGTTTCTATCGGTTGATACTATCGATTATAATTTCCGGTTGTTACAACCGGTCAAGAGGTTTTTTATATTTTTCCGTGAAGTTTTTGTGAAAATCCGGAAACGGTTTTCAGGACAGGAGGAAGTTAATGATTTACACCATGATGCAGGTATGCAAGGAAGCAGATTTGACGTACCAGACACTGAAATTTTACTGCAATGAGGGTCTGATTCCCAACGTGAAGCGCGACAAAAACAACCGCCGGATTTTTGACGAGCGGAATCTGAAATGGATCAAGGATCTGGTCTGCCTGAAAAAATGCGGTATGAGTATTCAGGAAATGAAAGCGTATCTGGATCTGTGCCTGGAAGGGGCGTCCACAATTCCCCAGAGAAAAGAAATGCTTGCCCGGAAACAGGAAGCTCTGCGCCTTTCCATCCAGGAGCTGGAGGACAGCGTGGCTTATATTGACTGGAAGCAGAATTTTTATGATGAAGTTCTCACCGGAAAACGCCCCTATGTCAGCAATCTGATCCGGACGGGAGAAGATGGGGAATAGTCGGGCCGGGAGAGGCTGAGGTTTGGCGGGGATGATTTTTGTGGAGTCTGCCTTTTGTGGAGGGTTGGCTTTTGCGGAGATCTACCTCCGGTAGTTCTGGGCCTCTGCGGCGGTATCCAGAAATTCGGAAAACAATGGGGCGTACATTCCGCAAACTTTCCATTGTCTCCATCCCGGGCCGCAGTGCTTCTTTATTCCAAACAGGAGGCTTGCTTTCTTGGGGTTCTGCTGCAGGAATTCTAATTTCTCGGGTTCTGCCGTAGATTTTCCTGATTTCTACTGTGGAATTCCGGATTCCTCGGTTTCTCCCGTAGATTTCTCTTGGCTTCTACGGCGGATTTCCGGATTCCTCGGTTTCTCCCGTAGACTTCTCCTGGCTTCTACGGCGGATTTCCGGATTTCTCGGGTTCTGCCGTAGCGTTTTTCTGATTTCTACTGTAGAATTCCAACTTTCTCAGTTTTCACCGTAGCTTCTACCTGATTTCTACTGCAGAATTCCAAATTTTCCCGTTTCCCCCGTAGACTTCTCCTGATTTCTACGGGGGAATTCCAACTTTTCCCGGTTCTCCCGTAGACTTCTCCTAGTTTCTACGGCGGATTTCCAACTTTTCCCGGTTCTCCCGCAGACTTCTCCTGATTTCTACGGCGGATTTCCAGCTTTCTCGGTTTCCCCCGTAGACTTCTCCCGGTTTCTACGGCGGATTTCCAACTTTTCCCATTCCTGCCGTAGTGTTCTTCTAATTTCTACTGCAACATTCCTATTTTCCCTGCCTCTGCCGTAGTTCCCTCTGTTTTTCATATCAGAAGCTTCGCCTTCTCGCCCCTCCTGAATTGCCCACTGCCTTTTCCCGTCCCCTTCTCCCCTTTACTCCAAAACGCTGCTGTATCCATGACTCATCTCGTCATCGATACAGCAGCGTTTTCATCTATGACACCACGACTATGACATCATAACATCGTCTGCGGAATTTCTTATTTCTTTTAGTTTTCTCCTACAGCACCGCCATGGCCACCGTCCCGGCTGTCAAAAGCACCAGGCCGGCCGCCGCTTTCCTGCTGAGTTTTTCTCCAAATACCAGCCAGGAAAATACTACGGTCACCAGCACGCTCAGCTTGTCAATGGGGGCCACCACACTGGCGGGGCCTTCCTGAAGGGCCCGGTAATAGCAAAGCCAGGAAGCTCCCGTGGCAATTCCGGAAAGACAGATAAAGGCCAGCTCCTTGCCCGGGATTTTTCTGACCTCCTTCTGTTTTCCGGTTACCAGCACCATAATCCACGCCATCACCAGCACCACCACCGTGCGGATCGCCGTTCCCAGATTGGATTCCACACCGGAAATTCCGATTTTACCCAGAATGGCGGTCAGGCTGGCGAAAAACGCGGAGCCCACCGCGTACAACATCCAGCCGCCCCGACCGGTTTCCCTGGTCTCTTCCACATCCTTCTTCTCAATCATCAACAAAATCCCCGCCGCAATGGCAGCCACCGCCACGGCCTTGGGAATACTGATCCCCTCCTGAAGAAAAATCAGCGCCAGAAGAATAGTCAGCACCGTGCTGGATTTGTCAATGGGAACCACCTTGTTGATGTCTCCCAGCTGCAGCGCCCGGAAATAACATAGCCAGGAAGCTCCTGTGGCCGCCCCCGAAAGAATGAGAAACAGCAATGTTTTCCCGTCCAGGCTGGTGATCTGGGAAGCGGAACCCACAATTCCCACGATAAGCCAGGAAAACAGCAGAATCACAACGGTACGCACCGCCGTCGCCACGGTGGAATCCGTTTTGCGGATTCCGCACTTTGCCAGTATGGAAGTGATCCCCGCGAAAAATGCGGAGGCCACCGCGTAAAAGAGCCACATGTTTCATTCCTTCTTTCCTATTTTTTCCTCCCTCGCTGCAGGACTTCCCGCCGTTTCACATGCGGATCCCGGCCCGCATACAGGGCCTTTTCCTGACCTGCCGCTTTTCTCTGACAATATCCGACGCACTTTCCCCGCACATCTACAAGCGCTGCTCTGCCCGATATCTGCACACTTCCCCACACTCCTACAGGCTCAGCGCCGGCTGGCAAAGCTGTCATATCAGACGGGAACATCCGTTTTTTCAGCGGCATTCCATCTCCCCTTTGCCTTTCCTTTTACCATCATACTCCTTATTGCTCCCGTTTTCCATACCAGGAAGAAAAAAGACGGACACAGCCAAAGGCCAGAAAACCGCTGACCGCCCCCACCACAATGCCGCCCAGAATATCCGTGGGGAAATGCACATACAGGTACATTCTGGAAAAGGCGATCAGAACCGCTGGAATCAGCGCCAGATACCAGTACCGCTCTTTCCCCAGGTACAGCGCCGTTACCGCCGCAAAGGAGGCCCCCGTATGACCGGAAGGGAACGAATAGTCCCTGGGCCGGGCAATCAAAAGTTGCACCGACTGGTTCAGGTCACAGGGACGGGCCGCCGCCACAGCATTTTTCAGCCAGACATTGCACAGCAGGTATTCGATGGCCAGCGCCGCCAGCACCATCACTCCCGTTTTCCGGTGCTTCCGGGAAACCAGCAGAAGAAACCCCGTCGCAACCCAGAGAATCCCTCCGTTTCCCAATCTGGTAATTATTGGCATTACCGCGTCCCCCACCGGGGTCCGCAGATGATTCTGGATAAAATCCAGAACAGCAAACTGAAAATCCGCCATATTTTCACCATCCCTTCTCAAATCACCCGGACGACCCTCCGGCGCTCCAGCAGCCTCTCATACAGCCGCTGCACCTGCTCCAGCAACGCCGCCATGGAAATCAAAATCATCCGCAGCCTCCCTTTTCTTTTCTGGACTTGAGAATAGCAGGCCCCTCTTAAAATTCCATCAGAATTTTCTAAACAATGCTCAAACGAACCACCTCCAGTCCGCATGTCCCATGAAATCCATATAAGGATTATACCAGTCCAGCACCTGTATGACCAGTATGCAAACGGTACAGATCAGTTCCGCATGGCTCACGAATAACGTAACCATGTCTGAAAATTTTATCTTAATCCCTCCGGCACAAAAATCCCGTCCGGAAGCCCGGCTGCGGCCTGTCCGCGACCGCCATGCGATAACATCATACCCTCAAAACTCCTCCTTTATGTAATTCAGCGCCGCCCGGATGGCCGCGCCCTTCCCCCGGTTTTCCCGGTGATGCGGGATAATACATTTCTTCTCCGGCCTCTGAAAGAAAGGAAAATGTACCTTGTCGCTGCCGTCATTTACCAGGATTGTCTGATGTCCCAGATCCCAAAGCCTGTCCACAACCCCCTCCAGGCAGGGCTCCGGATTCAGCACCGGTATAATCACAATATATTCCATGTCAGTCTCCTCCTAAGTCAGGCATTCTGTTTGCTGTTTTTTACTTTAATGCCTGAAGCTAAAGGAACTGAAACGTGAACTCTACACTTTTTTCTCTCAGTATTAAAAAAGAACGCTTTTTGAAAGATTTCTCACTTTCAAAAAGCGTTCTCAACAATCAATTTTCCTGGTATTCAAGATGAATGATAACTTATTACCACTCTTCGTAATAATCCATATGTGATTGAGTATATATTGTCAAAATTCGATGCTTATTGCTCTCTTAGTACAGCTTCGCACCCGCCGGAATCCTGTCATCCACCATCAGCACATTCAGCCCTTCTCTTCCCTCCACAATATGCGTTGCGGAAATGATCATGCCGCAGGAATCAATTCCCATCATCTTCCTGGGCGGAAGGTTGACGATTGCGATCAGTGTTTTTCCTACCAGCTCTTCCGGCTCGTAGTAATCGTGGATACCGCTCAAAATCACGCGGTCTTCGCCGCTTCCGTCATCCAGCACGAACTTCAGGAGTTTCTTGCTCTTGGGAACGGCCTCGCACTCTTTTACCTTTACGGCGCGGAAATCAGACTTGCTGAAGGTCTCAAAATCAACAAAATCCTTAAATAATGGCTCTACTTCCACCTTGGAGAAATCCACCGGTTCCTGTTCCGTTGCCGGCATGCTTTCCATCTGCTGTGTGAGCACCTGCGCCGCCTGATTCATGGCTGCGTCCAGGGAAGCTTCTGTTTCCGGCTTTTTGGATGTATCCTGGCCGATGGACTTCATTGTCGGGAAATATTTTATGATCTCTTCGTGATCACTTATTATCCCTTATTCCGGCTTGCAACTGAATAAATATATTATTCACAGTCCTTCGTTATAATTCATTATTCAATTCATTTTGTTGTCAATTTGTTGTCTTTTCAAAATTTTGTTGTACTCCGCGAATTTGTAAGCCCTTCTCAAAAGATATCTAATTTGGCTGCCAAATTCTCGAATGATTCTTGTTTCTTCTTTTCTGTTGCTTCAGCGTAGATGTCCAATGTAGTCTCAATATTCTTGTGACCCATAATGGACTGGATAACTTTTAAATTTGTTTCGTTCTCGCAAAGTCTGGTACAAAAAGTGTGCCGCAAATGATGGCATGAAAAATTAGGTAGAATAATCGGATCCCTGTGCTCTTTTTTTGCCCGCACCACTTCATCAGCATTATAGTTGTTGGCAATACGTTTTATTGTGTGATTGACTGTCTGCGGATTTGGCACTGAACCAAAGCGGTTACAGAAAATAAAGCCCGACATTCCATCAATCTCTGTCTCATTAAATCCGTTTTCCTTTTGTTCTTCATAGAGCATTTCAAAAGCGTCTTTTACGATATCCAACATCGGTATAGTTCTGATGCCAGCATCTGTTTTCGGAAGTGAAACCCTTAAAACACATTTATTACTTCCATTCGCAGGGTAATATACCAAGCTGTGATTAATACTGATTACCCGATTTTCAAAGTCAAGATCCTGCCAGCGTAATCCAAGCGCTTCCCCGATCCTGCAGCCTGTTCCCAATAAAATAGTAAACATAGGCCACCAGTGATAATAAATCGGATGGTTGGCAATATACTCCATAAAACATCTTTGCTGTTCAATGGTCAACGCATGTCTGACGCCTCTGTTTTTCCCTGATTCTCTGCTTATTTCCTTCATTACACCGTCAGTAGGATTTTTTCTGATAATCTCATCCCTTACCGCCAACTGAAATGTAGGATGAAGCAGACAATGCACTGAATCAAGCGTTCCTAATGAAATACCCTGCTGATTAAGAAGGTGATAATAAAACTGTAAAACATCAGAATATTTTATCTCTGC
>DVON01000097.1 GCA_018713585.1 Candidatus Pullilachnospira stercoravium | reverse complement strand
TCCACCACAAGGGTTTTTCATCGCCACCCTGCGCATTTCTCAGCAGGAAAATATCCTCAAAGGGCGCCTCCTGCATATCTTCCAGAACCGGCCGGTAGAGATTCCAGGCCTCCGTACCTTCACCGGCATCCCTTCCATCTGTGGAAATACCTCCCGGCCGCCCGCCGGCATCCTTCCGTTCAACTGCCGGTTCCTCTCCTTTGCTCCGTCCGTCAGAAGCCGCCGTATCGCTGGCGGCAAGAATATGATGGCCGCGGATCCCGATAAATCCCTGCTCCGGCAGTTCTCCCGCCGCGGCGTCAGTCAGTCCCGTTCCGCCATCCTCCCTTCCATCCGTTTTTCGCGGATCTTCCGGCGGCAGCTGAAGTTTGACGTTCCAGTCCATGGCAAGCACCTGCCGGTGGCCGATTTTCCGGTACGGGGATATATTCTTCAGTCCGGTGAGCCGGGCAGCGGATACCAGGCCGGGGGAAGCGAACAGCTCCCTCGTCCCCCTGGTCATCAGGGTCCGCCCCTGCTCCATAACCGTAACCGTATCACAGAATTTGTAAATTTCCTCCCTGCTGTGGGAAACCAGCAGCGTTTTTCCTGAAAACTCCCGGAGAATCTCCATCAGCTCCCGGTGCATCTGATCCCTGAGAAAGGAATCCAGCGCGGAGAAAGGCTCGTCAAGGAGGATAATCCCCGGTCTGCCCGCCAGCATCCTGGCCAGGGCTGTCCGCTGCTGCTGGCCGCCGGAAAGCTGAGAGGGCCTGAGCTTTTCCAGCCCCTGCAGCTGAAACCGCTGGATCTGTTCCCGGACAATCTGTTTCCTTAAACTTCTGTCCCGGACGCCGCAGCCAATGTTCTCCTCCACCGTCATGGTGGGAAACAGCGCGTAATTCTGAAACAGGAATCCCACCTGCCGTTTCTGGGGCTTCTGATTGATTTTCTTTTCACTGTCAAACAGCACCTGCCCGTCCAGACAGATCCTCCCCGAATCCGGCGTCTCGATGCCGGCGATACATTTGAGCGTCATGCTTTTGCCGCAGCCGGAAGCGCCCAGGATTCCCATACAGCCCTCTTCCTGCTCAAAATCCGCTTCCAGCACGAAATCTCCCAGTTTTTTTCTGATATGTACCTGAAGACTCATTTACCGACGCCATCCCCTTCCCCGGCTTCCGATGCCGGTAAACAGATTGATAAGAAATACCACCGCAAAGGACAGCAGCACAATCACCGCCACCCAGAAGCCGGCAATATCGTAGTTGCCTGCAGCGGTCTCCGAAGCGATGGCCACGGAAATGGTCCTGGTCTTCCCCAGAATATTTCCCGCCAGCATGGAAGTCGCCCCATATTCCCCCATGGCCCTGGCAAAAGCCAGCACGGTTCCCGAGGCCAGCCCCGGCGCGGCGGCGGGAACCACCACCTTCCGGAAAATCTCCCCCTCCGTCATTCCCAGGGTTCTTCCCGCGTAAATCAGGTTCACGTCCACCTGCTCAAAGGCTCCCCGGGCATTCCGGTACATCAGAGGGAAGGCAATAACGCAGGCTGCCACCACGCATCCCGGCCATGTCTGAACAAACTTCAGATTGAAATTCACCATAAGGAACTGTCCCACCGGCCGCCGGAGGCTGAACAGCAGCAGCAGGAAAAAGCCCGCCACCGTGGGCGGCAGCACCAGCGGCAGCGTCAGCAGACCGTCCAGAATCCATTTTACCGTTTTATTCACCCGCATCACCAGACGGGCAGCCGCCACACCGGCAAAAAAAGCGATCACTGTGGCCACGGCCCCCGTTTTTATGGACAGATACAGCGGGCTCCAGTTGATTTCCCGCAGCCATTCCATCTCCGTTATTCCTCGTAAGCGGAAAATCCGTAGGTTTCAAACACTGTCATTGCTTCCGAAGAAGACAGATACTCCAGAAATTCCTCCGCCGCCTGCGTGGCCGCCTCGCCTCCCTGGTCGTCCTTCACCACGCCTGCCGGGTAGAGCACCGGCGTCTGAAGGCTGCCTGCCGGAGCCTCCGCGATTATTTCCACGGAATCCGCCACAGACTGGGCGTCGGTGGCGTATACCACACCCACTTCATTGGCAGCCTCGCTGACAGCCGCCAGCACCGCCGTCACATTGGCGCCCTCGTTGATCTCCATGGCCATCACCTGGTCATAACTCCCCAGGTTCTGGAAAATTTCCCGGGCATACTGTCCCACCGGCACATCCTCGCCGGCCAGCGCCAGATTGGCCGCCTCCGTGATATTCTCAAAACCGGTCACAGCGGTCTCGCCTCCCTTGGGCTTGATGAGCACCACCTTGTTTTCCAGCAGATTCTTCACAGTACCATCTACCAGATACCCTCCTTCCTGAAGGGCGTCCATCTGTTTTGTGGCCGCAGAGAAAAACAGGTCACACTGCGCGCCCTCCTCGATCTGGGTCTGCAGCGTACCGGAACTGTCCGCGTTGTAAATAATATCGATTTCCGGATGCAGTTCCTCATAATCCACCTTGATCTCCTCCATGGCGTTGGAGAGACTGGCGGCAATAAATACATAAAGATCCTGGGAATCCTCCTCCGCTTCCCCGGAGGACTCCCCGCTCTCTTCCACATTTTCCCCATTATCTGCCGCTTCTGCGCCGTCGCCGTCCGCAGTATTTTCCGTATCTGTTCCTCCGGATGACGCCGCCTGTCCCTCTTCCTTCTGCGCTCCGCCGCAGCCAGCCAAAGACGCAGCCAGCAGCCCTGCGGCCAGCAAAACAGCCCATTTCTTCTTCATAAAATTCCTCCTGGTATCTAAGCATCCATTGGTTACCAATATGATTCTATGTGATTTCCTGGCGCCTGTCAACGCGGCGTTTCCTCTCTTCACAGCCCCAGGGCGGCACAAAACAATGGAAATTTCCTGTTTCTATTTTCCTCTGCCGCTCCCTGTTCCAAAAAGCAGAACTCCTCCGCATAGACAATGGAAAGCACGCTGCGCGAACTTTTCACTGTCATGAATCGTCATGAAAACTGACCTGAAATGGTCATTTGAAATGTTGCAAGACTCAGACCTGTTCTGCAGGTTCTGAGATAGAATCGCCGGCCCCTTTGGGGGCCATTCTGTTTAAAAAGTGCTTCACTGATCCATCTGATCCTCAAACTGCCGGATCGTTTCGGCCTTCGCGGACAGCTTCAGCCATTTCCGCAAAATGTCGAGATTTCTCTCCTGTCCGATGCGGTCCCTCAGGCCCTGCGGCACGCTCCCCTTTTCCTCAAGAAATGTCAGCACGCTTGCGGCACGTCCTCTGGCCTCCCCTTCTTTCCGCTCATCTCTCAGCATTTCTTCCAATGTCATAAAACGTTCCTCCATTTCTCTGCTGCTTTTGACCTTTTTGACCGCCATCTGCAGCCGCTTCACGTAAGCGTCCTGAAAATCTCTCTGGCTCTCCTCCAGACTGGCTCCGGCATATCTCAGAAAATCCGCCAGTGCCTTCGGCACTTCTTTTTCATTCTTTCCACAGGTATTCAGAAAAATGGTATAGCACCCATCCTTCAGTCTCATGCAGCCGTCCTCAAGGCAGATGTTCTCAAACCGGTAGCGGTAATACCCCTTTCCGAAAGGATCAAAATCACAGATAAAAATCACATAGG
>DVON01000096.1 GCA_018713585.1 Candidatus Pullilachnospira stercoravium | reverse complement strand
AAAAAAGACAGAGGCTATCAGGCTGCGGTTACCGGAGCCAAGGGCGTGATTAAGGTATTGCTGTATATTGTGGTGATTCTTCTGATCGTCCTGGTAGGTAGAATGGCCTACAGCTTCGGCTATCTCGTTTTTGACCAGAGACCGGCCACAGTGGTAAAGGAAGAGGGGGAGGATGTCACGGTTGTAGTGAAGGAAGGCGATACGGCCTACGATGTGGGCCAGACGCTGGTGGAGAAAGGCCTCAGCGAAAATGCCGTCGTCTTCTGGGTGCAGGAGCAGCTTTCCGATTACAAGGGAAAGATCCAGCCGGGCACCTACATTCTGAACACCGCCGATAATGTGGACGAAATGCTTGCCATCATGTCCGGAGAAGACACGGAAGGACAGCCGTCGCAGACCGGAGAAGGGGATGCGGCCGAATCCGGGGAGGAAGAATCCCAGGATGCGGAACAGACCCAGGAGGAAGGTACGGACGGCGCCCAGGAGGAATCTCAGCAGTGATTGTAGATGAGAGAATGGTGACCTACATCAATTCGCTGGACGAGGGACACACCCCGTTTCTGGAGACTCTGGAGCGGGAGGCAAAGGCGGCTCACGTTCCCATCATCCGCAGGGAGATGCAGAGCTTTTTGAAGTTTCTGATGGCGGCGTTTGCTCCCCGGCGGATTCTGGAGGTGGGATCCGCGGTGGGATTTTCCGCCCTGCTGATGTGTGAGTACGCGCCCGCGGACTGCAGGATTGTCACCATTGAAAATTACGAAAAGAGAATACCCATCGCCCGGGAGAATTTCCGAAAAGCAGGAAGGGAAGAGCAGATTACGCTGCTGCCCGGGGATGCGGCACAGATACTGAAGACACTTGAGGGACCCTTTGACTTCATCTTTATGGATGCGGCAAAGGGTCAGTATCTTCATTTCCTGCCCCAGGTACTGCGGCTGATGCGGCCGGGAGGAATTCTGGTGTCAGACAATATCCTCCAGGAGGGGGATCTGATCGAGTCCCGCTTCGCGGTGGAGCGCAGAGACCGGACCATCCATAAGCGGATGAGGGAGTATCTGTATGAACTGAAGCACAATGAACAGCTGGTCACTTCCCTGCTCCCTCTGGGAGACGGAGTGGCAGTGAGTACGAAAAAGACAGGAGCGGACAGATGAGAGTTCCGGAATTACTGGTGCCCGCCAGCAGCCTGGAGGTGCTGAAGGTGGCGGTCATCTTCGGCGCCGACGCGGTATATATCGGCGGAGAGGCCTTCGGCCTGCGGGCAAAAGCGAAAAATTTCTCCATGGAGGAGATGCGGGAGGGGATTGTCTTCGCCCACGAGCGGGGCGTAAAGGTTTACGTCACCGCCAACATTCTGGCCCACAACCAGGATCTGGAAGAGGTGCGGACCTATTTTCAGGAGCTGAAAAAGATCGGGCCGGACGCGCTGATCATTTCCGATCCGGGGGTGTTTATGATTGCCCGGGAAGTTTGTCCGGAAATTGAGATCCATGTGAGCACCCAGGCCAACAATACCAATTACGGTACGTTTCTTTTCTGGTATCAGCAGGGGGCCAAACGGGTGGTTTCTGCCCGGGAGCTTTCCCTGGAGGAGATCCGCCAGATCCGCAGCCGGATTCCGGAAGATCTGGAAATCGAGACCTTTGTCCACGGAGCCATGTGCATCTCCTATTCTGGCAGGTGTCTGCTGTCCAGTTTTCTGGCCGGCCGGGACGCCAACCGGGGTGCCTGCACCCATCCCTGCCGGTGGAAGTACGCGCTGGTGGAGGAGAGCCGGCCGGGACAGTACATGCCGGTATATGAAAATGAGCGGGGAACCTACATTTTCAATTCCAGGGATCTCTGCATGATCGACCACATCCCGGATCTTATGACTGCCGGCATCGACAGCCTGAAGATCGAGGGAAGGATGAAGACGGCCCTTTATGTGGCCACGGTGGCCAGAACTTACAGGAAGGCCATCGACGACTGGCAGAAGGATCCGGCGTTTTACGAGAAAAACCTGCCCTGGTACCGGGATCAGATTTCCAACTGTACCTACCGGCAGTTTACCACAGGCTTCTTCTATGGGAAACCCACCGAGGAAGCGCAGATCTACGACAGCAACACGTATATTAAAGAGTATACCTATCTGGGAATTGTAGGCCAGCCGGACGGTACCGGCGCCTGGCAGATTTCTCAGAGAAACAAATTCTCCGTGGGCGAGACCATCGAGGTGATGAAACCCAACGGAGAGAACATCGAAGTGAAGGTGAAAAGCATCCGGGATGAAGAGGGGAATTTCATGGAGAGCGCCCCGCATCCCAAACAGATCCTGTATATCGATCTGGGAATGGAGCTGGAACCCTTCGATATTCTACGGCGGAAGGAAGCAGTTCCTGAGCTTTAATATGGCATTTTTTTCTATTCGGGAGACGTAGGAGCGGCTGATTCCCAGCCGCTTCCCGATCACCCGCTGCGTCATCTCTTCTTCGCCGAACAGGCCGTACCTGCATTTCAGCACTTCAAATTCCAATGGCGTCAAAACCTCCGAGAGCAGCCGGCACAGCCGCCGGATATCTTCCTTCCTGGCGCATTTCTCGCCGATATCGGTTTCATTTCCTTCTATAAT
>DVON01000095.1 GCA_018713585.1 Candidatus Pullilachnospira stercoravium | reverse complement strand
GACGGGATGTATCCGTGAAGGGATCCTGGAGGAGTTTCTGCGCCGGAATCGATCGGAGGCGATGAAAGTGAGTATTTATGAATATGATGCGGAGAAGCATCTGAGGATGGAAAGGGCGGAAGCCAGAGAGGATGGCTACCGTGATGGACAAGCTGACGGCTACCGCGATGGCCAGGCATTCCTGCTTCGTATCATCCGGAAGAAGCGGGATAATGGAAAAACAATTGCCCAGATAGCTGCCGACCTGGACGAAGATGAGAAGCTAATACAGGAACTGATCAAGCAGCTTCCGGAATAAAGCCGGAAAAATCTGTACATCAGGGCGGCGATAAGAAACCACCGCCCTGAAAATGCAGAACCGGCAGATCAAAGCGTTTTTCAGCCACTCTGCCGGTTTCGCCATACCATTCTAACGTTCCTCCCCCTCTTTTCTTTTATTCCCATCCCCCGCCCGATACTTACTGGGCGACATCCCCACCGTATCCCGGAAAACCCTGGAAAAATAATGTGGATTCCCGATCCCCACCATGGCGCCCACTGTATTCACTGGATAATCCGTATGCAGAAGCAGATCACAGGCCTTATTAATCCGATAGTTGGTGATATAGCTGTTCAGCAGGCTTCCCGTTTTCTGATAAAAAATTTTTCCCAGATAATTGGGAGATAAATGAACCAGGTCAGCCAGAAACTGGATGGAGAGGTTTTCCTCTGGATGAGCTTTGATATACCCCACCACCGTGTCAATATATTTACTGCTGTTGTCCGTTGTCATGGTGTGGAAGGGCAGCGCGTAAATCCATTCCAGCAGGGAGTCGATGGTTTCCCTCAGTTCATCGGTCCGCAGGTGACGTTCCAGAAGGGAGGACAGCATGCTGCTGTTGTCATATTCGATGAAGGAAAACAGAACCGTGAAGACCGCCTTTTCCAGAGAACGGTAATTTTTGCAGGAGCCCATGATCTGTTTCAGGATATCCAGAGATTCCTCCCAATGAGAGGAAAACACGGAGGTCATCAGTTTTTCCATTTCAATATCCAGATTGGCCTCACCGAAATCAATCTGGATACAGGACGGTGTAAACAGGTGGATATAATTCTGAGGATGAATAATCAGCTCATTGCAGGCGAGGCAGGCCTCCGAAACGCCGTGGAACAGATGCCTCAGATCCTGAAATACCGCGGACACGCCGAAGTAGCAATGCCGGGAGGTATAATTCAGCAGGGTTGTGTGGATGCCGGAAAGCAGCGGTACCAGCGCATCCTGCCGGGAGGTGCCGCAGACACACAGAAGGAACTGCTGTTTTCTGTAGAGTTTGCAGGGAGTCCCCATGGCATCCATCTGATTTTGAAACACGGTCTGTAGCAGCGCCGCCGTGTGATGGGAGGCGTCTTTTTTCGGAAAACGGCAGGCGATGACAGCCAGGGAGTTCCCGGACAGTTGAATATTCCTCAGCTGTTTTTCGATGCCGGACAGATCGGAGGCATCGGGGAAAGCGGTTTCAAATTCCGGAATGTCGCGGGTGTCTTTTCCGGTTATTTTTTCATGGGTAGCCTCATAGGCGGCACGGATGCGGGGAAGTACCTGAACCAGTTCTTCGTTTTTCAAAGTAGATTTGCTCAGATACAGCTCGACTCCGAAGGATATCGCTTTCTGGGCATAGGCGAAATCACTATAAGCGGAGATGATAATAAATTTCACATCCGGATCCTGCCTGCGGATTTCTTCCATGAGCGCCAGTCCGTCCATGGGTTCCATGCGGATATCCGTGAGAATCAGGTAAGGCTTATATTGCTGATAGAGTCGCAGTGCGCTCTGGCCGTCGGAGGCATCGGCCACAATCTGAAAACCGTAGGCATTCCAGTCAATCAGGGATTTCAGGCCCAGCCGGACCAGAAATTCATCTTCTACAATCATAACAGGGATCATTGTACATTTCCTCCTTAAAAAATGAATACCGGGATCTTAGCGTTTGTGAACCAGCGCTCCTTCAGGTGTTTGTCTCCTTCGGCTGAATTTCCACGGAGGTCGTTTCCTGCTCTTCCAGAATCGGCTGGGTAAGCGTAACCAGCGTTCCCTGACCGGGAAGCGAGCGGATTGTCAGTCCGCAGCCATCGCCAAACCACAGCCGAATTCGTTTCTGAATGTTTGTCAGTCCGATATTATGATGCCGGTTTCCAGAGGAAGCAGGCAGGCCCGGACCGGTATGGGAAAAGCCTTTTCCATTGTCCTCAATCTCCAGAATCAGCTGTCCCTGTCCGGTGCGGGAGCGGATGATGATTTGCCCTTCGTCCGTCGGTTGTGGAAATGCGTGACAGAAGCAGTTTTCCACCAATGGCTGCAGAATCAGCTTTAAGGTTTTCAGCTGCCGGGTATTTTCCTGAATTTCCCATCGGATCCTGAGGGGCGCGTTATACCGGAATTTCATAATGTCAATATAGCAGGAGACTTCCTGCAGCTCATCCGACAAAAGGATCAGCTCGTTGGGATGGCTGCTGGTCAGCTGCAGAAGCGAGGAAAAGGAGCCAATAATTTCAGCGATCCGCGGGGAATCCTGCATAAGCGCCAGATACCGTATGGAATTTAGCGTGTTATAGATAAAATGCGGGCTGATCTGGGTCTGCAGGATTTCCAGCTCTGTTTTCCGCTTTTCTTTTTCAATGCGCTGAATTTCCTCAATCTGGCTGTTGATGCGTGCCACCATTCTGGAATAACCGCTGATCAGCGTATCAATTTCCGTCACGCGGGTGGCATACGGACGGAAGGAAAAATCCCCGGTCAGGGCCCGCCGCATGGAGGATAAAAGGGGCCGGAAGGGATGGGTGATCAGGCGGCTCAGCAGGAAGGTCAGCAGCAGGCAGACGGCCAGCACCGCGGCAAAAAGCGGAAGGATCTGCAGATATATGGGATACAGGATCCGGGCGGAGGCGCTGGCGGGCACCAGGGAAACCAGTGTCCAGTCCGAGAACGCGTTGGTCTTTCTTGTGAGCAGATAGGATTCTTTCCCCAGGGAAACCTGTTCGCCGGAGGCGGTGGAGGCCAGAAGTGGAATCTGTTCCTGGAGAAAATCCGAATCATCGGTTCTGTTGGTGTATAAAAGCTGCTGCTTCGCATCGAAGGCCAGAATGACGGCGCCGTCGTCGCTGGCCACGGATTCCAGGCATTGATTCAGAAAATCAGCCTGAAGCTCCACGATGAGAATACCTGGCGATGGTTCAATCCGGGTGCGCTGAAAGGCCCGGATATACAGGTAGGAACCACTGTCCTCCGCGGAAAGCACCAGATGCTCTTTTTCTCCGGAAATGAGAGCTTCAAAAACGGAAGAATCCTCAGAAAGCTCGGGAATAGGCGGGAGATCTGAGCTGGTCATGGAAAAACGGTTTCCGTTTTTCAGAATCGTGATGTTGCGGATATAGGGATAGTAATTGGAAGCAGACATCAGCATTTTCTGGGCCAGCGCCTCATTCTGAAGCCGTTCGTATGTATTGTTTCCCCTGCTGGAAAGGTTGATGGCGGAGATCAGCTCCGGACTGTTGTCCAGGACGGCTGACAGTGTGGACATATTGTAAAAGACCATGGAAAGCTGGCCATTGGCCTGGTCAAAGAGATTTTCATATTTTTCATTGGAGGATTCCCGAAAAGTCTGGGAAAAATTAGCGGAAACGCAAAACGTAATCAGCAGCAGAAAAAAGAATATCATCCCGGAAAAAGAAAGAAATAGAATCCCTGTCATTGAAAATTTGCGCTTTTTCATAGATTTCTCCCCCTATCTCAATATTTGAAATTTGTCAATATATCTCCCGATATATTTTTAATGTTTTA
>DVON01000009.1 GCA_018713585.1 Candidatus Pullilachnospira stercoravium | reverse complement strand
GTCTTTCTCCTTTCTCTGCAGATCCTTTTTATTTTTTGCGCATGATAAAGTATACTTTGAAATACCAGACGTCATATCTTATGACCTAATACCCTTTTCCGAATTTCAGATCTCACCTCCTTTCCGCATCCATACCACACAAAAATTAATTACCGCTGTGAAATTTTCCATTTCTCTTCCATGCAGATATGCAAATTTCTTATTCCGCCCGGGGATATCTTCTATGTTTACAGCGGCACTTTACATAATATCTGATGCAACATCACTGCGGGTCTTCATCTCAAAACTTTATTTCTGCAGAAGATATTCGTGATCTTTACGGTACGATCCCCCTTCTTCCCATTTCTACCGTAGAATTTGGGGGGTCCCTACTGTAAAATTTTCCAAAATTCTATCTCTGCAGTAGGCTTCAGACGTTTCCTACGGTACGTTTTTACTTTTTCTGATTTCCGCCGTAGCATTTAACCTTTTCCTACTGCAGGATTTTTCAAAATTTATCTCTACAGTAGTCTCCAGGTGTTTCCTGCGGTACGTTTTTGCTTTTTCTGGCTTCTACCGTAGCAATTTGATCTTTCCTACCGCAGGATTTTTCAAAATTCGATTCCTGCAGTAGACTCCAGGCGTTTCCTACGGTACAATTTAACTTTTCCCGTTTTCTACCGTAGCACTAACCTTTTCCTACTGCAGGTTTTTTCAAAATTCAATTCCTGCAGCAGGCGCCAGGATTCTTCTACTGCAGAATCACATAAAACTCCATTTCTGCTGTAATTGTTCAATTTTCTCTGCAGTAGAATTTCATAAATCTCTCTGCTCCTTCCGTACTGCATATGACTCAGAGGCAGAGGTATTCCATTTTTCCATCTAAACAGGGATTTTCAGCAGTTTGCTGATCGATATCATTCAGAATTGTTCTCAGATTTGTTTGAAAAATCCCGGAAGCCAGAGCTTCCGGGATAAAATTTCCTTCGTAATTGCAGGTAATCGCGCGTATACGCTTTGATTATCTCTTGGAGAACTGCGGAGCGCGACGAGCGGCTTTGAGGCCGTACTTCTTTCTCTCTTTCATTCTCGGGTCACGGGTCAGATATCCTGCTTTTTTCAGGATCGGTCTGTACTCAGCGTCTGCCTGCAGCAGCGCACGGGAGATTCCATGACGGATGGCTCCGGCCTGTCCGGTGAATCCGCCGCCGTGAACATTTACCAGAACATCGAACTTGTCTGCAGTATCGGTGGCAGCCAGGGGCTGACGAACAACCACTTTCAGGGTCTCCAGACCGAAGTAATCGTCGATGTCTCTTTTGTTAACGGTGATCTTACCGGTTCCCGGCATCAGATATACTCTTGCGATAGATTTTTTTCTTCTTCCTGTTCCGTAGAATCTTGTATTAGCCAATGTTCCTTACCTCCTCATTAAAATGTTAATACTTCCGGTTTCTGTGCTGCGTGAGCATGCTCTGCTCCGGCATACACATGAAGCTTCTTGATCATCTGTCTTCCCAGGGGTCCCTTGGGCAGCATGCCTTTAACGGCCAGCTCAACAACCTTCTCCGGTTTCTTTGCCAACATCTCTTTCAGAGTGGTCTCTTTCATTCCGCCTACGTAATCGGAATGGCTGTAATATACTTTCTGATCCAGTTTCTTTCCGGTTACTTTTACTTTCTCAGCGTTGATTACGATCACATAATCGCCGGTATCCACATGAGGAGTGAAAACAGGTTTGTTCTTTCCTCTTAAAACACTGGCAACCTCAGAAGCCAGACGGCCCAGTGTACATCCTTCAGCATCAACTACATACCATTTTCTTTCAATCTTATCCGGATTAGCCATAAAACTGTTCATGGATTTCCCTCCTGTATTATCTGAATTAAACTGTTGGATCTATCATGGAAAATACCCTTACCGGGGCTATGGTCAGGTATTTACGCACTTCGTCACATTGAGATATTATATTATACGCGGCCGTGCGTGTCAACCGTTTTTTTCATGTTTTTCCGCAGTTTTCCCCCGAATTTGCCGCGGTCTCCCGGGGATCACTTTTTGCGCAGATGCTTTTCTCCCAGTCCGGATAGCGGATCTGCACCAATGTCAGTCCTTCCGGCCGGGCGGTCTCTCCGGCCAGGTTCCTGTCCTTTGCCTCCAGGATTTCCTTTACCTGCTCCGGAGGACAGGCGCCGCCGCCCACCCGGATCAGCGTGCCGGCAATAATTCTTACCATATTATAGAGAAATCCGTTCCCGGTGATCCGCAGGGTAATCACGTCATCCGCGGAGCGGCTCACCTCCAGGGAATAGATGGTGCGCACCGTGTTGTCCACCCCCGGCTTTGCGGTGGAAAAACTGCGGAAATCGTGTTCGCCCACCAGATACGCGGCTCCCCGGCGCATTTTCCCCACATCCAGAGGATAGTAATAGAAAAATGTATACAGCCGTTTGGTGGGATCCGGAAATTTCCGGTTGTAAATCCGGTATTCGTAGGTTTTTATAGTGTTCTGAAACCTTGGATGAAAATCCTCTGGCACCTGGCAGGAATCCTGAATCCGGATATCCGGCGGAAGATACGTATTCAGCGCCAGCGAAATTTTCTCCGCGGGCATCCGGGAGTGGGTGTCAAATACGCACACATTTCCCAGGGCATGGACACCCGCGTCGGTACGGCTGGCCCCGATCACGGAGATATCCTCCCGCAGAAGCTGGCTCAGGCACCGGTTCACCACCTCCTGCACCGCCAGGCCGTTGGGCTGCACCTGCCAGCCGCAGTAGTTGGTTCCGTCATAAGCGACAATCAGTTTTACCCGCTTCATACACGCTCTCCTCTCTCTGTTTCCTTTCCGGAGAAAACGGCGGAAAACTCAATTTCAGATTCCCAGTACCCGGAATACGATGCTCACCGCCAGATATGCCCAGACAATCCCGTAAGCCACATAATCCCGTTTCTGATAGATCAGCGGCTTCATCTGGGTCCGCCCCTCGCCGCCGTGATAACATCTGGCCTCCATGGCCATGGCCAGATCGTTGGCCCTGCGAAATGCGGAGATAAACAGCGGCACCAGCAGCGGCACCATAGCCTTCACCTTCCGCACCAGGCCGCCGCTTTCAAAATCCGCCCCTCTGGCCGTCTGCGCCTTCATAATCTTGTCCGTTTCATCCAGCAGAATGGGGATAAAACGAAGGGCGATGGACATAATCATGGAAATTTCATGCACCGGAACATGGATATGATTCAGCGGTTTCAGCAACCGCTCCAGACCGTCCGTCAGCTGGTTCGGCGTGGTGGTCAGCGTCATCAGAGAGGCTCCGATCACCAGAAATACCAGCCGGATACCCATCCGCACCGCCAGCTGAATACCTTCCCTGGTTACTGTGATAATCCAGATGGAAAATACCGCCTCCCCCGGAGTGAAAATCAGGTTGAAAAACAGGGTAATGCACAGCAGTACCACCACCGGCTTCAGACCCTTTACCATAAAGCGGAAAGGCACCTGGGAAAGTTTGATCATGGACGCCAGAAAGATGGCCGCAATCACATAACCGATGATGGAATCAAATACAAACAGTGAAACGATATAGATCAGCGTACTTACCAGTTTCACCCGGGGATCCAGCCTGTGCAGCACGGAATTCACCGGATAATACTGTCCGATTGTAATATCTCTTAACATAATTCTCCTCTTTTCCCCAGCGCTGAAAGGATCGTATCCCTGGCCTCTTCCACCGTGGTTGCCTCCGTATCCACCAAAAGCCCCGCTTCCTTCAGATCGTGAACGATATAGGTGATCTGGGGCGCCGCCAGTCCCATGGTCTCCAGCTCTTTGTAATGCGCGAACACCTGCTTCGGCGGACCGTCAAAGGCCTTCTCCCCGTGATTCATCACGATAATCCGCTCCACATAGCGGGCGATATCCTCCATACTGTGGGATACCAGAAGAATAGTGATTCCGCGAACCCGGTGCAGGCTTGCGATCTGATCCAGGATCTCATCTCTTCCCCGGGGATCCAGCCCCGCGGTGGGCTCATCCAGAATCAGCACCTTGGGATTCATGGCCAGCACCCCGGCAATGGCCACCCGCCGTTTCTGGCCGCCGGACAGCTCAAAGGGGGATTTTGCGTAAAATTCCTCCCCCAGTCCCACATGCTTCAGCGCCTCCCGGGCCCTTTTCTCACATTCCTCCTGGGAAAGTCCCTGATTTTTGGGGCCAAAACACACATCCGCCAGCACATCCGTCTCAAACAGCTGATGCTCCGGATACTGGAATACCAGTCCCACCTGACTTCTCAGGCTCCGCAGCGGATAATTTTCTTCCCAGATATTCTCCCCTTCAAACAATACCGTCCCATCGGTGGGCCGCACCAGGCCATTCAGCAGCTGGGTCAGCGTGGACTTTCCACTGCCGGTATGACCGATCATTCCCACAAACTGGCCCTGGGGAAGTTCAAGGTTCACATCCTTCAGGGCGTGCATCTCATAGGCAGTTCCCGGGCTGTAGGTATAGTACACATGCTCCAGCCGCAGCACCGGCTGCTTCGCTGTTTTTCCGGGGCGTGCGGCAGGGCTTTCCGCTGCCTCTGTTTCCTGCGCTTTGTGCCCTGAAACCGCGTCTTTGGGAATGCGGATTTCCTTTCCGGTCAGTTCCTGTACCAGTTCCTCCCGGGTAAGGATCCCTTCCTTCAGCGGCACTCCTGCCTGAATCAGCTCATGGGCCAGCAGCGTCGCCTGGGGCACGTCAAGCCGGTATTTTTTCAGCAGATCCACCTGGGAAAAGATTTCCCGCGGCGTACCGTGCATGACAATCCGCCCGCTGTCCATCACATAGATATCGTCCGCGAAAACCACTTCTTCCATATAATGGGTGATCAGGATCACCGTAACGCCTTCCTGCTGGTTCAGCTTTCGCACTGCCTTCAGCACCTCTTTGCGTCCATTGGGATCCAGCATGGCAGTGGGCTCATCCAGCACAATGCACCGGGGGTGCATGGCCATAACGCCCGCGATGGCCACCCGCTGTTTCTGGCCGCCGGACAGCTTATTGGGAGACTGACGCCGGTAGGCGGTCATCCCCACCGCCTGCAGGCTCTCATCCACCCGTTTCCAGATAT
This sequence comes from Candidatus Pullilachnospira stercoravium, assembly GCA_018713585.1. Classification (GTDB taxonomy): domain Bacteria; phylum Bacillota; class Clostridia; order Lachnospirales; family Lachnospiraceae; genus Pullilachnospira; species Pullilachnospira stercoravium. The sequence goes on along the minus strand of DVON01000009.1, from coordinate 19,841 downwards.
CCTCTGTGGGAACCCCCAGATTTTCCGGTCCGAACCCCACATCCTCTTCCACCATATTTCCGATAATCTGATTATCCGGATTTTGAAATACCATTCCTGCTTTCTGCCGGATTCTCCACACATCCGCCTCGGAGGAGGTATCCATCTGATCCACCCACAGGGTTCCCTCCGTGGGCACCAGCAGCGCGTTGATCTGTTTGGCCAGCGTGGACTTTCCGCTGCCGTTATGTCCCAGCACCGCAATAAACTGGCCTTCCTTCACATCGAGGTCCACCTGGTCAATGGCCCGGTTCACCTCCGGTTCCTGACCCTCCTCGCCATATTTCAGGTAATCATACACCAGTTTTGTCGCTTTTATTATTCCCATAAAACCACCTGGTCTTTCTGTCTTTTCTCTTCCATTGCTCCTCTTCCATGCCGCGCAGTCCTGCGAAAACGGCCCGAAACCATACACAGAAAACTCCTGTATATGCATATTCTCCTTCGGTACCAAAGCAGAAAACGCAGCAGGGCTGATATCCCGGAAAACTCCAAAATATCAGCCCTATTGTAGCGGATTTTCTTCTATATTACAAGGCAAAACTGCCGGATTCCCGTGTTTTCCCCTGCTTTTCACCGATTTTCCCGGCAGATTCCGGCCGGAAAGGGAGAAAAAACGTGGCGGTTCAGCCCTGTGGCTCCCCATCCTCCTGGTTTTCTGCCTCCGGCTGGCCGAAACCGGTGAGGTTATCGATCAGCTCCCAGATTTCTTCCCTTCCCTGCTTTGTCTGAGCGGAAAAAGGAAGGATCTTCGTGCCGGGAACCACCTGCAGGCCCTCCCGGATCAGCTTCAGTTGCTTCTGCAGCTGACTTCTCTTGATTTTGTCCAGTTTTGTGGCAATGATCACCGGCTCATAACCGTGGTCCAGAATCCACCGGTACATGATCTTGTCATTGCCGGAGGGCTCATGGCGGATATCAATCAGAAGCAGCACCGCGCGGATTTCCCTGGACTGGTGCAGATAATCCTCGATCAGCTTTCCCCATTTCGCCTTGATCTCCTCCGAAGCCCGGGCGTACCCGTATCCCGGAAGATCCACCAGGTAAATGTCTCCGTTCACATTATAAAAATTAATGGTCTGGGTTTTTCCCGGCGAGGAGCTGGTGCGGGCCAGCGCCTTCCGGTTCATCAGCGCGTTGATCAAGGAAGATTTTCCCACATTGGACTTCCCCGCAAAAGCGATTTCCGGACGGCCGGTGTCCGGAAGCTTGCTGGTAATCCCGCAGACAATATCCAGCGAAACCTGTTTAATTACCATTACGCTCTCCTTTCGTTATTACTGGCCGAATGGCCATAGAGGGATCCCCGCAGGGATTACTCTGCCAGCGCTTCTTCCAGCACCTGGCTCATATGTTCCACATAAACGATCCGGATACCCTCTGTGATTTCCCGGTCGATTTCTTCCACATCCGGGCGGTTTTTCGCGGGCACCAGCACCGTGGTAATCCCCGCGTTTTTCGCCGCCAGAAGCTTCTCTTTCAGGCCCCCGATGGGCAGCACCCGCCCTCTCAGAGTGATTTCACCGGTCATGGCCACATTGGCCCGCACCGGTTTCCCCGTAATGGCGGAAAACATGGCGGTAGCCATGGTGATTCCCGCGGAGGGGCCGTCCTTCGGCACCGCTCCCTCCGGGATGTGGATGTGGATATCATGCTCCCGGAAAAATTTCGCTTCGATGCCGTACTGGTCAGCCACGGAACGCAGATAGCTGATGCCTGCCTGGGCAGACTCCTTCATCACGTCTCCCAGCTGGCCGGTCAGGAGAAATTCTCCCTTCCCCGGCATCAGATTCACTTCGATCTGCAGGGTATCGCCGCCCACACTGGTCCATGCCAGACCGCGGACGATACCCACCTCGTCCTTTTCGTTGACCATCTGGTAGCTGTAGCGGGATTTTCCCAGAAAATCCTCCAGATTTTCTCTGGTTACTTCCACCGTATTCTGATGCTCCTCCAGGATCTTCCTGGCGGTTTTCCGGCAGATCCGTCCCAGCATCCGCTCCAGATTCCGCACGCCGGCCTCTTTCGTATATCCGTTAATTATGGCCCGCAGCGCTTCCTCTGAGATGGTCAGCTGTCCCGGCTTCAGGCCGTTGGCCTTCTCCTGTTTCTCGATCAGATGCTCCCGGGCAATGTGCTCCTTCTCATTGCCGGTATAGCTGGAAATCTCAATGATCTCCATCCGGTCCATCAGCGGCCGGGGAATGGTCTGAAGATCATTGGCAGTGGCGATAAACAGCACCTCCGACAGGTCCACCGGCAGCTCCACGTAATGATCGGCGAACCGGCTGTTCTGCTCGGAATCCAGTACCTCCAGAAGGGCGGAAGCAGTGTCTCCCTTATAATCGCTGCTGACCTTGTCGATCTCATCCAGCAGCATCAGCGGATTCTTCACGCCTGCCTGGATAAGCCCCGCCGCGATTCTTCCCGGCATGGCCCCCACATACGTTCTCCGGTGTCCCCGGATCTCCGCCTCATCCCGGACGCCTCCCAGGGAAATCCGCACATATTTTTTATTCAGGGCTCTGGCCACAGACCGGGCAATGGAAGTTTTTCCCGTTCCCGGCGGGCCCACCAGACAGAGAATGGGGCTTTCCCCCTTCTTCGTCAGCGTACGGACTGCCAGGAACTCCATAACCCGCTCCTTCACCTTATCCAGCCCGTAATGGTCCGCCTGCAGCACCTCCCAGGCTTTCTCCATATCCCGGTTGTCCCTGGATGCCTTGCCCCAGGGCAGCTTCAGCAGGGTCTCGATATAACCCCGCATCACCTGGCTCTCGGAATTGTTGTTTCCCACATTCTTGAACCGGCGGATCTCCTCGGTGATCTTCTCCTTGATTTCCCTGGAGGCCTTCAGCTTCTGCACAGCCTCCAGAAAGCGGTCTCCGTCGGAGACGGTGGTATCCTCCCCCAGCTCCTCCCGGATCAATTTTAACTGCTCCCGGAGAATGTACTCCCGCTGATTTTTGTCGATCCGTTCCTTGACCTTCTTCTGGATCTCATCCCTCAGCTGCATCACCTGGATCTCATTGCTCATGATCACCCCCAGCAGCTCATAGCGGTCGTCCAGCTGCACGGCATCCAGAATCTTCTGCCGCTGTTCCCAGCTCATGGGGATATGTACGGCAATCTGGTCCACCAGCCGGTCCACCCGGTTGATTTCCAGAATCTGTCCGGCCAGCTCCTTGCTGATTTTTCTGTTCTCCTGACAGTAAGCGGTGAAAATTTCTTTCAGGCTGCGCAGCATGGCCTCCTGCACCGTATCCGGATACTCCTCCTGGACGATGTCGAAGGCGGCCACCTCGGCTTCCAGATAAGGAAGATCCTCCTCCAGCTCTGTCAGCTCGCCCCGCTCCTGACCTTCCACCAGCACCCGGATCACATTTTTCGGCATCCGGACCACCTGCTTGATCACGGCCACGGTGCCGATCCGGTGCAGATCGCCGAACCTGGGCTGCTCCACCTCCGGGCTTTTCTGGGTCACCAGGAAAATCTTCTGATCCTGGGTCATGGCCTCCTCCACCGCCCGGATGGATTTTTCACGGCTGATGTCAAAATGAACGATCATATCCGGCAAAATGGTGGCTCCCCGAAGAGCCACCGCCGGCATCACCTGTATCAACTGATTCATAGATTCGATTTCTCCCGTCAGGCGGTTTCCGGTCTGCCCTGGCGCTTCACAGAGGATCTCCTCTTGGGTATCTTTTTCTCTCCGTGAACGATCACCGGAGCGCTCTTGCCCGTCACCGCGTCTTTTGTGATAATACATTTCTGCATGGAGCTGTCGGAGGGCGCGTCGAACATCACGTCGGTCATGGTTTTCTCCATAACGGAACGCAGTCCTCTAGCTCCTGTCTTTCTCTCCATGGCGATCTTCGCCACCTCATTCAGCGCATCCTCGTCAAAATCCAGCTCCACATCATCCAGCTCAAACAGCTTTTTATACTGCTTCACCAGAGAATTCTTCGGCTCTGTCAGAATCTTCACCAGCGCCGCCTCGTCCAGGGCATTTAAGGATACCACCACAGGCACCCTTCCGATGAACTCGGGAATCATGCCGAATTTGATGAAATCCTGGGGCATCACTTCTTTCAGAATCTCGCCCACGTTCTTATTCTCTCTCATTCCCAGAGAAGCGTTGAATCCGATGGCTTTGGTGTCCTGGCGGGACTCGATGATCTTGTCCAGTCCCTCAAAGGCGCCTCCGCAGATGAAGAGAATGTTGGTGGTATCGATCTGGATAAATTCCTGATGGGGGTGCTTCCGTCCTCCCTGAGGAGGAACACTGGCCACACTTCCCTCCAGAATTTTCAGCAGTGCCTGCTGCACGCCCTCACCGGAGACATCTCTGGTGATGGAGGGATTTTCGGATTTTCTGGTGATCTTATCGATCTCATCGATATAGATAATACCGTGCTGGGCACGCTCGATATCGTAATCCGCTGCCTGAATAATCTTCAGCAGAATATTTTCCACATCCTCGCCCACATAACCGGCCTCCGTCAGGGTGGTGGCGTCGGCGATGGCGAAGGGAACGTTCAGCATCTTTGCCAGGGTCTGTGCCAGATAGGTCTTTCCGGATCCGGTGGGTCCCAGCATCAGAATGTTGCTCTTCTGAAGCTCCACATCGCTGGAGTCCGCGGAAAGCACTCTCTTATAATGATTGTACACCGCCACGGACAGCACCTTTTTAGCCTCGTCCTGTCCCACCACATATTCATCCAGGATCTCTTTCATCTCTCTGGGTGTCATCAGATTGATTTCTCCGGAATCCTCCACATAATCATTGGTAAATTCTTCGCTGATGATCTCGGAGCAGATTTCGATACATTCATCGCAGATATAGGCGCCTTCCGGCCCCGCGATCAGCTTGCGTACCTGTTCCTCCGTCTTCCCGCAGAAAGAGCAGCGAATCCTGTTGTCGCCATTTTTCAAAGCCATAGCTCATTTCCTTTCTATTTTTATCTGTGAAAGCAGGGCATGAACAAGCCCTGCGGGGGCTTCTGTTATCCTGAACTGCTAAGAGGGCGCCGCACTGTGCAGCCCCCTCTTTTGCATGCCTGTTATCTGTTGGTAATTACCTTATCGATCAGTCCATATTCCAGCGCCTCCTGGGCAGACATATAATTGTCTCTCTCAGTGTCCTGAGCAACTTTCTCCAGGGGCTGTCCCGTATTTGCTGCCAGAATGGAGTTCAGGTTATGCTTGGTCTTCAGAATATGATCCGCCACAATCTGAATCTCTGTGGCCTGTCCCTGCGCCCCGCCGGACGGCTGATGAATCATGATTTCCGCGTGCGGCAGCGCCAGACGCTTGCCCTTTGTTCCTCCTGCCAGAAGGAACGCGCCCATGCTGGCTGCCATTCCCATACAGATGGTGGAAACGTCGCACTTGATATAGCGCATGGTGTCATAGATGGCCATACCGGCTGTTACGGATCCGCCCGGGCTGTTGATATACAGATGGATATCTCTTCCCGGATCCTCGGACTCCAGAAACAGCAGCTGCGCCACGATCAGGTTGGCGCTCACATCGGTCACCTCTTCACCCAGAAAGATGATCCGGTCTTTCAGCAGACGGGAATAAATGTCATAGCTTCTCTCGCCTCTGCTGGTCTGTTCAATGACATAAGGTACTAAACTCATTCTCAAGCCTTCTTTCTATGTTACTGCGAAAGTCCGCCGCCGCGATAGCGGCAGATTCCAGGTTGCCAAAATTCGCCTGCCAGATTACTCAGCAGCCTCCACAGCAGCGTCAGAGATCAGGGTTACCGCTTCCTGAACGGCCAGATCTTTCTTCATCTGGTCTTTCTCATAGTCTCCCATCATCTCTTTCAGCTTGTCGGCCTCCATCTTGTACATCTCGGCCATCTTCGCGATTTCCTCATCCAGTCTCTCGTCGGAAATCTGGATATTCTCGGCCTCGGCGATCTTCTCCAGCACCAGACGGGTCTGGATTCTCTTCATGGCCTGGGGCTTCATCTGCTCTCTCATGGCGTCCTGGGTAGCCCCTGTAAACTGCATATACTGCTCCATGCTCAGGCCCTGTGCCTGGATTCTTCTGGCGAAATCATCCAGCATCTGGTCTACCTGGGTCTCCAGCATAGCGTCCGGAATCTCCATGGAAGCGTTCTCGATGGCTTTCTCCACAGCAGCGTCCTCTCTGGATCTCTTGGCTGCGTCTGCCTTCTTCTCCTCCAGGTTCTTCTTGATGTCTGCCTTGTACTCCTCCAGAGTGTCGAACTCGGATACGTCCTTGGCGAAATCATCGTTCAGCTCCGGAAGCTCTTTCATCTCGATTTTCTTTACGGTGCATTTGAACACGGCTGCTTTTCCTGCCAGCTCTTTTGCCTGATAGTTCTCCGGGAAGGTTACGTTTACTTCCTTCTCCTGGCCGATCTCGGCGCCTACCAGCTGCTCCTCAAATCCCGGAATGAACGCGCCGGATCCGATGGTCAGCGGGTAATCGGTGCCCTTTCCTCCCTCGAAAGCCTCTCCGTCCACGGAACCCTCGAAGTCCAGAGTTACTTTATCTCCATCCATAACGGCTCTGTCATCCACATCGATGGATCTGGAGTTGTTCTCCTGCTCTCTCTTCAGCTCTCCGGCGATTTCCTCCTCGGTAACCTCCAGGTCGCTCTTGGGAACTTCCAGTCCCTTGTAGTCGCCCAGCACAACTTCCGGTTTCAGCGCCACCTCAGCGGTGAAGATGAAGGGTTTGCCCTTCTCCAGCTGCTCGATGCTGATGGACGGACGGGAAACGATGGTCTCGCCGCACTCGTCAACTGCCTTGGAATATGCCTCCGGAATCAGAGCGTTGGCTGCGTCTTCATAAAAGATGCCGGCTCCGTACATTTTTTCGATCATGGCTCTCGGTGCTTTTCCTCTGCGGAATCCCGGAATGTTGATTCTGTTCTTCTGCTTCAGATAAGCGCCCTGAATCGCTTTCTCCAGTTCCTCAGCGGGAACTTCCATTGTCAGCTTCGCCATGTTTTTCTCAAGTTTTTCCACTTTTACGCTCATTGCCGTGTTTTCCTCCTTCTATCTATGGAAATATTTTTCTGTATTTTTTCACACTCATACATTTGAGTAGTATAACACAAGCCTTTGGAAAACGCCAGTATTTTTTATGAGAAATGCCCGTAAATAATGGATTTTTTGATCTCCTCCGCCTTTTCTTTGCTCTCCAGCTGCTCAATCAGGGCAGCTGCAAACGCGATGGCGGTACCCACGCCGCGGCTGGTGGTGATGTTTCCGTCCACTGCCACTTTTCCGTTTCCGATCCGCGCGCCCGCAAGCCGCTCTTCAAATCCGGGATAGCATACCGCTTCCCGTCCTTCCAGAATCCCCAGATCACCCAGCACGCTGGGGGCGGCACAGATGGCACCGATCCGTTTTCCTTCCCGGTTCCACTCGCCCAGAAGCCGGCACAGCCCTTCGTGGGCACCCAGATACCGGGTTCCCGGCATTCCTCCCGGAAGCACCAGCAGATCCCCGCCGGAAAATCCCGTTTCCTCAAACAGGCTGTCCGCCTCCACCCGGATATTGTGGGATCCGGTGATCTGTTTTCTTCCCATGATGGAGACTATCTCCACATCCTCTCCCGCTCTTCTGAGAAGATCCACAACCGTCAGGCCCTCCACTTCCTCAAATCCGTCTGCCAGAAATACATATACTTTTGCCATACTCTCTCTTCCTTTCTATATTATATATTTATTTTTCAAAGTTGTCCCTGTCAAAAACCTCTTCTCCCGGCCGCAGAAACCGGCACCTTTGATTCTGTCCGCTTTTTACTTATTCTGTCGAAGCCGCCGGAAAATCCGTTATTTCATGCTATACTTTTTCATGGGGTGGTACTATGTTTCAGGAATATCTGTCGGAAATTCTCCGGCAGGAGCGCGTCCGCCGTCACATGACCCAGGAACAGATGAGCCAGCTGCTCCATATCAGCCGCCAGACCTACTGCAATTACGAAACGGGCCGCCGCTGTCCTTCCATGGATACGCTGATCCAGATTTTCGGGATTCTCAAAATCCCTGCCGAACAGGTGCTCACCGGTCTGCCGGATTTTACTTCTCAGGACCGGCAGCTGCTGGGAGATTTCCACCGGCTTACACCCCGGCAGCGCGGGGAAGTGCTGAATCTGATCCGCTCAATGCTGTATTCCTGATGCGCAGACCGGAGGATGCCGCCTCTGTCCGCGGTTTTCATACGGGCGGGCAGAGGCACAGATTCTCCCTCCACAGCCCCCATCCGGCGGGACAGCACCTTCCAAATCTTCTGCCTCCCGGCAGAAGATCAGCACTCCCTGCTTTTCCGGATGCAGGCGCGCACAGCTTCCATCACCGCGCTGCGAAATCCTTTTTCTTCCAGAACGCCCACTGCCTCGATGGTGGTTCCCCGGGGGGAGCACACCATATCCTTCAGCTGACCGGGATGAATACCGGTTTCCAGCACCATCTTCGCGCTTCCCAGCACAGCCTGAGCGGCGAACCGGTAGGCCTGGGCTCTGGACATTCCTTCCGCCACGGCTCCGTCCGCCACAGCTTCAATAAACAGAAACACATAGGCCGGAGCGCTTCCGCTGGCTCCCACCACCACGTCAATCAGCTCTTCCGTGACAATTTCCGTCTTTCCAAAGCCCTCAAACACCCGGCACACCATTTCCACATCCTCCGGGCCAGCCTGGCTGCCGCCGCATACGCAGCTCATCGCCTCCCCCACAAGAGCGGGCGTGTTGGGCATGGTGCGCACCAGCCGCATAGGACGCCCAAACTGTTCTTCCAGCCATGCCAGTGTTTTCCCAGGGGTAATGGATACCACCACCGTCTCCTGACGGACGCTGTCTTTGATTTCCGCGATAACCTCCTGATAATAGAAAGGCTTCACCGCCAGAATCAGCAGGTCCGCAAACGCCGCCACCCGGCGGTTGTCCTCCGTCACCGCGATCCCGAAAGCTTCCTCCGCCTTCCGGCGGCTGGCTTCCGTTCTGGCGGACGCCAGGATCTCCTCCGGCGATGCCACCTGTTTTTTCAAAATACCTCCGATCATGGCAGACGCCATGTTTCCACATCCGATAAATCCAATCTTCATGATTTCCTCCTTTTCCGGCCGCATGGCCATAGAGGGATCCCCTTGCGGGATTTCCTCCTTTGCCGGCCCAATGGCCATAGAGGGATCCCCCTGCGGGATTTCCTCTTTTCCGGCCCTGCTGTCATAAAGGTTCCCCTGCGGGGGCCTCCTGTTTTAGCCGCTCCCCCTCGCGGGGGCTTTTTTCTGTGTCCATATGTTTTATTATGAACGAAAGGCTCCAATCCCGCAAGAGGATTCCCGGGTTTTCTGGAAAATCCTGTGGCCGTTTGGTCTTTCCCCTTTGCCCTCCCGGTACATGCCCGCAGGCCCCGGGCGATTCTGTTCTGTTTCCCGGGGCCGCACATATCCGGCCCTTCTGCATACTCTAATACGGAAAGAATCACAGCTGCCGCCCCTGTTGTCCGGCCGGCAGCTTACAGGAGGAGCTTTATGAAAAAGAAATGGATTGCTTTCGGGCTGGTGTCCGCACTGGCCTGCACCGCTTTTGCGGGATGCGGAAAAGATAGCGGCCAGCAGCCGGAATCCGCCGAAACGCTGCAGGAGGAGACGGATTCCGGGGAAACGGAGACTCCCGCCGGCGACAGCCATGAGCAGGAAACCGTGAAGGTGACCCTCAATGAGGTGGCTCATTCCATCTTCTACGCGCCCCAGTATGTGGCCATTGAGGAAGGATATTTTGAGGAGGAGGGAATCCAGCTGGATCTGGTGAACGGCTACGGCGCCGACAAGGTGATGGCCGCCGTCATTTCCGGTGATGCACAGATCGGTTTTATGGGCGCGGAGGCGTCCGTGTACGCCTATCTGGAAGGCGCCAATGATCCGGTGATCAATTTCGCGCAGGGAACCCAGCGGGCCGGGAATTTTGTGGTGGCCCGGGAGGAAATGCCGGACTTTGAATGGAGTGATCTGAAAGGGAAAAATATTCTTGGCGGCCGCAAAGGCGGAATGCCGGAAATGGTTTTCGAATATATCCTGAAGCAGAAGGGTCTGGATCCGGAAACAGATATGGATATCAATCAGAGTATCGACTTCGGCTCCACAGCAGCTGCGTTTTCCGGCGGCCAGGGAGATTTCACCATAGAATTTGAACCTTCCGCCACTGCGCTGGAACAGGAAGGGGCCGGCTATGTGGTGGCTTCCTGCGGCGTGGAATCCGGCTACGTTCCCTACACCTCCTACAGCGCCAAAAGCAGTTATATTGAGGAGCATCCCGACATCATTCAGAAATTTACCAATGCCCTTCAGAGGGGTGTTGATTATGTAAACTCTCACAGCGCTGAAGAAATCGCTCAGGTGATTCTGCCCCAGTTCCCGGAAAATGATCTGGAAACCGTCACCACCATCGTAAACCGGTATCTGGAGCAGGATACCTGGAAAACGGATCTGATCTTTGAGGAGGAATCCTTCGATCTGCTGCAGGATATTCTGGAGAGCGCCGGGGAACTGGAAAAACGGGCGGACTACGAAGGCGTGGTCACCACAGAATTCGCCGAGGCAGCCCTGGAAAACTGATATAATTTCAGAGCCGCTCGATGACCGTTACCCGTCGGATGCCCGCCCGTGCAAGCACGGCGGTCGTCCTCCGGGCTTATCGCACAAAAAGCCGCCGCATGTCTTCTAAGACACCACGGCGGCTTTCCTTTCCATATGTTCTGTTATCTGTCCCGGAAGTCAAACAAATCTTTCATGGGAACTTCCAGCACTTCGGCAATATCAAACAGCTTATTGAGAGAAATCGATGTTTTTCCGTTAGGCGCTTCGATATTGCTGATATGAGTACGGCTCAGCTGTGTCGCTTCTGCCAGATCTGCCTGAGTCATTCCGCGCAGCTTCCGATAGTAGGCGATGGTCAGGCCCAGCATCCGGAAGTCGTTCATCCGTTTATAGTCCATAGCACCTGCTCCTTTCTTTAGTTTATAAGTTACCGCAGATACGCAAGAATTGAAACAATCTGATAATTTGCAATTCTTTCTTATTTCCGTATATTCCATTCTCCGCATTTGATATATGCAAATTTTCATTCTCCGGACGGCCGGACAGATCTTTCGCGGCAGCCGTCAGGCGCCGGAGGGCTCCTGGTTTTTGGCTCTGCTCATGACGCTGTTGTGGTATTTTCCCGACATGGTCACATCCTCTCCCATCCACGGGCGGGGCTGATAGGCTTCCGCCTCCTCTCTGGACGGAAATTCCACCTCCGCCAGCGCCAGTCCCTCATACTCCCCGTGAAACAGATCCAGTTCAATGGAAAGCCCGCCATCCTCCGGAAGTACATAGCGGGTCTTGCGGATCACAATCCCGTCCGTTTTGGGAAGCAGATGCTCATACCCCTCCCGGGTCAGCGGCAGGTTATACTCCTCCCGCATCATCAGTCCTCCCGATTTATATGTCAGCTCATAACGGTCCCCATCCCGGCGCACACGCACCACCGGGGCCGTACAGAGATATCCCTGCTCCAGTTCCCGGTGCGGGTACTGTTCCAGATTTTCAGGAAGCTCCTTCACCAGAAATTTCCGTTCGATTTCCATAGATATAACGCTCCTCTCCCAGTCATTTGCCCCCGGGCCTTCCGGCAGATTTCCGGATATTCACGTTCCCGCGGCCCCAGAGGCTTTCTTCTTTATTATATCAGGCCTGCTTTCATTCTGCACTTCTTTTTGCCGGACAATTTAGCGACAATTCTGCATTTCGGCTTTGCCGCCGTGAAGATTCCCCTTCCTATCCGTTGCATATTTTTGAGAATTTGGTATACTAGCCGGAGATACCTTTATGGCCATTTGGACAGAAAGAGAGGGAATTTATGAAAACAGCAGAAGATTTAAGACAGCTTCTTTATCAGATTAACCGGAAAAGCTACCCCGCCTACAAACAGACCCGGGGCGCCTATGCTTTCCCGGGATACGTTCTCGGCATCGATCATGTACAGGGGGATCCCTTTGCCGCGCCTTCCAAGGTCAGCGTGCGGGTGAGCCCGAAACAGGCCGGATTTCCCGCTGAGCTCTACCGGTCTGCAGAAACCCGGATCGCGCTTCAGGATCACCTGATCCGCCTGTTTCATCAGAAAATCGACCGTTTCAATTTCCGCGCCAAAGGCTCCGGAAAAAGCGGCCTGATCTCCATCAGCCACTGCCGGCAGGAGGTGCTGGACCGGACTGCCTGCCGGATCCATCCTTCCACCGGCGAAGTGCTTGTTCGCCTGGAGGTGGGCTTCCCCGCCAACGGCCGCACCATCAATTCCACCGAGCTGACCCGCATCCTGTTTGAATTTCTTCCGGTATGTGTGCGGGAATCCCTGTACTATAAAAATCTGGACGCCAACCGTCTGCGGGCTGTCCGGGATCTGGCGGAGGATCAGGCCTACATCCGCGGCGAGCTTTCCAAACGGAATCTGGCGGCCTTTGTGGCCAACGGTTCCCTCCTGCCCAGAGAATCCGGCGTTTCTTCCCGTCCCATGAAAGAGGCGGTGCCCTTCGTCTCCCCCGCTTCCCTGGAAGTGACCCTGAACCTTCCCCATAAGGGAGCCCTGACCGGTATGGGTATTCCCCGGGGCATCACGCTGATTGTGGGCGGCGGCTACCATGGAAAATCCACCCTTCTGAAGGCTCTGGAGCTGGGCGTCTACAACCATATTGCCGGAGATGGAAGGGAATATGTGATCACGGAAAGCGACGGGGTAAAAATCCGCGCGGAGGATGGACGCAGCATCAAAAAAACGGATATTTCCATGTTCATCAACGACCTGCCCAACCACAAGGATACCACTGCCTTTTATACGGAGGACGCCAGCGGCAGTACTTCCCAGGCAGCCAACGTGGTGGAAGCCATGGAGACGGGAAGCCGGCTGCTGCTCATCGACGAGGACACCAGCGCCACCAACTTCATGATCCGGGACGAGCTGATGCAGCGGGTGGTGCACCCGAACCAGGAGCCCATCACCCCGTTTATTGAGCGGGTGCAGTGGCTTTCCAGGGAAAAAGGAATTTCCACCATCCTGGTGGCCGGAAGTTCCGGTTCCTACTTCCATGTGGCGGACACCATTCTTCAGATGGACCACTACAAGCCCATGGATATCACGGAGGCGGCCCGGCGGGAGGCAGCGGCATTTCCCTCCATCACCCCTTCGGCTCCCCGGAAAACGCAGCCGGATTTTGACCGCCGGCCCCGTCCGGAGCGGGCTTTCGGCGAGGATCGGAAAGTGAAAATGAAATCCCTGGGCACGGACGGCATTTCCGTCAACCATGAGACCATTGAGCTGAGATATCTGGAACAGCTGGTGGATTCCGAACAGGTCAACGCCCTGTCCTCCATCCTGCGCTACGCCCAGCTTCACCTGCTGGACGGCAAAAAAACCATGCAGCAGATTGTGGAAGAACTTGTGCAGCTTCTGGAATCCCGGGGACTGGACGCGCTGGAGGAGGATTCCTATATCGCCTCTCCCATGGCCCTGCCCCGGAGACAGGAAATTTTTGCCTGCCTGAACCGGTATCGCAGCCTGAAACTGTGATCTTATGGTTTTCGTAAGATTTTCATCATGAAATCTTTCCAAAATTTATAAATGCTTTATTCCACGGCCACACTTTTATCACATTTTCCGTGTAATATAATACTCAACAAAGCGAACCACACTTTGTTACGGGAGGTTATCCCAGATAGCCTCCCATCCCCCCTCATACATGTGGTAAAAGTTATTTTTTAGATTTCCTTTTTCATATTGGCCGGTATCGCAGGGTACCGGCCCTTCCTCTGTCCGCAGGCTTTTTCCTGCGGATTTTCTTTTCAGGTTTTTTACAGTTTGTTTTCAAATTTTATAAATCATTTATCTCAAAGTCACAGTTTCATCACATTTCCCGTGTAATATAATACTCAACAAAGCGAACCACACTTTGTTGCGGGAGGTCATCACAGATGCCTCCCGTCCCCCCTCATTATCAATGTGGTAAAGTTATTTTAGATTTCCTTTTTCATATTGGCCGGTATCCCGAGATACCGGCCCTTCCTCTGTCTGCGGGTGTCTCCACAGCTTTTTTAGTTTTTCTGACTTTCAGTTGTATTTCGGGAAAAAATAGTTTATGATAAACAATACTATAATTATACAGGAAGTGCAGCCATGAAGACCGATAAGAGAAAAAACGGAAGGAAAAACAGACGCAGAAAATATCTCCGGCTTCTGCTGGTTCTGCTGCTTCTGGCAGTGGCCGGAGGTTCCTACAGTTATTATGCCCTGGTTTACCGCACCAGCACAGAGCCGCAGCCCCAGCGCAGCCACACCACTTCGGAGGCCGTTTACTCTCTGGAAAGCAGAATGAAGCTGCTGCACCTGACCCCCAAGGTCCGGGAAGCCGCCTTTACCGGCCGCGCGGCGGAGATCGATTACGGAACGTATGTGATTCCCGGTCTGAAACACACGGAAACCCAGGTATTCGGAGAGAAGGGAACCAGTGATATCTGCACCTCCATGACCCCTCAGGGCCTGGCGGTGACAGAGGATTATCTCTTTGTCAGTTCCTACTGTCAGACAGGCACCCACAACTCCGTCATCTATATGATTGATAAAAAGTCCCATGAGTTCATCAAGGAAATCGTTCTTCGAAACAAATCCCATGTGGGCGGGCTGGCATACGACACCATCCATCACAATCTGTGGATCGCCGGCATGTCCCGGGGTCTTGCCCAGGTAAACGCGATTTCCCTGGATCAGCTGGAGGAGTATTCCTTTCAGGATGAGTACCAGCCCATCGTGTATTCCCAGTCCTACGACCTGTACGCGATTTCCCGGAATTCGTTCCTCACCTATTATAACAACGCCCTCTACATCGGCTATTTCACGGAAAACACCGCCAGTGTTCTGGAGGAATATGCCATCGCCGAGGACGGGACGCTGATCACGGAGTCCAACCAGGATACGCTACTTTTGTCAGAGGCGCCCATCGCGCTTCCCTCCGATATCCGCATTATCGCCCAGAGGGCCCAGGGCGTGGCCTTTTATAAGGACATGATTCTTCTGTCCCATTCCTACGGGCCGCTGCCCTCTTCCCTGCAGGTGTTCAGCAACCGCAGTTCCATCCAGAAACTGCTGGAAGAGGATTCCGCGCTCCAGAAAATCCGTTTTCCCGAAAAGCTGGAACAGATTTATGTGGACGGCGACGACCTGTATGTGCTTTTTGAATCGGCGGCCTACGGTTACCGGGCCAGCTCACTGATGAAAGTGGATCGGATCCTCAAACTGGACCTGACGCTGCTTCTTGAGCAGCAGTAAATGCCTCGTGTTCTTTCTTCAGCTCTTCATACAGCTTCCGGCAGTCCCAGTACTGATTTTCAGGAGTGATCACCGCCTTGTAATTGATCCGGCCAACTCCGGCCTTCCTCAGAGCGGCCAGCACCTGATCCACCCGCCGGGAAGAAAGCCAGGCCATCACCATCATCTCCCCGGAAAATTCCCCGGTATCTCCGGTACTCTGTACAGGCGCGATATCAGGGGCGCCTGCCAGATACCCCACCGGCTGGCAGTATTCCTCCGGGGAGATTACTTTCACCCGGAGCTTCAGAGGCAGCAGCGCCCGGCGGATGGCGGACAGCCTGCGGGAATCCTCTATGTGAAACAGCATTATGGTTTCTTTCATGTTATCCTCCTATCATTATTCTTGGCCGAATGGCCATAAAGGTATCCTTCAGTTGCTCATTATATCATACCCCGGCCCAAATGCCAGCGGCCGGAGAAAAAAACGGAGGCGCGGTATGGCGGATTATCTTTTTCTGGGAGACAGCATCACGGATGCGGATCATCTTTTTGAACCCACCGGACTGGGGACAGGGTTCGTCTCTCTCATAGCGCAGGATCCCCGTATGAAGGGGCAGCGGGTACGGAATATGGGACATGACGGATTTACCCTTGAGCGGATTCACCGGATGCTTCTGCAGAACGGCGTGCCTGCGGCGGATGTGATCACGATTCTGGCGGGCGTCAACGACATTCCGGTTGAAGTCTATACCCAAAGGAACCGGATTCCCGACGAATTTTCTTTTTTCTGCCGGGAAATTTTTTCCCTTCTCTCCGACAAATCCGGCACCCGGCTGGTGGTGATGGAGCCGTTTCTCTTTGACTGCCCGGCGGAATACCGGAACTGGCATCCTTATGTGGAGGAAGAAAGCCGGATTCTGCGGCAGACGGCGGAACAGTTTGGGGCCCTGTTCATTCCCACCGACCGGCTGCTGCGCTGCCGGGCCAGGGAGGAGGGAGTTTCGGAAATCACTGTGGACGGTATCCATCTCACCGATCGGGGAAACCGGATTCTGGCACAACTGTGGCTTCAGAAAGTGGCGCCCGCCGGCGCGCATTTCAAAAAGGAGTGACCTTCGCGGGCCACTCCTTTTTGCTGAAAACATCTGCTCTCATTCTTCTTTCTTTTTTTCTTCTCTCCTCCGTTTGGTCACAAGCCCTCCGATCCGTCCGGTTTCTTTGGCCGACAGCGTTTTCCATCCGTCCTCCAGCACCTTGTCCAGAAGCCCCAGCTCCCCGGCGATCTCATATTTCAGCTTTTCCTCCGGAGACAATTCCTGAAGATTGATAGGTTTCTCCATAAAAAAGTCACACTCCTTTTCTTTTTGGAGTATGACCTTTTTTTCTCTGTTTATACGCCTGCTATTTGGGAATAATGATGGCTGCGATAATATATGCCCAAATTCCCGCTCCTCCCATGCAGGAGAACAGCACCCAGGCCAGCCGCACCAGCGTGGGGTCGATGTTAAAATACTCTCCGATTCCTCCGCACACGCCGCAGATCATATAGTTGGTGGAGGAACGATACAATCTCTTGTTTTCCATACGGATTCACCTCCTTATTCCGTGAAATCAATCTCCACTTCTCCCATTCCGCAGGATGCCCGCACCGTCCGGTCCGCACCCTCGTTGACCCGGTGATCCCCCGGCATGCTTCCGCTGAAATCCCCGAAATCCAGGCTTCCCATTCCCAGATCTCCATCCAGCTCGTAATCCTGCTGGCTTCCCTGCAAGGTCACCTGCGCGGTTCCCATACCGGTTTCCAGCCGGGTAGTTTCGCAGTCCAGGACTCCCAGATTGAGCACTCCCATGCCCACTTCCCAGCTGCTTTCCCGGGCAGTAATCCGTCCGTCGATATTCAGCACGCCGGCGCCTACCTGCGCGGAAATCCCTCTGGCCGAAAATCCGTCGCTCTCAAATTCCGTGGCCCCCAGATCCATGTCCACATCCTCAAACGAAATGTCCTCCGGGATGTATATTTTCACCGCTTTTCCTGCCTGCCGGAAGACCTTCCGGTCTTTCTGCGTGATCTCCAGGCAGGAACCGTCCATCTCCATCCGTGTTCTCTGATCATCCCTCTGGACGCACACCTGGATCTCGTCCCCGTCATAGGTTTCCATACGGACTGCTCCGCTGTCCATCTCCAGGCTCAGACTTTTGACCCCTGGAAAGGATGTGGTTCTCCAGTTGGCGGGGAGCAGACTGGGATCGCTGATATCATCCAGGCTTTCCAGCGCTTCCAGACTCTCCTCGTTACGGCTTCCCCCATTCAGGATTCCTCCCAGATCCAGGGACAGGGCATCCCAGAACTGTGCTGTGGATACGCCCAGGATCAGTCCCGCAACCAGAAGGATAATTCCCACACTGCCGCAGATCCCGCTGATTCCCAGCAGTATTTTCGTTGTCTTTTTCATGCCCTGTTTCCTCCTCTCCCTCTGTGCGCCACTCTGGAAATAAAATTCACCACCGCCCGGAAAATCCGGGGCAGCAGCCGGAATGCCAGCCAGGCAAATGCCAGCAGCAGCAGAATTCCCAGCGCGGTGAAAATCAGTCCGCCTCCCATTCCCACCAGGCCCGCGGCCGGAGAATGGAACAGCTGGACAATGCTTTCCACAAAGAGGACCACGCCTCCCACGGTCAGGCCGATACCGCCGCCGATACAGGCCGCCAACAGTCCCAGAAAGCCGCCGGCAAGACCGCCTATCAGACCCAGGATGCCGCCTCCGATTCCCAGAATCACCGGCGAGGCAAATACCACAAGGATAATCAGCAGCGCCCAGCCGCCGGCCCCTCGTTTCTGCCGGGGCGCCTGCGGGCCGTAACTGTAGCCGCCGGCGTTTCCGGTTGGGCCGTAGCCGCCGGAGCTGTTTCCGGTTGACCCGTAATTGCCTGCATGGTCTCCGGCCGTTCCATAACCGCCGGAACTGTTGGTATTGTCCCCGGTCGTTCCGCCGCCGGGATTGTCCCCGAATGTTTTTCGGGCCCCTGCTTCTGCGCCCGGCGCTCTGCCGCCGGAAGCATCCGCCCCCGCAAAACCGCGGGCCCCTCCGGCTTCCGCGCCGGCTCCCATTTTCCCCGCGTCACGCTGTCTGTCCTGGCTTTCCCGGTCTCCGAAGATCCGGCTGCCGGTGCGTTCTTTCTGTACGGGTTTTGCCGGTCCCGGATAGTTGGGAGTATTCTCCTGCACGTTATCCCGGTAGCCCCGCTCCGTAAATTCTCCCCGGTCCTGGTTTCCATCCAGATTCGCCCGGATCACCGCGGCCACCCGGCCCGGACTTCCCAGCTCCTGGATCACTCCGGCCTCGTTTTCCGGGCCGGCTTCGTCGAAATAATCGTTGTAAAAGCGGAGCGCTTCCACCCGCTCGCTCTCCGGAAGCTCACCCAGAAGTCTTTCCAGCTGAGCCATAAATTCTCTGCGGTTCATTCTCTATATCCTCCCCTCAAACAGCTGTGTAATCCTCGAAGAGTAACTGGCCCACTCCGACCGGTACAGCTGAAGCTGTGCATTTCCTCTGTCTGTCAGCTTATAGTATCTTCTGTTTCTCCCGCCGAATTCCATATCGTAGACCATCAGGCAGTCGTCCTTCTGCAGCCTGCGCAGCACTGGATACAGGGTGGACTCGGAGATATCGATCACCTGCCGGACGTCCTGGGTGATCTTGTAACCGTAAGTCCCCTCCTTGGATCGGGCCACCACCGCCAGCACGATGGCGTCCAGAAGTGCAGAACCTGTATTAAATACCATGGCTTCCTCTCTTTCCGGCCGCATGGCCATAAAGGTATCTTTTAGGGTCTCACCATCCCTCGTTGTTTCCTTGACTTTGCGCCGCGGCGGATGCGGCATGGCACAGGATTTCCTTCTCCCGGTCCGTCTCTTCTCTCCCGCGGCTGTAACTTATATTCTCTGTAATATTATTTCTTGTTTAATACTATACGCCATATAATATTGTATGTCAACATGGTTCATGGAATCTTAAACTGTTCTTAAGAAATGCTGTCCGATCCCGCGAGATAACCGGTGATTTGGTTCCACTGCTTCCGGATATCTGCTGTTTCTTGCTTTTGCATAACAAAAGACGGACAAGGGTTTCTGCCCCAGTCCGTCTCTTGCATATATTATTCGGTTACCGCATTGCTCCCGCTGGCCGTCTCTACGGCGGATTTGCCAATTTTTCGTTTTCTGCCGTACAGCTCTCTCGTTTTCTACGGCAGGATCGGCTAAATTTCTATCCCTGCCGTAGGAAGTCTCGCTTTTCTACGGCTGATTTATTGTTTTCTCCTTTCCTGCCGTACAGCGCTCCCTTTTTCTACGGCAGGATCAGCTAAACTTCTATCCCTGCCGTAGGAAGTCTCGCTTTTCTACGGCTGATTTGTAGTTTTCTCATTTCCTGCCGTATGGCGCTCCCTTTTTCTACGGCAGGATCAGCTAAACTTCT
>DVON01000008.1 GCA_018713585.1 Candidatus Pullilachnospira stercoravium | reverse complement strand
CGGCGCCGCCACAAAGAACACCAGCGCCAGACCGGGATTGATGTAAAAGGAAGAACCCACCGCCATCACCAGCATGATCGGCGAACGGCAGAGGGGCCGCATCCCGCTGGAAACCGCGTTCTGAATGTTGGTGACATCGCTGGTCATCCGGGTAATCAGCGAGGACGTACGGAAATGGTCAATGTTGGAAAAGGAAAATCCCTGCAGCTTTCGGTACTCCTCCTTCCTCAGCTCGGCTCCCAGCCCCTGTCCGCAGACGGCGGAAAACCGGGAACTGCCGATGCCCAGAATCAAAGCCAGCACCGCGCACACCACCATCAGTACGCCTCGCTGAAAAATAAACCGGATATCCCCGCTGGCCACGCCCACATCCACAATGTCAGCCATCAGAAGCGGAATAATCAGTTCAAACACCGCCTCCGCCGTCACGCAGACCACTGCGGCCACGGTATACTTCTTATACTGGTGCGCATAAGACAACAATCGTATCAGCATAACCTGCTCCTCCCACTGCATAAATAATTGCATCTGCAACTATTGTAAGCTCAACACAGTGGAAACGCAAGAAAAAAATGCTGCCTCCGTTCCCGACGAAAGCAGCATCTCCATTTTTTCTTTTTTTAGTGGGATTCCGGCTCCCCGCAGGAGCCATCTCCATGACTGTGACATCCCCCGCCGCCATGACTGTGACATTCTCCTCCATCATGGCCGTTTCCATGGCTGTGACATTCTCCGCCTTCATGGCCGTTTCCATGACCATGACATTCTCCGCCCTCATGGCCATGACCGTGGTGACTGCACTGTACATCCGGATCATAGGCCAGAGTGCCTGCCAGATAGGACTCCACCTGCGCGTCCGCATTTCCGCAGGCTCCGCCGAACAGCTGAATCCCGGCGTTGGCCAGGGCATTTCTCGCGCCGCCTCCGATGCCACCGCAGATCAGCACGTCCACACCGTTCTCCTTCAGAAATCCCGCCAGCGCGCCGTAGCCGCTGCCGGCGGTATCCACCACCCTGGAGGCGGCTACCCGGCCGTTTTCCACCTGGTAAAGCTTAAACTGCTCTGTGTGTCCGAAATGCTGGAACACTTCTCCGTTATCATACGTCACTGCAATAACCATAAGATCGTCCCCTTTCTTTTCATACGGTCGGACAGGCTCTGCCGCGTCCGCCGCCCGACAGCCGCCGCCTTTGCCCGGACATCCGCCCCGGCCGGCGCCGTCCAGCACGAAGTCGCCGCCGCCGATTTCCAGCCGGCAGCCCTCCACCAGAAACCTGGCCAGCTTCTTTCTGGCCTCCGCGTACAGCATCTGCACGGTTCCACGCCCCACATTCATGAGAGAGGCGCACTCCTCCTGGGTTTTGCCCAGATAGTCGATCAGCCGGATCGTCTCATACTCCTCCACCGTCATGGCGATGTGAAAATTGTTTCTTCGGGCCGCTTCCGCCCCGAAACGGCAGCAGCGGGGCATGGCGCCCACCCGCCGCGGTTTGCTGGTTCTCGGCATAGCTTCTCCTTTCCCGCGGGCGGCGCCCCCTTCGGGACGCCGCACTCCTTCTTTCCGTATTCAGTATAGGACTATTATTGGCATATGTCAATATTAATCTTCTGATTCCTCCTCATAACGGCCCAGCTTTCCTTCTTTTTTTGCCTTCTGGAACATCAGCCAGGAATACAGGTAATCCCAGGCCACGCCTCCCAGAAGCACCACCAGCAGCACCGGCGTCCGGAAACTTGCCGGGAGAAATACCGATCCGAAGATCACCACGCCCATAACGATAAAGGAAATACCGCCCATCCACTGGGTTTTCCGCCATACCCAGGTATTTTCAATGGCCCAGGGCGTCCGCACGCCCACAAAATAGTTGGAGCGGATCTTCGGCATATAATTTCCCATAACCACGAACACCACGCCCAGCACCATGGGGATCAACATTCCCACATCCACGTTGTAGCCCAGGCCAGCCAGCGCCGTCATCCAGGAGAAGGCGATCATGGCCAGGGTCAGAAGGAGGGTAAGTATCCCGTAAGCCTTCTGGTGTTTCTCATAATTCTTTCTTCTGGGATCCAGACGCGGCAGCGCCGTCATCAGTACCCAGATTCCCAGGGGAATTACCCCCATAATCAGATCCATGCTTTTGGGCCCGTATCCGTCGATCTCCCCCGCTGCGTTCCAGTGGACAGGGATCTGCTCCGGAAGTCTCTCAAGAATCAGCAGATGCCCCGCCAGAGAAATCAGGCACAAAGCCAGCAAAATCCAGTTCATTCTGTTATTCCCGTTTCTCATTCTGGTTTCCTCCCTTTCCAAAGTCAAAAAACCATTTCATGATTTCCTGAAAAATTGTCGTGTTGAGACTGTAGATAATGTTCTGTCCCTTTCGTTCATCCAGAATGAATCCCGCGTTCTTCAGCACATTCAGGTGATGGCTGACGGAAGGCTTCGCCATGTCAAAACAGTCCGCAATCTCCCCCGCTGACATATCCCGCTCCTGCAAAAGTTCCAGGATTCTTCTTCTGGTCGGATCCGAAAGTGCTTTGAAAGCATCGTTAAGCATTGAAAACCTCCTCCTTCTTTTTTCCCCGTACCTCCTGTATCCTTTTTAGATATTTAGATAACTTTCTAAATATTTAACTGGATTATACCACTTTATTCCCGGTTGTCAACAGAAATCTGTACAAAAAAAGGACGCTGCAGCAGCCGAAAATCAGCTCCCGCGGCGTCCCATTGTTTATTCCTCTTCTGAAGAGACAACGCTCTCCTGCGCTTTTGCCTTTCTACCCTGGTACACTACCATTACAATTCCCGCCAGGCAGATAAAAATGGAAATAAACTGCGAGGTGGACAGAACGCCCACATTTCCCCGGATCATATCTCCCCGGAAAAATTCCAGAATAAACCGTCCCACACTGTAGAAAATCAGATAGCATCCGGCCACCTGACCGTCGGCCTTCACTCTCCTGGCCAGCCAGATCAGCACCAGAAAATGCAGGAAATCCAGTCCGCTGGAAATCAGCTGGGTGGGTATCAGCTTCACCCCGTTGGGGGCGTAGGCCGACTCGTGAAATACGATTCCGATGGGGCTGTCCGTCTCTTCTCCATAGCAGCAGCCTGCCAGGAAACACCCAATGCGGC
>DVON01000007.1 GCA_018713585.1 Candidatus Pullilachnospira stercoravium | reverse complement strand
CCTCGGAAAGAAGTTTCTGCTGTGTTTCTTCCTCCAGGTAAGAAAGAATAACTGCCAGGGAATCACGGGCCTCTTCCTCAGAAATTTTCACTGAATACTTTTCCATAACGGCAGAAAGTTCATCCCTGTTTTTGCAGGAATTCATCTCCTCCAGTATCTGTTCCCGGTACAACATCCGCAAAAACTTTCGGTTGACCTCTCCTTTCGGGGTATACAACACCACTCACCTCCCTGTCTTCCTCATTTCTCTCTTTACTCTGCTTCTCACGCTTTTCCATACGGCATCTGCCTCAGAATTTGCCTTTCCGTCCATTCCTGATTCAAAGGAATATTGGCGAAGCAGCACCTGTCCCGCATCTGCCAGACAATACAGCGTCTTTTCCAGAATACCCTTATCAAACAATTTCTCCAGATACGCCTCTGTTTCCCTGTCGGAAAGCCCCTGGGCCCTTCCGGACAGATAATAGTAGGCTGCCGTATAAAACGATGCGTTCCCGCTTCCGCATTTTTCGGCAGCGTCCATAACGTTTTTCATTCGTTCTGCCGCCTCGCCATACTCTTTCAGATAACAGCAGCACATGGATGTCAGGTACAGCCATCCCAGCCCCATCTCTTCTCCCGGAAATTTCTGTTCATCCAGAACGCCGAAAAGCGATGAGAGGCTTGTGTTCAGTTTTTTCTGGGCCAGAAAATCCAACACGCCCCGGATCAGTTTCACATCTTTCGTGGTAAGCATCTCCGGGGTTTTCAGACGCTCCATCAGATACATTCTGGTATTATAGATTTTTAAAAGAAGCGGCGGGCACTCTCTCATAATTTCTGACATACCTGGCACCAGAATATGAAAAGCGGGAAAGCCCAGCCATGATGCATCCCGTATCATTACATCGTACCCTTCCCCCTGCAGAGCATCCACCATATCCTTTAAAATGCTGCGGTTATCTTTACCGGATACATCCGGCACAGGCGTAAATTCCCAATCAGGCTTCGCGCCAAACAGCTGATACGGAAAGTTTCCATATCCCATCTTATAGCTGAAGCATATATTTTCCCCTGATGAGACCTTCCTGTTGGCAAAATCCAGACGGCTTCTGGTGGCGTAGTCAGCAAAATCGCCTCCCTGTGCGCTCTCCGTGATCGCACGCTCCATTGCCACTCCGTAATCCGGGTGACATCCCAGTTTCAGTCCAAACCGCCCGGTATTTTTTTCATTAATCAGCAACGCGGCCACCGGATATTTTCCTCCAAAGGAACAATCCTTCATGGAAATCGTCAGTCCGGGCAGCTTTCGGAGCATTTCCACCCGCTCCCATATATACGGGTATTTCCGGATATAGTTGTCCGGAATATCCGGAAGCACAGGATGTTCCAGAAGAATTTTTTCCTGCACATGCCTCTCAATGATCTCGGAAAGCCCCTGTACCAGAGCTTCCGCCGGCGTATTGCCCGCGCACATTCCGTTGCTTCCATACAGCAGCATACAGAGATAGTAGGGAACATCCACATACCTTTTTTCTTTTGTGCTGTAAAAAGGGTGCGCCTCATAAGAGTCTATCCTTCCATTCAGAAAAAAATCCATTTTATGATATTTTCGAATATACGCCGCCTTTTCCTCCTGCCCCTTGTCCTTCAGATCGCTGATGGAAAAGAAATACTCCATCATTCCATTTGTCATGGCCCCCAACTGCGCGGAGGTCAGAAATTTCTCATCGGGGAAATGCTCAAATCCATCTTCTTTCCTTGCGCTTTCTCCCAGGATCACCAGGAAATTATTCTGTAACCTTTCCATAAATTCTCCGTAGGCACTGGCGCGGGCATATGCTCTGGATACCCCTTTTCCGTTGGTTCCGATATCCGTTCCGCGAATGGTCAGCCTCAGGGAGCATGTAGCCGCGCTGCTTTCCGGAAGCCAGTGTTCTTCCACCTCCAGATCCAGCTTCGCAAGAATTTCCTGTATTTCCTTCACCGTACACTCCGGGGTCTGTTCTTTATAATGTGAATCCGGCCGCATATCTGATCTCCTCCATTTTTCTGTCTGATACCTGTACTTTACCTGTATCTTTCCGTCAATAAAACACGGAATACAAAAACAACCAGAATTTATGCAAATTTAACCAATATAAACATTCAAAAATCTGTTATTCTATTTGGTAGTGATCAGAAAGGATTAAGAAACAGCCATGCAGTTTATTGCTATTTGTGAAGATCAGCCGGAGGAGCTGTCCGCTCTTTCCAGGCTGCTGGACGAAACACTTCCCGAATTTTTCCCGAACTACCGCATCATGGGGTATTCTTCGGGACTGGAATTAATGGAAACGCTCAGACAGGAAAGTGAAATCCCGTCTCTGCTTTTTCTGGATATTTATCTGAAAGATACCACCGGTATTCAGATTGCGCAATATATCCGCAGTCAAGGGTTTGACATACAGATTATATTTCTCACTTCCAGCCGGGAATTCATTATGGAATCCTATGATCTGAATGTGCTGTACTATATTGTCAAACCGCTTGACCGT
>DVON01000094.1 GCA_018713585.1 Candidatus Pullilachnospira stercoravium | reverse complement strand
CTGGATCCGCAGGGGGAGAAGATGATTGATTACATCCGGGCCGATATGATTTACCCGCTTTCCTGGGACAATGGAGATATTACAGAGTGCGCTTTCGGATCTGTGAAAGCGGTCAATGAAAAAGAGCGGATTTACCTGCAGATCCATCGGAAGGGCATAGAGGAAGATGGGGAGGATCCGGGGGCTTACTACATTGAAAATAAATACCTGGATGCAGAAACCGGTGACGAGGTGGAGCTTCCGGAGGATATCCAGGAACTGATTCCCACCGGATACGAAAAACCACTGTTTCAGATTCTTATCCCCAACGTGGTAAACAACCTGGAACTGGATAGTCCGATGGGAATATCCATATACGCCAACGCAATCGACCAGGTAAAAGGATGTGACCTGATTTATGACAGTTACATGAATGAGTTTGTCCTGGGAAGGAAACGGATCCTGGTACCGTACTCACAGGCAAAGATGCAGATGCAGAAGGACGGGGTGACCGCCCCTGTATTTGATCCGAATGATAACGTATACTTTGCGCTTCCCGGGGACCGGCAGGAGGACATGAAGCTTACCGAAGTGGATATGAGCATCCGGTCAGAAGAACATGAGCAGGGGCTGAACAAAGCCTTGGATCTGATGTCTTTAAAATGCGGCATGGGAACCGGGCGATACAAATTTGAGAAAGGCGGGGTGAAGACCGCCACAGAGGTAATTTCGGATAAGGATGATCTGTACCAGAACCTGCAGAAGCACAAGATCCCTGTAAGCGCGGCCTTGATCGGGATGGTGAAGGCCCTGTGCTTTCTGGAAACCGGTGCCGATACGCTGGAAGTCACCGTGGATCTGGACGATTCCATTATCGAGGATACCAACACCACGGTAGACCGGAACATCCGCCTGGTTACTGGCGGACTGCGTTCAAAGCTTACGGCAATCATGGAGATCAATAAATGCACGGAGGCAGAAGCCAAAAAGGAGCTGGAGCGGATCGCCGAAGAAAGCCAGATCACCGGCCAGAACGTTGACTGGACTGATATGGAAGGTGATGACACGGAGGATAAAGAGAATCCACCGGAGAATGAAGATAAGGATGATGAGGAATGATTACCCGACTGGAGAAACAGGATCTGGCGGAACAGATCACCATGGCCTATGAAGACCTGGAATCCCTCCTGATGCGGAACATCATCCGTCATATTAAGGCGTATGACCAGCCCATTGATTCCGATGACTGGCTCCTGGAAATGATGGGACAGCTGGGAAGACTGAACCAGGAAAACCTGAAACTGATTGCGAGAAACTCCGTACAGCCCAAAGCAATCGAGCGGATGCTCCGGTCAGCGGCAGACCTGGCATTATCCCGGGTGGAACCAGGGCTTGACGAACTGGAGCGGGAAGGGATCATTAAAAAGGCCGTGCCGGCCAAACGGAGCAAACATCTGGAAAATGCTATCCAGACAGTTTTTGCACAGGCCCAGGACACCATGAACCTGTGCAACACCAATATGCTTTACATGGCCCAGGAATCCTATAAGGAGCTGGCCAGGAATGTGGTTCAGAAAGCGAAGGAGATCGAGCAAAAACAGGAATTCCTGGATACCCTGGGGAGACACGCGGTGGCAGAAGCGGCAGGAGCGGAAAGCCGCCAGCAGGCCCTGGAGAGCGCAATCCGGGAATTTAACGAAAAGGGGATCCCGGCCTTTGTGGATAAAAAGGGGCGCAAGTGGAGCCCGGAAGCCTATGTGGGGATGACCCTACGGGCAACTGCAGGAAGTGTCTCCACGGAAGCCATGATGGCCAGGATGAATGACCGGGGGTTATCCCTGATCCAGATCAGTACCCATCCCGGAGCACGGCCCAAATGCGCGAAAGACCAGGGAAAGATCTTTGACCGGAATAATGGGAGAGGCTATACCACGGATACAAACGGAAAAAAGATTCCGTTTTACCCGTGGAGGGAATCCTCCTATGGAGAGCCGGACGGGATCCTGGGGATCAACTGCGGACACCACGGCGTTCCGTTTATCCCCGGTATCAGCCGGGAACGCTACTTCCCCACCGAAGATTTTAAAGAAAATGACAAACTGTACCGACAGATGCAGACCCAGCGCTCCTTTGAACGGGAGATCCGTAAACACAAGCGGGAATGTATGCTGCTGGATGAAGCCGGGCAGGAGGAGGCTTTCCAGCGGGCGGCAGTAAAGCTGAAAGCAAAGGAGAAACAGCTGGACCATTACATGGAAACCCATCCGAAGCTTATAAGACGGAGAGACCGGGAGAAAGTCATAGGCTACAGCAGGGGGACGAGCGCCAGGGCAATCGCGGCAAACAAGAAGCATGAAAAAGATTCCGAAAAGGAACCCACGCCATAGAATACGGGTTGGCATCCGGCGCCGCACGGGCGTAAAGCGGAAAAAAGAAAGGAGATTGGTTATGAAGTACAAGAATTTGACCACTATGCTCCCTATGGACATTCAGTTTTTCGCGGGGGCAGGAGAGGACGGCCAGGAAGCCGGTGGTGACGACCAGGACGCACAGGACAACCAGGATGCGGACGAAGACGGTGAGGAGGAAGAATCTTCCGAAGAAAAGAAATATACCGAAGCAGAGATGGAGGCGGCCGTTGAGAAGCGCCTGAACCGGGAACGGAGGAAATGGAAACGGCAGCAGTCAGAGCAGAGGGAAGGATCCGACAGCGGGAATAAGGCTGGAGCGGCAGGAGATGACGGGAAGGGTGAAAGCGAAGCACTGAAAAAAGAGCGGGAAAAGAGCGCGCACCTGGAAATGAAATGGGCCTGCCTGGAACACGATGTAAAAAAAGACTGCGTAGATGATGTGCTGGCTCTTGCGAAAGTATACGCGGAAAAGGATAAGGATCTGGACGTAGAGGACGCCATTGACAAGGTGCTGGAGAAGTATCCCCAGTTTAAAGAGGGCGCAGAGGATACGGAAGATCCGGAGGATTCCGGGAAGAAGAAAGGATGGGGCCAGCGCCAGGGGAAAGGCGCGAAAAACAAACGGACCCTGGATGATGAACTGAAAGCGCAGTTATTTGGTGAGAAATAGAAAGGAGATCAAAGATGGCAGCATTTACACTGGCACAGGCAAAAGAACTGTCGCAGGACAAGTTGACCAACTATGTGATTGATGAATTCCGGAAGTCTCCGCTTCTGGATGCGATGGTATTTGATGATACGGTAAAACCCCAGGGCGGGAATACCATGACTTATGTTTACAACCGGGTAAATACCCTGGCAACCGCCGCCGGAAGAGCCCTGAATACGGAATATGTTCCGCAGCAGGCAGATACCAAACAGGTGAAGGTAGACCTGAAAGTGTTCGGCGGCTCCTTCCAGATTGACCGTGTGATCGCCAATTATGAGCGGCAGGTTCTGGATCTGGTGAAATTCCAGCTGGAGCAGAAGACCACGGCAACCCGCGCGCTGTTCTCTGACTGGTTTATCAATGGAGACAGTGAGCAGGACGGCGGAATCCCCTTTGATGGGCTGGCAAAAGCGCTGAAAGGATCTTCCACAGAAGTAACCCTGGAGGACAATTCCCTCCTGAAACTGGATTCCGCAGAGAATGTAAAGGCAAACTGGCAGTCCTTCCTGTATGAACTGCGGCAGGTGGAAAAATTACTGGATGGAGATCCTGGAGTGATCCTGGTAAACCGGGATCTGTTTGCGGTGTTCCAGTCGGTGGCGGATCTTTCCACACAGTTCCAGCAGACCAGAAGCGAACTGGGAACCCAGATCGTAAAATACGGCAACGCCACCATCATGAAGATTGGGGACAAGCCGGGAACATCAGATCCCATTATTCCCACGGATACAGCTGCCGGCACCACAGATATGTACCTGTTCCGTATTGGACTGGATGCGGTACACGGAGTGACGCCGGAAGGCACAAAAGAGCCGAAAGTCTACCTGCCGGATATGACCCGCCCGGGCGCGGTAAAAACCGGAGAGGTGGAGATGGTCGCGGCCATGGCAGTGAAAGCCACCAGATCCGCCGCGGTCCTGCATGGCATTCAGGTGGTCAAGACTGCTTAATTTGCACAGAAAGGGATGATCTTTTTGTATGTGACGGAAGATTATTATCTGAATGTATACAAAGGGGAACCGGTGGATACGTTTGATGCTCTGCAGCTTCGGGCAGCGGAGATTGTGGAGGAGATGACCATGTACCGGCTTACGGAACTGACCTATGAAGCCATGCCGGAATGCGTGCAGACCGCCGTAAAGAAAGCAATCTGCGCGCAGATGGAGTATCTGGATGCCAATGGAGGCCCGGATCTGGACAATGGCGCAGCGCTGGCCAGCGCCAGCCTGGGGAAATTTTCTTACGCCATGGCCAGCGAGGGAAAGCCTGGAATCTATGCGCCGCGGGCCCTGCGGATTTTAGCGCCAACAGGACTTTTGTATCGGGGAGGGATCTGCAGATGAGGGCAATACCCAGACAGTTACTAATCCACAGCGCGGAGCTGAGAAAAGAGAAAAAAGGAGATTGGGGAAGCGATGGGACGGAACCCTTAGCTTCCCTTTCTCATGTCCGCATTGAACCGTCCAGCAAGGTTATCCGGGATAAAAATAACCGGGAAATCCAGCTTGCGGCTACCCTGATCTACGATTGCAGGAACAGCCGTCCCAAAGACCAGGAATTTGCGGAAGACCAGATTATAGATTTCCAGGGGGCACTCCACCGGATTGTATCGGTGGAGCCTCTTTATGACGGAAAGAAACTCCACCACTATGAAATGGGGATGATAAGGTATGCCGACAAAAGTGACAGTGAAAATCCGGAAAGATACCGCCCAGGCCCGTATCAAAGCCGCTGGAGATAAGGGGCTGACCCGGATCCGGGATGAAATCATCGAAGATATGAATGAATTCGCCCCCGTGGGAGGCGGAGCGGCAAGGAACGGCGGTGGAGGAAGTCTGCAGGACAGCGCCAGGCTAAACAGTGACCAACAGGCGCACGATGGGAAGCTGACCGTGCGCTATACGAAGCCATACGCCCGTTATCAGTGGGGAGGCCTTGTGATGCATGGGACCCCGAAAAACCGTACCTATGGCCCGGAACGGCTAAAGTATACCAGCTCCGTGGCTAGATCTGAGTGGTCAAAACACGCGGCGCAGGTATACGGGGAAAAATGGGCCGAAATGCAGGAGAAGGCCATGCACCAACATCTTTAGGAGGAGCCGATGGAACCACAGAAAGAATTAATGCTGATGTTAAAAACACTGATCGAGGAGAAACTGGATCTTCCCATCTCGCTGGAAGAATTATCTGCCGATGGAGAAGTTTATGCAGAACTGGGAGCGGGATACACGGAAAAAAAGTACAGAAACGGCCCGGCGCTCATTGTCTGCCCGGTGATGTTCCTGACGATTGGCGCGGATGAGCCGGCGTGTATCGACCGCCTGGGAAAGATCACCAATTATCTGAAGCGGACGCCGGCCAGGGCGATGCCGAAAGGATCCACCTATTCCTGGAGGGGCTGCACGGTGGCGGCGGAACCGAATAAAATCGGACGCAGAGAGGATGGACAGGTACTCTACTCCTGTATTGTAAACTGCAAGATATGTTTCTAAAATGCCGGTTGGCTGGAAAGGAGAACAAAATGAAATTAAGCGAATTAATGGCAAACAACATCCCGGAAGCGGATTACGAGGGATGGGTAACCAATGATGATTATGTGCTGGCCATTGCTGTAGGAGAAGCGGCCAGCGAAGATGACTATGAAGTGGTGCAGATGGGAATTTCCGGACTGGA
Organism: Candidatus Pullilachnospira stercoravium; assembly: GCA_018713585.1. Taxonomy (GTDB): domain Bacteria; phylum Bacillota; class Clostridia; order Lachnospirales; family Lachnospiraceae; genus Pullilachnospira; species Pullilachnospira stercoravium. Next base: position 8,292 of record DVON01000094.1, on the reverse strand, counting down.
TTCCCAGATGAACCCGATTACGCAGGACAAGACGTATATCCGTGCCGGACAGTCTACCATGAAAACAGGAACCCAGAGAAGCTTTAAGCTTTCCGGAGACCGTTATGTAGGGGATCCTGCACAGGATTATATGCTGCAGCACGGTATCAAATACGGGACAGGAAATGCTGTGGTAGTGCCTTATGTGTACTTCTGCATCCTGAACGGAAAGGGAGAAAAGGGCAAGGCTACCATTATCGTCAATTCCGATGGTTCCGGAAACGCAGGAGAATCTTCCGCACTGGATATCGAATTGAAGAAGTCGGGGGATGTGCCGGAGGAATACACCTATTCGGCAGGGGCTTGAAGAACAGTGAAGGAGGCGGCAGACCATGAAAGTGAAGATATTGGGCGTGAGCCTGGAAGCGAACCTGGGGAACCCGCAGACAGCAAGGCGCTTCGAGGACAGCGTGGAACAAGCACTGCTGAAAATGCGGGAAGCGGAAGCAGAGCCCAGGGGATCGGATGGGATGAAGATGCAGTGCCAGGCGGTTTATGACGCCATGGAGCAGATCTTCGGAACGGAAGGCGCACAGGCGGTTCTGGGAAAGCCGGAGGAATTAGATATTCTCCGGTGCATGGACGCCTTTGATGAATATGTCAACATTTACGGCAAACAGGTGGGCCCAATGATTGAAAAGCGGGTAGAGCGTTATAGCCGCGCCCGCTTAAATGGACGCTAACATCATCCTGGACCGCCTCCCGCAGCATGTGATGGTTGACGGGAAAGAATACCGGATTTACGCAGACTTCCGAACCTCCATGCTGTTTGAGACCATGATGCGCAGCTCCCTTGACGATTGGGAGAAACTCCGGCAGATGCTCCAGCTGTATTATCCAGTGGTCCCGGAGAACTGCCAGGAGGCAATCCGTCAGGCACTGTGGTTTTACAACTGCGGGAAGATGGAGGAGGAACAGGAAGAAAAAAACCAGACCAGCAGGCAGTTCCGAGAAAATCGGGTATCCTACAGTTTTAACCAGGACGCTCCCTATATTTACGCTGCGTTCCGGGCGGAATACGGCATTAACCTGCAGACAATACCCAGCAAGGATCTGCATTGGTGGGAATTTATCGCCCTGTTTGACGCGTTGGGGGAGCGCCATAAGATCAAGCAGATCATGTACTGGAGAACCTGCGATACCTCCGGCCTTCCCAGCAAGGAGGTACGGAGAATCAATGAACTGCGGAAACGGTATGAATTGAAGGATGACCTTTCCTGCAAGGCCAAAGTCACGCTGGCCCAGCGGAACCAGAAAATGAAGGACTATGTAAATAAACGCTTTGAGGAGGTGAAACGCCGTGGCAGACCATAAGATAGAGATCGAAGTGGGGTTGAATACCGAAGGACTGGGAAAGGATTTTGATGAGCTGGAAAAGAAAGCAAAATCCGGAACAAAGTCGGTGGTAAAAGCAGTAGATCAGATGAGCTCTGCTATGGCCAAAACCGGAAGCGGGGCGCAGACAGCAGGGAAGGAGTATTCTCAGGCAGCAGACGGTATGGAAAAGGCAGCAAACGGAGCAGCGGCCAGTACAGAAGCCCTTTCCACATCCGTAGGAGAACTGGAGAATAGCAGCCGCGGCGCAGCCGGAGGACAGGAAGAACTGGCAGGAAAAACAGAAGAAGCCCGCCAGAATGTGGAAAAGTCCAGGGAAAGCTTCCTGAACTGGGGAAATATCGCGCAAACAGCGGTGAAAGGCGTGGTGATTATATCCGGTACCCTGGCAGCCGGCATGGCAGCGGGGGCAGGAGCAGCAGTTTCTTTTGGGACAGAATATCAGAAGGCATCGAACGTAATCCAGACGTCCACAGGAGCCACAAAGGCAGAAATGAAAGGCCTGAACAGTGTAATGGCGTCCGTTTATGCCAACAATTTTGGCGAAGACATGAACGATGTCGCGGAGGCGGTGGCGAACGTAAAAAAGAATCTGGGCGGGACAGACCAGGAGATCCAGGAGGCTACAGAGGCCGCCTTCGGGTTCCGGGATACCTTCGGATACGAGATTCCAGAAAGCACCCGGGCAGCCAGCGCCATCATGAAAAATTTTGGTGGGACAGCCAAAGATGCCTATGATTTAATGGTCAAAGGCGCACAGAACGGACTGGATTTTTCCGGGGAACTGATTGATAACATCAATGAGTATTCTGTGCAGTTTGCAAAAGCCGGTTTATCGGCGGAAGATATGTTTAACATCATGGCCGCCGGATATAAAGAAGGGGCCTGGAATCTGGACAAAATCGGAGATGCGGTAAAAGAACTGAACATCCGTCTGGTGGATGGGTCGGATACGACAGCGGCCGGACTGGAAGCAATCGGCATGAACGCAGATGAAGTGGCAAAGAAGATGTCGAATGGCGGGGAAACTGCCAAACAGACCTATGCGGAAGTCATTACCAAACTGGCTGAGATGGATGATAAGCAGGCGCAGAATATCGCCGGCGTCAACCTGTTCGGGACCATGTGGGAAGACCTGGGGCCAGAGGTGATTGCACAGCTGGCAGCCATGGAAGGCGAGTACAGCAATGTAAAAGGAACCATGGATGAAATCAACCAGGTACGTTATGACGATGCGGAAAGCGCCCTGGAGGCCCTGAAAAGGAAGGCAGAGGTATCTCTGCTCCTCCCCATCTCAGAAGACATCCTTCCGGCCATATCCGAAGCCACAGAGGCGGCCATCGGGTATATCGACCAGATGGCGGAAGCCTACGAAGCTAATGGTGTAAAGGGACTGGTAGAAGAAAGTGGGAAAGTCTTTTCCCAGATCGCTGTCAGTGCCGCGGAAGCAGCACCGGATATGGTGGAGGCAGCCGGTGAATTTGTGGAACAGATGGTGGAAGGTCTGAAGGACAACGAAGGCCGCCTTACAAAAGCCGGCGGTGACCTGGTAAAGTCTGCGGCAAGAGCAGTGGTGAAACTGCTCCCCAAAGAGCTGAGAGATCCGGTAGAGGACGCTGTTGAGGATATCGTGGACAGCATCACCGGTGGAGGGATCAAGAAAGGATTAACCACCTTCGGGCGGATGTTTGAAAACGGATTTAAGGTGGTGACCACAGTTACAAAAACTGTCCTGCCTCCATTTGTAAAAATCGTGGACGAGACGGCTGAACATCTGGATCTCCTGGTTCCGGTAGTAACCGGTGTGTATACGGCTTTTAAAGGGTACCAGGTGATAGAACGGTTTGCCAGTACCTCAAAAGTGGCAGGAGGCGCCGTACAGGTACTGACCGGGCAGATCACTCTCTCCACGGCAGCTACAAAAGCATGGAATACGGTATTGAACATGAATCCGGTGGCCTTGGTAGCGAGCGGCGTAGTAGCCCTGGGGGCGGCCCTGGTGGCATACAAGCTGGCCACAGAAGAAGCAGATCCTTCGCAGGAAGCGTTTAACCGGCGGATGGATGAGCTGAACCAGAAGATCGAAAATACCCAGGAGGGACTAGATGCAGCGGCGGAATCCATGAAAACCACCTTTGCATCTGCAGAAACGTCCGCGGCGCCGCTGGAACGCCTGAAAGGCAAACTGGACGAAGCTTTTGATTCCACCGGAAAGGTGAAGAAAGGCGCGGAAGATCTGGCACAGTCTATTCTGAACCAATTAAACCAGGCCATGGGAACGGAATATAGCCTCACAGCGGACGGGTTCATCCAAAACAATGAAGGCGCAAAACAATCTCTGGATGATATCACAGAATCCATTGACACCTATGTGCTGCAGTTAAAAAAGAAAGCGATTGCCGAAGCTGCGGAATCGCAGTATGCGGATCTCCTTCAGAAACAGCAGGAGGCGCAGGAAAATCTTACAAAAGCACAAAAAGAATATAATGACGCTCTGGATGCCTACGCAAAGGTACAGGAAGATTGGCAAAATGGAATCCATGACATGAAAGCGCTGGAGGAAGCCCAGAAAAATCTGGATAAAACCCGGGAAACATTAATGGAGACTACGGGCGCGACAGAAGAAGCAAGTGCCGAAATAGAAGGACTGGATGAAGTGATCGACCTGTTAGGCGAAGGCACGGAAGAAAGCATTGGGAAGGCGATAGACGCCTACGCTAAATTGCCTACAGAAGCCGAAAAAGCCCGCGGTAAGGTTACGGTATCCCTGGATCAGATTCAGAAGGCGTTGGATTCGACAGATCCCACCAAAATGGTGGAAGGATTTCAGCTAGCCTTTAACCAAATTGAAGTAAGCGGGGGAAAGATACCGGAATCCCTGCAAACCGCCCTGGTAAGCGCGATTGGGAAGTTTTCAGAATTATCACCGGAAGCACGCGAATCCGCCATTGTCATGATGCAGATGATGATGGATGGAATGTCGGACAAAATACCGGAATTTGACGGTGTTATGTCGATGACATCAGATGAGGTTTTAACTGCGCTGCAGGATTATCTGATAAACAGCGGCGCGATGAAAGAAGTGGGAATGGATACTTCGCAGGAATATGCAACCGGAATACGAAGCAATACGAAAAAAGCGGTAGATGCGGCTACAGAGGTAACAACGAACACAAAGTCAACAATGAAAAAAGCAGATGCGACACCCGAAGGGCGGGAATTGGGAGGAGAATTTGCAGCAGGCGTAAAAAGCCAAAGCAGCGTATCGGGATCGGCAGGAAGAACGATTGCCGATGCAGCAAATCAGGCGGCAGCCGCTGTATCCGGAAAATCAGCAGGAGAAGGATATGGAGGCACATACGCTTCTGGAGTAGCAGGAAAAACAGGAGAATCCTATTCCTCTGGCAGTTCGCTTGCATCAAGCGCAGATTCGGGAGCGAGAACGGTTAGTGGATATGGGGCCGGATCGGAATTTGCGTCAGGTTTTGCTAGAGGAATCAGCGCTAATTCAGGGGCCGCAGGGAGGGCCGCTGCAAGCCTGGCAAGCTCTGCTCTTGCGCAGGCCAGAAAAACACTGGACAGCCATTCGCCGTCAAAAAAAGCGGAAAAAATCGGAAATGATTATGGCCAGGGATATATCAATGGAATTGTGAAGCTGAAGGACAAGGTATCTAAGGCGGCGTCCCAAATGGCTCAAAATGCGCTGGATGCTCTGAAAAAAAGATCATTTACTATGGAGTATGATTTTGACGTTTCAGCGGCCATAAAAAAGGCGGATGATGTAGTGGCAAATAGAATATTCTCCTACGCAGAACCTCAAAAAAGAGAAATTGATAAAAGGTCACAGGAGGAAACGAAGAAAACGGAAATACACCAGGAAATCAACTTTTACCAGCCTGTGAAAACAGCAGTGGAGACATCCCGGATACTGAGAAGAGAAGGACGGAGGCTTGCCTATCAATGAAACCAATCATATTTACCTTGACCTGTAATGGGGAGGCATTGGTACTCCAGGAACCGGAGTATGGTGTGACTGCCTACTCCGGCCTGGAGGCGACAGACTATGAGCTTGAGAAAAATGTCAATGTCAATTACATCGGGGAACGGATGAAAAGGAAAAAGGTACTTTCCCGGCCAATCTCCATTGAGTTTGATTACCTGGGACCGGACAGCCAGAAAGCCGGCAAACGGCAGGAGCTGATCCGGTTCTTCTCACCCTTCCGGACGGGAGAGCTGACCGTGAATTATCTGGGTGTGGAACGGAGAATTGAATATGAGGTTGCGGGATTTGAAAGCCCCAGCCAGACGATTTATGACCCGTTATCCTGCCTGATAGAGCTGGACTGCCTGGATCCTGCCTTCCGGGACCTGCTGCAGACCGGGGAAACAATCTCCACCTGGATCCGTGGCTGGAAATGGAAGTTTAAGCTGCCATTCAAGATGAAAGAACGGGGAGAACCCCAGAAAAGCATCCTCAATGAGGGTCATGTGGAGACACCGGTAGAGATCATTTTCCACGGCCCCGCGGTAAATCCCAAAGTAAGCAACCTGACCACCGGACAGATGATCCGGATCAAACAGAGCCTGACCAGTGACGATACCCTGTACATCAACACCGCTTTCGGGAAAAAGACCGTGGAAATTGAGCGCAATGGTGTGCGGGAGGATGCGTTTGATTATATTGACCTGGCATCTGAATTCTTTTCCCTACAGGTGGGGGAAAACGTGATCCGGTATGAAAGCGAAAACGGTCTGGATCCCCAGTCTGTGGAGATCCGGTACTGCAACCGATACATAGGAGTGTGACACATGGAATATTATGGATTTTTTAACGGGGACGCGGAATACGGGCAGGACGAGTTTAACCGATACTTTGACAACCTGTATGAGAGTGGGATCGCCATGAATACGGACAACTCCATGCAGTACCCGCTGAGCCTGGCCGGGAACCAGGTATCTGTGGGCGTGGGGTTTGCCATCCTGAAAGGGTTTTACCACTACAATGATTCCGCCCGGACATTATCCTTTGCTGCAGGGAATAACCCACGGATCAGCCGGGTAGTGATCCAGCTGGACCTTGGGCTGAAGAAAACAGCCCTGATGGTAAAAAATGGCACGCCGGCGGCCAGCCCGCAGCCCCCGGCTCTGACACGGAATGGAAGTTATTACGAGCTGTCGCTGGCACAGTACCGGGTAGAAACCAATGGCGCGGTGAAGCTTGTAAAGGATGAGCGGACGGACGTATCTGTCTGCGGAGCTATCCGGCCGCGGAACCTGAACGATTATGATGCCGCCATGAAGGAATTCCAGCGGCGTTTCGAGGAATGGTTTACGTCCATCCAGGGTGATGCGGGCCGGAGCATCTTCATTCAGGCGGACGGGCCGGAAGGGGCGGTGGATGGAAGCATATGGATCGACACATAAATGTGCGGTTTTTTGACCGGGAGCTCAACTTTATCGGGGAACTGGACGCTTACGCCGGCTTGGAATTTATCAGCCGGTGGACCCGGTATGGAGAGTTTAAGATCTTTGTGTACGGGATTGACCAAAAGCAGATGCAGAAGGGCCATTACATCATGCTGGATAATGACCGCCGGAAAACCGGGATCATCAAGCGGATCCAGAACGGGGATGACCAGGATATCCCGGCGGAGCTTGACGGGTTTACCCTGGCTCACCTGCTGACCCAGCGGATCACCTATCCGCCGGCGGGCCGGGCCTACCACGAATTTAACGCTCCGGCGGAGGATATCATCTGCGCCCTGGTGCGGGCCAACGCGGCAGACACTGCGGATCCCCGGAGGAGCATCCCGCTTCTGGAGGTGCAGGCCTCCCAGGGACGGGGAGACCGGATCCATTACCAGACCCGGTATGACAAGCTGGAGGATGCCGTCCAGGAGCTGTGCGAGGCGTCCGGCCTGGGGATTGCCGTGGAGCTGGACCCGGACCGTAAGAAATTGGTATTTCTGGTACTTGAAGGTGTTGACCGGTCCTCCCGGCAGACGGAGCGCCCGCCGATGATCTTTAACGTGGATTACGACAATGTGACCAACCGGGAGTATGTCTCTGACATCTCGGAATATAAGAACTGCGCAATCACCGCCGGGCAGGGGGAAGGCGCGGACCGGAAGATCGTTGTTGTAGGGAATGAGGCAGAAGGCGTGGACCGGTATGAACTGTTTGTAGATGCCCGAGATCTGGAGGATGAGAGCCAGCTGCCCGACCGTGGAAAAGTGAGCCTGGCGGAGTACGCCTCTGTGGACAGCTACTCCAGCACGGTGGACGCCGGCCAGTATCAGACCAAATGGGATCTGGGGGATATCGTGGCCACCATTGACCGGGAATACGGTGTGGACATGGATGAGCGGGTGGTGGAGGTGACGGAAGCCTTTGACGAAAATGGCTATACCGTATCCCCGACCTTCGGGACGGCCCAGAAAACCATCCTGGAAAAAGTACAGGATGTGGGAAAAAATGAGCCGATCATCGAGGGAATCAAAGGGGATGCGGGTGATCCGGGGAGCCAGGGAGAGCCCGGCCCTCAGGGGATCAGCCTGCAGTACCGCTGGCAGGGGACACAGCTGGGGGTCAAGCGGGAGGATGAGGCGTCTTACCAGTATACGGACCTGCAGGGCCCGCGGGGAGAACAGGGGGAACAGGGGATCCAGGGGCTGCCGGGAAAGCCACCGGCGGTAAGCTTCCGGATCAATGAGGAGGGACATCTGATTATGAGTGAGGAGGTGGATGACACATGATTATGGCAGTGTTCCAGGACCAGGATTCCGCCGTGACGGCCACCGGGCTTACCCAGTGGGATTATGGCCAGGTGCTGCGGATCCTGGGCCTGTGCGGCCTGAAACGGACGGAGGTGCATTTTGCACTGGACGGCGGGGGCGCGGCGCTGATCCAGCTGGCGGA
>DVON01000093.1 GCA_018713585.1 Candidatus Pullilachnospira stercoravium | reverse complement strand
TCGTAATCCGCGCACCACTGGGCCATCAGCCGTCCGGTAACCTCCGGCGTTCCATGGGGCTCCCAGGTGAGGAAACGGGTCACCCGGAGATCATTGGCCCAGGTATCGAACATGGGCTGCACATCCTCCATGGTAAATCTGCGCAGCACCAGACGTTTTGTGTACAGGGTTTTCGTCCCTTTCTGTGTCAGCATGAAATCACTCCTTCCCGGATAAAGTTCTTTCCATTATATTCATTTTCTCCTGTCCGGTCAAGGGAAAGAAGCATCCGGCCGGCACACAGCGGGCTTCGGGACGCATTGGAAGAATGAACAGCAGCAGCGGCGCGGCTACACAATCGGCACCGCCCCCGGATGCTTCATTTTCCGGAAATCGGAGGGCGTACAGCCCTTGCAGGTTTTAAACTGCCGGATAAAATAACTCATGTTGTCAAAGCCCGTATTCATGGCAATCTCCGTCACCGGACTTTCCGTCCCAAGAAGCAGCGCCGCCGCCTGATTGATCCGGTACTCGTTCAGATAGACAAAGGGCGGTTTTCCCACCTTATCCTTAAAATATTTGCAGAAATAATTGCGGTTCATGTGAAGGGTTCCCGCCAGATCCTCCAGCGTAATCTTCTCCCTGAAATGCTGCTGAATATAGGAAAATACCGGCCGCAACGGATATTCCTCCCCGTCTTTGTACACCCGCCTCGCCTCCGGCGCCGCAAAGGCTTTTTTCTGAAACAGAATCTCCAGAATCTGCAGCAGTATAATTTTAATGGAAAGGGAAGCCGGACAATCCGGATCCGTATTTTCGTAAAGCTTCTGCGCCCGGGCGATCAGCTTCCCGATCTGGCGGGAGGTGTCCTCGTCCAGCTCTTCCCCTTCCGGAAAACGAAGCTTCCCGGAAAGCACCGGCTCCAGATACCGGTTCTGGCAGGTATCGTACTGCGCAAAACCCAACAGATCCGGCCGGAACACCAGCGCGTAATGGTGGGATTCCCTGCTCTTTCCGAACAGGCCGTGGGCCGTCCCCGGATTGATGAAATATACATGACCCGCCGACAGTGTCCTTGTTTTCCTGGCAGTTCTCAGTAGCAGCTCTCCTCTGGTGACATACAGAAATTCCACCTCATCATGCCAGTGATAAGGTACAAAATACTGTCCTCTGAGATCCTCCTGGGAAAACGCCTGAAAAGGAAACTGGGGCGTTCCGTGGCGACCTTCTTCCCTGCCTTCTGAAGTCATGTGAATTTTGTTCATGTTCTTACCACTTTCTCCTTCTGTTAAGTGTTCTGAATATGAATATAGTATAATTTTAGAATAACATATTGCAAGCAAAGAAGAAAGAATTTTTTTATACTGGTCTGTAGAGTCGTAACGGTTTGCGTAACCGTTACCTAAAAACCCCTCTTCCGCCCAAAGCAGAACCTTGGCGGAATACAGAAAAAATTAAAGGAGGAACAGGAAAATGAGCAAAGCATGGTGGAAAAGCAGTGTAATTTACCAGATTTATCCCAGAAGCTTCGCTGACAGCAACGGAGACGGCATCGGTGATCTCAACGGAATTACGGAGCATCTGGACTACATCAAGGAACTGGGCGCGGATGTGATCTGGCTGTCTCCTATCTACCAGTCTCCCAACGATGACAACGGCTATGATATCTCCGACTATCAGGACATCATGACGGAATTCGGAACCATGGAGGATTTTGACCGGATGATTTCCGAGATGCACAAAAGAGGACTGAAGCTGGTGATGGACCTGGTGGTAAATCACACCTCAGATGAGCACCGCTGGTTTATGGAAAGCCGCAAATCCAAGGACAATCCTTACCGGGACTATTATATCTGGAAAGAGCCCAAAGATGGCAAGGAGCCCAACAACTGGGGCAGCTGCTTCGGCGGTTCTGCCTGGGAGTATGACGAGGAGACGGGAATGTATTATCTCCACTGCTTCTCCAAAAAGCAGCCGGATCTGAACTGGGAAAATGAAACCGTCCGCAAGGAAGTCTTCGACATGATGACCTGGTGGTGTGAAAAAGGCGTGGACGGCTTCCGTATGGATGTAATCAGTATGATTTCCAAAGATCCCGCATACCCTGATGGCCCGGTGGCGGACGGACTGCACGGAGATCTTTCTCCTTACGTATGCAACGGCCCCCATGTCCATGAATATCTGCAGGAGATGAACCAGAAGGTTCTGTCCAAATTTGACCTGATCACTGTGGGCGAAGCTGCCGGCGTAACCATCGAGGAAGCGAAAAAATACGCCAACCTGGACGGCCGGGAGCTGAACATGGTATTCCAGTTTGAGCATATGGGACTGGCCTCCGGAGAGTACGGCAAGTGGACCACCGACCGGGTGGAGCTGAAGAAGCTGCGTGCTGTCATGAACAAATGGCAGACCGAGCTGGAAGGCGTGGCCTGGAACAGCCTGTACTGGGACAATCATGACCAGCCCAGAGCCGTATCCCGCTTTGGAAACGACGGCCCCATGTACCGGGAGGTATCTGCCAAAATGATCGCCACCTGCCTGCATATGATGAAGGGAACTCCCTACATCTATCAGGGAGAGGAAATCGGCATGACCAACGCCTACTTCAAGACCATCGACGATTACCGGGATATCGAGGCCATCAACGCCTACAAAGAGTACACGGAAAGCGGACTGATCAACGAGGAGGATATGCTCAATGACCTGAAAATGGTGAGCCGCGACAACGCCAGAACCCCCATGCAGTGGGACGATTCTCCCAACGCCGGATTTACCACGGGAACTCCCTGGATCAAGGTAAATCCCAACTATATGATGATCAACGCGAAACAGGCGCTGGCTGACAAGGACAGTGTGTTCTACTATTACCAGAAGCTGATCGCGCTGCGGAAACAGTATGAAATCATCATCGAAGGCGTATTTGAGGGGCTGCTGAACGATGACGAAAACATCTACGCTTACCAGCGTGTTCTGGGCGACCAGAAGCTGGTGGTGGCCTGCAACTTCAGCGAGAAGGAGGTTCCCTGCACTCTGTTTGACGGCAAAGAAGGCCAGGAGCTGATCTCCAATTATAAGTTCCATAAAGACGGCGTGCTGAAACCCTATGAGGCACGGGTGATTCTGTACTGATGGAATCCGGGCCTGCGCCTGACGGAGCAGCTCCGGCATACGGCGGATTTTTTTCAAAAAACCTCCGCTGTGCAGAAGAATAGAAAATAGAAAAGAAAATAAGAAATGCGAAAAGATCCCGGAGGACAGATATTGATATGCTCCCGGGATCTTTTTCGTAGCACCTTCATTGTCAAAATCCTATGCACCCAGGCTGCGATTTTCACAGACTGGCGCCTGAGGGACGGTGAAAGGCGGAGCTGTTCTCTTCTTCACGTTTCTCCCCGATGCTCCCGTTTCCAGGCTTTCACCTGTTCCAGCTTCTCACTCACCGCTGCCTCCGCCCCTTCCCCGGTGGGATGGTAATATTCTCTTCCCCGCAGAGACTCTGGCAGACATTCCATATTGGTGAGCTTTTCGCCGGTGTCATGAGCATACTGATATCCTCTGCCGTAATCCAGCTCCTTCATCAGTTTCGTGGGCGCATTGCGCAGCCACAGCGGCACCGGCTCCGCCCGATGGTTCCTGACATCCCGCTTACACTCCTCACAGGCCGTATACAAAGCGTTGGACTTGGGCGCCATGGCAAGATAGGTCACCGCGTGAGTCAGATGCACGTCGCATTCCGGCATTCCCAGGAAGTGACAGGCCTGATAGGCGGCCACCGCCACCTGCAGCGCGTTGCTGTCCGCCATACCCACATCTTCGCTGGCAAACCGGATCAGCCGCCGGGCGATATACAGGGGATTCTCCCCTCCCTCCAGCATCCGGCACATCCAGTAGATGGCCGCGTCCGGATCGCTGTTCCGCATGGACTTGTGAAGGGCGGAAATCAGATTGTAATGTTCCTCGCCGGTTTTATCATAAAGCAGCGATTTTCTGCTGATACACTGCGCCAGGCCCTCATCCGTCACCGTGATGCCCTCCGGGCTGATCTCCCCGTTCAGCACCGCCATCTCCAGCGTGTTCAGCGCCGTCCTGGCGTCCCCGTTGGCAAAGGCGGCGATGGCCGTAAGCTGATCCTCTGTAATCCGAACCTGCTGCTTTCCGAAGCCGGAGGGATGCTTCAGCGCCTGTTTCAGCAGCTTCACCAGATCCTTTTCCTCCAGCGCCTTCAGCACAAACACCTTGCACCGGGACAGAAGCGCCCCGTTGATCTCAAAGGAAGGATTCTCCGTGGTGGCGCCGATGAGAATGATACTGCCCTTCTCCACATAGGGCAGGAAGGCATCCTGCTGCGCCTTGTTGAACCGGTGAATCTCGTCCACAAACAGAACCGTGCGGATGCCCATTCTGCGGCTGTTCTCCGCCTGGTTCATCACCTCCCGGATCTCTTTGATTCCACTGGTTACCGCGCTGAAATTGATAAAATCCGCCTTCGTCCTCCCGGCGATGATGCTGGCCAGCGTGGTCTTTCCCACCCCCGGAGGTCCCCAGAAAATCATGGAAGAGATCTGGTCTCTTTCAATCAGCTGCCGAAGCATCTTTCCCGGCCCCAAAAGATGCTCCTGTCCTACAAACTCCTCCAGGCTCACCGGCCGCACCCTGCTGGCCAGCGGAGTGGTCTGCTCCCGGTTATCAAATAAAGACATCTGTTCCATACTGTGACACACCTCCTGTTGCTCTTATATTAGCAAACATCCGTTCGGTGTGCAAGCAAAAATAATCTCGGTTTTTTATCATTTCAGGTTGACAGCTGGAAACAGATATGCTAATTTATTTCTAACAAAAGCATATTTTTTATTCATTTCATTTTGTTCTTGTGCATTTCATATCGGAAAATCTCTGATTTTCCGTTCTCAGGAACTTCAATGCTTTTATTCACCCAATATTACAATCAGGCGGGGAGGTTCCTGACGCAGGGACTCCCTGAGCAAGGGAAAAAGGATGTCTTTCAGGCGGATCTGACTGCTCCGGTCAGGTAAGGATAATAAGAACCCTTGAAAGATTCCCGGCGTTTTGCTGATCTGCTGAATGCGGAATGGTATCAGGGAAAATCTGTTGTTCTCCCGGAAAATATCCATGAAAAAACAGACGGTACCTTCCGAATCCATAAAGCATCCGACAAGATACATACAGCAAAAATCGCCGGTGATGTAGTGAAGGAAATTACAGTCAAAGGGAAACCACTGTGGGTAATTCTGGAAATACAGAGTGATACCCACTTTGCCATGCCGGTACGGATTTTTAACGAAGAAGGGATGCAGTATCAGGAACAGTGGCGCAGGATACGGAAACAGCACAGAGAAAAACGGGATTTGAAGGGTGCCGAGTATGTTTCCGGTTTTGGAAAATCGGACCGTCTGATTCCGGTTGTCACCATCGTACTTCATCTGGGCAGCGATCCCTGGATGGGGCCCTGCTGTCTGCAGGAGATGATGGATCTTTCCCACTACCCGGAACATGTACGCAAGGGAATCGGAGGCGCCCCGCTTTATCTGGTTGATGTGCGCAGGTATCCTCACCCCGAACTTTTCCAGACAGACCTGGGCTGTGTATTCGGATTTTTAAAATATTCCGGTGAAAAGGATAAGCTCAGAAATTTCATTGACAGCCACCCAAAGGAATTTTCTCATCTTCCGGAAGATGCTTACGACTTCATCAGTGTTATGGCCGGAGATCGGGAACTGGCGGAAATGAAAGCCAAAAATAAAAACGCAAAAGGAGATTATAATATGTGTCAGGCAATCAGAGATATGATTCAGGAAGGGTATCAAAATGGCCATGCCGCTGGTCAGCGCAGCGGCATTCATTTGATGAAACAGATTTACCGGCTGCAGACATCAGGAAAAGACCGGCGGGAAATCGCGCGGATCTGCGGCCTCAGTGAGCGTCAGCTGGACGACATTCTGAAGGAAGAGCCCTGATCGTTACAGTGAAGCCGGAAGGCTGAACTGTTACCCCCGATCTTCCACCACCCAATTCCCCTCTTGCTTTTTTCCCGGGATGCTTCTATACTGAGAGATAGAAAATATCCGCCCGGAAAGTATCCCGCCCAACGGCAGGGATATTTTTTCGGGCGGTCAGATTCCGGAGGCATTTTACATATGAAAACCCATTCTTCTGCAGTACTTATGACAGAGGGACCCATCTGGCGCCGTCTTGTGGCTTTCGCCATCCCTCTTTTTCTGGGCAATCTTTTTCAGCAGCTTTACAATACCGCCGACTCCCTGATCGTGGGAAATTTCCTGGGCAGCAACGCGCTGGCCGCCGTCAGTTCTTCAGGAAACCTGATCTTTCTGATGGTGGGCTTTTTCAATGGCATCGCCGTGGGCGCGGGCGTGGTGGTGGCAAAATATTACGGCGCGAAAAAATACGATGCGGTACAGCGGGTGATCCACACCATCGCCGCCCTGGGTATTCTCTGCGGAATTGCCCTGACCTTTATCGGTATCCTGGCAGCGCCCCAGATTCTGGTTCTGATGGGGACCCCCGATAATGTGCTGCCAAATTCTGTGGTTTACTTCCGGGTGTATTTCAGCGGTTCCCTGGCCTTTGTCATGTACAATTTCCTGGTGGGAATCCTGCAGTCCGTGGGAGACAGCCGTCATCCGCTGATTTATCTGATCATTTCCTCCATGGTGAACGTGGTTCTCGATCTGCTGTTTGTGGCGGTATTTCACATGGGAGTGGGATCTGCGGCATTCGCCACCGTGATTTCTCAGTTTATCAGTGCCCTTCTCTGTCTGCGGCAGCTGATGAAGAGCCCTGCGGAATACCGGCTGTCTCTCAGAAAGATCCGCATCGACCGGGTTATGCTGGGACAGATTATTTCCAACGGTCTGCCCTCCGGGATCCAGAACTCCATCATCTCCCTGGCCAACGTGGTGGTACAGTCCAACATCAACAAATTCGGGGAGATGGCCATGGCCGGCTGCGGCTCCTACGCGAAGATCGAAGGCTTCGGATTTCTTCCCATCACCTGTTTTGCCATGGCGCTGACCACCTTCATCAGCCAGAACCTGGGCGCCAGGGAATATGACCGGGCAAAGAAGGGAGCGGTGTTCGGCGTAGCCTGCTCCCTGACCATCGCGGAGCTGGTGGGAATTGCGATCTATCTGCTGGCGCCGGTGCTGATCTCCGGCTTCAACAGCGATCCGCAGGTGATCTCCTACGGCGTGGCCCAGGCCCGTACGGTAACCCTGTTTTACTTCCTGCTGGCCTTCTCCCACTGCATGGCAGGTATCCTGAGGGGCGCCGGAAAATCCACTGTCCCCATGTTTGTAATGCTGATCTGCTGGTGTGTGATCCGGGTTACCTACATCACCGTCACCGTGCATTTTATTCCCAATATCCGGGTGATCTTCTGGGCCTATCCCATCACCTGGACCTTAAGTTCCATCACGTTTCTGATCTATTTTCTGAAATCAGACTGGCTGCACGCCTTTGAAAAAAACGGCAGATAAAATGGCAGAGAGATACCGCTTTTTCCGGTTTCTCTCTGCCATTCTTTCATGACAACGGACCGCTCGCGCAGCCCGCTGTCCATGTTAATAAGTAAATCCCTTTTCCAGGAAGGCGCCAAAAAGCACAACCTGTTCCATTGAGTACGAAGAAATCCCCGCCGGTTCACAAAAACCCGACGGGGATTTCCCTCACTTCTGCCCTTTGGGCAGCTCCTGAAGCATCTTTATTGTCTCATCCATATTTTCTCCATGCCAGCTTCCTCCCAGAATCCCTGAGCTTCTCAGGAAGCTCAGTTCTTTCTGCTGAATGGACAGCGTGATCACATCCTCCTCTGTCCGGATGGTCAGATAATCGTTCAGCCCTGCCTTTTTCATCTCCACATCCCGGATTTTGGAAAAGGGAATCGCCAGGGTAACCTCTTTTTTCAGCCCCCAGTCCAGTTTGCCAAAGGGAACCAGCACCAGCTCCCCGCGGCAGATCTGCAGCACGAAAAATTCCGTACTCACTCCTAGAAACTTCACAATCGCGTCGCTGAGATTTTCAGGTGCGTAAGACACCACAATACACCGGTTTTCCAGAGGCTCATACCCTGCTTCCCTGATAATTTCCCATACCTTTGCTTCTTTGGCCATCTTTGTCTCCTCCCTGATTCGATGATACTGTTATTATCACATATCGCATCAGTTCAGAGAGCAATTCTGCCCAGACGGTCCGTCTGGTGCCTGAAAAGTCCCATTTTTCAGTCACCCAGCAGTTCCAACAGTTCTTTTTTCGCTTTTCTTGAAAACAGACACGTTTCTCCGTTGACAAAGACGACTTTCTTCTGCCTCATATCCAGTGATTTCACGAGATCCGCATTTGCCAGATAGGCGCGGTGTACCCGGACAAACCGGCCCGCCAGCTCCTTCTCCAGCTCCCGGATACTTCCGGTAAAATCCATGGTTTCCCGGATGCCGTGCAGGATAATCCGGTGGCTCTTTTCTCCCGTCTCAAAAAAAAGGATTTCATCCAGAGGAATATGCCGCAGGGTATCCATGAATTTCACCGTAAAATACGGGCGTTCTTCTCCGTGTTCCCTACGCAGCCTTTCTTCAATCACTTCCAGGCATCTCCGGATCCCCTGATACATCTCTTGGCGGTTCCCCTTCACAATATAATCCAGCGCTTCAAGCTTATAGCGGAACGTATCAAAGGCCAGTTCTCCGTAAGCGGTCACATAGATCAGAAATCCTCGGGGATCCGTCTTGCGGATCTCCTGTCCCAGCGTAAAGCCCGTATACTGTGCTTCTTTCAGATCCACATCCAGAAAGTAAATTCCTCTCTGCCTCTTTTCCCCCAGCGTTTTCAAAATCTCCCGGGGATTGCCGCTGTCACAGACGATTTCCATATCATAGCCGGAAATCAGAATCTCCTTTTCCAGCTCCCTGCGGATCTCTCTTCGGATCCCGGGGGCATCATCGCATAAATAAATGGGGATCATTTTCCGTTTACTCCTGTTCCGATCTGAAGTTCCTGGGTGAAAATCCCATGATCCCAGGATGTCCTCAGAGAAATGTTGCTGCCGGCTTCCACGATCCGCCGCAGGCTTGTCAGCCCGGTGCCTCTTCCCGCTCCCCTGGTGGAGTAGCCCTCCTCCCATATCCGGGAAAGATCTGCCTCTTCCCGCACCGGATTGGAAACGATCACAGACAGCCCCGAAGCATCCTGACAAAAAATAGCTTTCACCGCAGAATGGTCTTCGCCTTCTTCCGGATGCTTCCCGCACAGACGGAACTCCTCCGCCGCTTCCATGGCGTTATCCAGCAGTATCCCCACCGCCCGGCACAAATCCGCCGCAGACAGATCCGCCGATGTGACAGGTACTGCCGCCTCCAGATAGAAGGAGATCTTCCTTTTCTGCATTTCCATGGTTTTCACCGCAAGCAGGCCCTTCAGCTCCATAATCTGTATATTTCCCATCTGACTGGCCTGAAAAATTTTTTCGCCCACCTTTTTCTCAAAATCTCCTGTCACTTCCGCCAGAAACTCCTGCACCGCCTCCAGATCTCCTTCGTCTGCCCGGAGCCGGATCCCTGCCATGCGGTTTTTAAAATCATGGCGGAAAATCCGCACATCCTGCTGTACGCTCTCCAGATTCCGGATATAAAGCTTCTGCTGTTCCAGACTGACTTGTTGCTGTCCCAGCTGTTTTTTCTGTGCGTCACTTTGCAACGCATAGTTCAGGACACCCAGAACCAGCAGCAGAAACAGAAGGGAAATCATGGGGTTGCTGTTGTTTAAAATCAGCCGTTCGTTAACTGCTTCCACACACAGAATTTTAAGGTACGGCAGCAGTATAATGACGGCCTTCCAGCCCCGAAACGACGTCTCCTGTTCCAGAAAGCCATTGTATGCTTCTGACAGACGGCATTTTGCCAGAAGCATCGCCACCAGTGACCCAAAGAAAAGGATCCCCAGGATGCTGCTGCCCATATAAGCCGCCAGACCGGCGGGATTTTTCAGGTCAAAATTGCGGGTGAGGAAAAATCCTCCCATCTCATCCGTGATGCCATACAGAAATACCACCATTGCCCCTGTAATCAGCGACCATTGCCAGGACTTCTTCCAGGCGGCCCGCAGGGTAACTGTCCATCCCGCCGTTTCCAGCAGACTGAGCGCCAGCAAAGCGGACACCTCCCCAAACAGGTCATGCAGATAAAACACAGACGAGGGCAGAATCAGCAGAAGGCTGTAGGGAAGCAGCATCAGCACCGCCGCCTTCCCCTGGGGCCTGCATTTTGTCAGTCCCCGGGTCAGTATCATGCAGCAGACATATTCCGCCAGAACGAGGGGGATATTCAATAATATAACATTCCACAAGGTATATTCCATAATCGCCGGTCTCCTGGTAAAAGGATTCTGAGAAGCAGCGTTCTGTGCCGCAGCCGTTCCTATTATATCTTATGGAAATCCTTCTGAAAAGTTATTTCTTCTTCAGGATCTCTTCCACTTTTCTGCATATGGCGTCGATGTTTATCTCCAGGATCTTCCTTCCATAATCCGCCGAAGCATGGATTCGGGGATCCTCCCCCGCCATGGCCACCGGCTCCTCGCCGGCCGCAAACCGCTCCATCTGCACCAGTTCGGGCCGCACCGCCATGGTGATGGAGGTTTCATTGGCCGCCGCGTGGTCGTTCTGATAACGAAGCGGCGTATTTTCCAGTACATCAAAGGCAGTAAAGCAGATCAGGCCGTACCGCTCCTTCATCTCCTCTTCCAGGGCGGCAAACTGATGGGTGGAAGGGCCATGGCCATGGGCAACCAGCACCCGGAAGCCCGCCCGGGAAAGATTGGCTCCGATCCGCAGAATCATGGTCCGGTACTCCTCATCCGGCAGCCAGTAGGCACTTCCCGGCAGCTGTTGCATGGGATAAGGAATGATGGTACCGCCCGTATACAGATCCATCCCGTACAGCTCCCTTTCCGGGTCATGGTAAAACCGATCCGGTCCCAGAAACAGCTTGGGCAGAACAATGCCGCCCACCCTGCGGGCCACCCGGACAAACAATTCCTGGGACTGAATCCCGTCCGCCCCCAGCGGAAGATGCGGCCCATGCCATTCCAGCGTCCCCAGCGGCAGATACGCCGCCGGACAGTCCGCCAGCCGCTCCTGAAACTCCGTCGGGCAAAGTTCTTCATATAATACTTTTTCTGTCATAATTTCCTCACTTTCCGGCCGTATGGCCATAAAGGTATCCCCCTGCGGGATTTCCTCCTTCTTGGCCGTATGGCCATGATGGCATCCCCTTAAAGGGGCTTCCTGTTTTTTCAGCTACTACAGAAAGACACTTTTCGTCGATCCTGCCGTACCTTTGTCTCCTCTTCTGCTGCATAAATGATGAATTTGCAAATCCTGCCGCAGAGTTTGTGCATTCTCTACTGCAGAAATACAAATTTCACAAATCCTGCAGCAGTATTTCAGCTTTTTCTTCTGCAGAAAATTGAATTTTCCCAATCCTGCCGTACTTCCGCTCTCTTTTCTACTGTAGAAACTGAAAACCCGCCATTTT
>DVON01000092.1 GCA_018713585.1 Candidatus Pullilachnospira stercoravium | reverse complement strand
CCGCGAAATGCTTCGCGCAGGCTGCGGCTTTTAATCTCCTGCCGTCCCCCTGTATTCCCTGGATATAGCAGACCGCCAGCTCTCCCGTGAGAAGAGGATCCTCCCCGTAGGTCTCCTGCCCTCTCCCCCAGCGGGGATCCCGGAAAATATTTACATTGGGCGCCCAGAAGGTGAGGCCTTTATACAAACCCCGGTCCCCCTGCCGCGACTGTTCATTGTATTTTGATCTTCCCTCCGTGGCCACAATCTCGCCCGCCTGCCGCAGCAGACTGCGGTCAAAGGAGGCGGCCATCCCGATGGCCTGGGGAAATACCGTCGCCACTCCTGCCCGGGCCACGCCGTGCAGGGCCTCATTCCACCAGTTGTACGCCGGAATTCCCAGCCATTTTATTTCCCTGGCCTGGAAGCTGAGCTGGCTCACCTTTTCCTCCAGCGACATCTGCTCCAGCAGATTTTCAACCCGCTCCTGATCTGTCAGACTTTCGTCCCGATAATCTTTTGCTTCTCCCATTTTTTTACCTCTCCATCATTTTTTTCGCAGACAACCAACCAGACAGGGGCCTCTGCATCATTTACTCAAACCGCCCGATCCCCTCCGCCACGTTTCTGGATTTCCATACCTTCAGAATCCGGACGGAAAGCGCCGCGCACACCGCCAGCGCTCCTGCGGCCACCAGCAGAAAGGCCGCCGCGTCAAAGGAAAATCCATGGCCGAACGCTTTCATATCCGATGCGGCGTACAGATACCGCAGCACCGGCTGCAGAACCACGAATGACAGCACAATGGCGGCCCCGCCCATGGTCAGATTTTCAAACAGCAGCATCCTCCTTACCATGGGGATACTCAGCCCCACCGCCCGCAGCATGCAGATCTCCCGGCTCCTGGACTGCATCCGGTACCGGAGCGTATTTGCCATATTGATCAGCACCAGCACGAAGGCGGTAACGGCAATCCCGGTGATGTACACCATCTGCTTGTAATAAAACATTTCATTCTGACGGATTTCCGATATCAGGCTGCGGGTGGACACATTACTGTTCCGGCTTCCTGCCCGGATCAGCTGCCGCTCCAGCTGTGTCTGCCGCTCCTGGCTCATCCCGGCATCCCCGTCCAGATACATACACTGGATGGCGCTGTCCGGCGCGATCTGCCGGATAAAGCGGTCATCGGTGATCAGCAGCGGGTAGACGGTCCGCCTGCAATCATACATATATGCAAAAGACACCACGGCAGCCACCCGGTACGTCCGGTATACATACCGGGCATTGGTATCAGAAAAATTTTCATATTCCGGCAGATCAGTTTCCAGATCTGCCCGGTATTTAATACGGATGGTATCCCCCGCATGGTAATCCATCAGCGGCGTTCCCTCCCGGTAGGATGCGGGCGTCTGATTTTCACCGGTATTGTCCGTCCGCAGCACCGCCAGAATCACCTCATCCTCCCGGAGGCCTTCCGGGTCAAAATCCCCCTCCAGCACATAGGGCCGAAGCGCTTTCAGCGCAGCCGTGTTGTAGCCGCACAGAAAGGATTTATACACGGAATCCCTGCCGTCAAATCCTGCGCTGCTGTAGCCGTAAATTTCCTCCAGAGACTGATTGTACCGGTCATAATACTCCTCATTCCGCCGGATTTCCTCATCATCAAGAACACGAACGGGCAGCGCGGAGCTGGTCTTTACATTCCGTATTCCCTCCGTACCGGCGATTTCCCGGGCACTGTCCCTGGAAATCCCCTGCCCGGTCTGATTAAAATACTGCATGGTCATGGCGTACTGCCCGTTGAGATAGTACAGCTCTCTGGTATCCTCCCGGTAAATGTTCAGCGTCCTCGCCTTATATGCCAGTCCGGTAAACAGCATCACGCCCACGCAGATGGTCAGAATCACAAAACCGGTGGTGCGAAGATCCTTCCGCAGATACTTGCATCCTATCCGAAACAGCATCCCCGTTTTGCTTCCTGCTCTGCCGATTTCGCAGACTGTCCCGGCATCCCCGCGCCCGCCGGGATTTCCCGTTATCATCCCGATCACCGGCTGCCGGATGGCCTTCTTCGCGGCTGCCAGGCAGATTCCTCCGATACAGACGGCAGCTGCCGCCGCGCACAGGAGAATGGGCAGCACCGGTATTTCCAGGGAAAAACGCACCGCCTCATTGTGCAGGTACACCTGACTGTCCGCGTCTCCCGATACCAGCAGAATCCCCCGGGCCGTCAGAAGTCCCAGACAAATCCCCGCCGGAACCGCCGGCAGATAAATCAGATACAATTCCCGGAGCATCACGCCCCGCAGCTCTTTTCTGGTCATGCCGATGGCCCGCAGCACACCGTACTGAGGCAGCCGGGACAGCAGCGAAATCCGGTATACCCCGTAAAATACCACCATGCAGATCAGAAGAATCAGCCCTGCCAGCTCCGCGTCCAGCAGATACAGACGGCCCCGATCCTCCCTGGCGGGACATTCCCGGATCTGATCCTTTGCAATCCCCAGTTCCTCCTGAAGGCGGGTGGTCTTCTCCTCATAATTCGTCCCTTCCGAGAATTTCAGATAAACCAGATTTTCCTCCTCCGGCTGGGGGCTGCAGGCCGCTGACAGGGTCAGAAGCCCGTACTTTTTATTGGCGTAAATATCCGACAAAATTCCGGTCAACAGAAATTCTTCTTCCTGTCCCGTGTCCGGATCCGTCAGAGAAATGCGCTGATTGACCGCAGGCTCGATGCCCAGATTCAGCAGCGTCCATTTCTCCGCCGCCACTTCCCCTTCTCCCTCGGGAAGCCTCCCCTCCAGCACCGTGGCCATCATGGTGGCGGCCTCCCCGTCATTTCTGGTCACATGCACCTGCTGATGATTCCGCTCATACAGCCGGCTCTCCCCCTGCTGCACACCCATCCAGGAGATTTCCGGGTCAGCGGCCAGCGTATCCACCTGATCCTGAGAAAGTCCGTCAATATAGCAGTCCGACGGGGTAAATTCCGCCTGCGCCTAGATACCGGAAATACGGAAATTCGTGTGAATCAGCGTCAGCAAAACCGTCAGCAGCAGAAATGTCAGGGCAAAGCTGAAAAAAATGGCCGCCGTATTCTTTTTATAGCTTCGCAGAAACCGCCGGGAAAGACTGTTCTTCATCATGACTCACCGCCTTTTACCAGCCGCCCGTCCTCGATCCGCACAATCCGGTCCGCCAGCTGAGCGATCTCTTCGTTGTGGGTGATCATCACCACCGTCTGGTCAAATTTTCGCCCGGTGATCTTCAGAAGCCCCAGCACATCCTGGCTGGTTCTGGAATCCAGATTTCCCGTGGGCTCGTCCGCCAGAAGCAGCGCCGGCTTGATGGCCAGCGCCCTGGCAATGGCCACTCTCTGCTGCTGCCCTCCGGACAACTGGCCGGGAATCCGATCCAGCCGCTCCTCAAGTCCCAGAATCCCGGTGATTTCCCGCAGATACGCCTCATCCACCCGCCGGCCGTCCATTTTCAGAGGCAGAATGATATTTTCCCACACCGTCAGCATGGGAATCAGATTGTACTGCTGAAAAACAAAACCGATCTTTCTTCTGCGGAACACTGTCAGTTCATCATCCGTCAGATCCTGCAGCCGCTTCTGATCCACGATCACCTCCCCAGATGTGGGGACGTCCAGACCTCCCACCATGTTGAGAAAGGTGGATTTCCCGCTCCCCGAGGAGCCCACCACCGCCACAAATTCTCCCCGTTCCACCGTCAGATCAATGCCGTCCAGCGCCCGTACCTGCGTCTCCCCACTTCCGTACAGCTTCGTCAGCCCTCTCGTCTCCAGAATATTCATTTTCGCATCCTCCTCTCATTGTCCGGAATCAATTTCCTTCTGATAAAAGGATACCATCAAACCCTCACAGCCCCGGCTCCACAATGTCACAGTTCTGTGAGATTCTGTCCCTTCCTCTTCCATTCGCCTCCCGCAAATCCTCTACCGGCCCCGAACTCCCTTCCGGCGCGGCAGCTTCCCGGGCATCACCCTTGTCATCTGAGGAAATACAGAGAAAACACGCTTCCCCTTCCCGGCGCGGAGGAAACCCTGATATAACCGTTCTGGGCACGCATCACCTCCCTGGCAATGTACAGGCCGATACCCACCCCCGGCTGCCGGGCTGTCCCCTCCGCCCGGTAAAACCTGGTGAAAATCCTGGCCTGCTCCTCCTCGGAGATACCCCTTCCGTTATCCCGGATATCCACCCGCACCAGTGAAGTCAGCGCCTCCACGGAAATGGAAACTTTTCCACCTTCCGGCGTATATTTCACCGCGTTATCCACAATATTGGAGACGGCTTCCACCGTCCATTTCGCGTCGAAAAGCGCCTCCTCCTGTCCAGCCTGTACGGTGAGATCTATATTCTTTCTGGCCGCTCTGGCCAGAAACTGTCCCCTGACCGTCTCAAGCACCGGCGCCAGGGGCTGGCGCTCTGCCCGGATATGGATGATGCCGCTCTCCAGCCTCGACAGCTTCATCAGCCGGCCCATCAGAAAATCCAGCGTCTTCACCTGTTCCTTCAAGGCCGCAAGCTCCTCCTGTATCTCCCCGCCGGCGCCCCCGCGCTCCCGCTCCAGTCCTTCCTCCAGAAGCTGGGAATACAATGCAATATTGGACAGGGGAACCATCGTCTGGTGGGAGATATCGGAAATCTCCTGCTGCATCTGCTGCTGTTCCTTCTTCATCCGCTCAAGGATCATTTCCCGGCCGTTCAGATACCGCCACATACTGTTTTCCACAGCGGAAATGCTGCTTTCATCCAGATGCTCCCGGGGCAGCTTTCCCGCAGCCGCATCCTCCAGCATTTCCTGAATCCGCCCCGCAAGTTTCCGCTCCCGGCGGCGCATCATAAGCGCTGCCGCCCCGAAACAGGCCGCCGCACACATCACGAAAATCATCAGTTTCCACATAGTTTTATTCCTTTTTCTCCAGATGACCTCCCAGCCAGGTATACCCGGTACCATACACGGTTCTGATACACTCCTGATCCTCTCCCAGCTTGCCGCGCAGCCGGTTCACCGCCACGGTAAGCGCGTGATCATCTGCAAATTCCGTCTCTCCCTGCCATACCTGGTCGATGAGGCTGCCCCGGCTGATATTCCGCCCCTGCGCCTGTGTCAGACAGCGCAGCAACCTCTGTTCCGTCCTGCTCAGTTCCAGGCATACGCCTTCCCGGAAAAATTCCATTTTCTCGAAATCAAAGAAAAAGACCTCGTCCCGGTACTGCCGCGATCCCCGCCGCTCTTTTCGCAGCTGCACGCCCACCCGGGCCCGCAGAACCATCAGGCTGAAGGGTTTCGTAATGTAATCGTCCGCCCCCAGCTCCAGTCCGGAAACAATATCCATTTCCATCTTATTGGCAGTCAGAAGAATCACCGGAATCTCATCCGTCCTCCGCAGCTCCTGCAGAAACTCCATGCCGCTTCCATCCGGCAGATTCACATCCAGAAGAATCAGGTCAAACATCCCGGTCCGCCAAAGCTGCCGGGCCTCCGCCAGAGAAAACGCCTGGCTGCAGGAAAACTCGTTTCTCAGCGCCAGCCGGATCCCATCATTCAGCCGCCGGTCATCCTCCACAATCAGAATATTTTTCATAAATTCGTCTCTTTCCCGAAAATTTTTGTCTTTTTTATCATATACTTTTTTTCACCGGCGAACAAGGCCACAGAGATATCTTATCATTTTTTCTTCTGTATTTCCGGTAATTATGATACAATAAATTCTATAAAAGTGCTGAATAAATTACCCCGGAGTTTCCTGACAACATAATACACTTACCCAGGCAGCCGACAGAGGCGGCTCTCTATCCGTTCCGAGTCTTGCGGAAAGGATGATTCTTATGGATACATATGAGGAATTTCAAATCATTCTTGGCGTAGCCATGTTGATTGTTGCAATTCTGAATTTAAAAAATAAGAAATAGCCGCTCCTGTCTCTGGTAAAGATCGAACGGCTATTTCTGTAGCTTATTAAATTGATTCGCCGGAACGGGTAGCGTGCACCTACTCGTCGGCTGTCTTGTTAAATATATTATATGTTAAGCTTCAAAATTTGTCAAACCGAAAACCGGCCCCTGCGCCAACAGAAATAATTAACC
>DVON01000091.1 GCA_018713585.1 Candidatus Pullilachnospira stercoravium | reverse complement strand
CTTCCCTGGCAAAGCTGTCAAAGGAGGCCAGCACATAAGAATCCACGGCCGGTCTGGTCAAAGCCTCCATGGCCTGTTCGCGAACCGCCAGCGCCTGCTGCTCCATCCGGGCATAAGCCTTTCTGGAATCCTCGTAAATCTCCCGGATGGAGGAACCGGGAATGATGTCGTGGAACTGGTGCAGCAGCGCCGCCTCCCAGCAGTCGGATAATTCCTTCCAGGCATTTTCGCCCATGGCCTCCCCGCCCAGGCAGGCCAGCCATTCCGTCTGTGCCAGAAGTCCCTCCATTTTCCGGTTCATTTTCTTGTTGTACGCCTGGGTGGTGTACGTTCCCCGGTGAAACTCCAGATACAGCTCACCGTCCCATACGGGCACCTTCCCGGGCTGTGCTTCGGCGCTGGCGTGGATTTTGTCAAAAAATTCGCCGGCGCTGCCGCTTTTCACCGCAGGCAGGCCCGGCATCCGGTCCATCACCCTGCGCAGCTCCAGCATTTCCCTGGTGGGGCCTCCGCCGCCGTCCCCGTAGCCGTAGGAAATCATCACATCCCGGGACAGTTCCCGGTTCTTAAATTTCTTCCAGCTTCCCAGAACCGTGGCCGGAGTCAGCAGGCCATTGTAGGTGGAAAACCAGTCGCTCTCCGGCCGCCATTCCTCCGGGGTCTCAATGAAATAGGTAAGAATTTCCGATCCGTCCAGACCCTTCCACCGGAAAAGGTCCTCCGGAATCTGGTTCGTCTCGTTCCAGCTGATTTTTGTGGTCATGAATGTGTCAATGCCGCACAGTTTCATGATCTGGGGAAGGGCCCAGCTGTAGCCGAACACGTCCGGCAGCCACAGATAGCGGCATTTCTTCCCGAATTCCTTCCGGAAAAAGCGGATTCCGTGAAGGAACTGCCGTACCAGGGATTCTCCGGAGGGCAGATTGCAGTCTGCCTCCAGCCACATACCGCCTTCCGGCTCCCACCGGCCCTGCTCCACCCGCTGGCTGATCTTTTTGTAAAGCTCGGGGCAGTCCTCTTTCACATAGCTGTACAGCTGCGGCTGCGACTGGAGGAACTGATAGTCCTCATAACGGTCCATCAGCCGCAGTACCGTGGCGAAGGACCGCTGGGCTTTTTCCCGGGTATGCTTCAGCCGCCACAGCCAGGCCACGTCGATGTGGGTATGGCCCACGGCGTGCACGGTAATGTCTTTGGGTTTTTGGATCGCTTCCAGTCCTTCCTCCAGAATCTGTACCGCCTGGCCGGCGCTTTCATAAAATGCCGGGCCGTCCCAGTCCAGGGCCAGCAGCACCCGGTCTGCCAGATCCATCAGGGCAATCCGGTCCGTACCCGTCTCCGGCAGCAGATCCGCCGTCTGCCAGATTGCGCGGAAGAAGAAATACAGCTGATCCGTATCCTTGTGCAGCCGGGCCAGATCCGCCTGCTGAAGCCGCATCCGGAAATCTCCCTCCTGTCCTTCCATGCCGGACCAGATCAGGAAGGTCAGACGTACCGTCTTTCCTTCCAGGTCTCTCAGGAGAATTTCTCCATGGTTCTCGTCCACACCCTGCAGAAGCTGGCCGTCCGCGTAGACCATTCCCTCGAACCGGCCCTGATTGCTTCCGCCCGTCTTTCCGAAATCAAACAGCAGCACCGTCTCCCAGCCCTCCGGGGATACGGGGATTTCCAGCTCTCTCTCAAGCCAGAGATAACGATCCCTTCCCTCAATCTCATCCCCCACATCAAAAAGGGAATTCTCCGGAAACACCGGAAGCTGGCCCCGGTATACTTCATCCACTCCCAGCTGTCCCGGGCAGGCCGCGAAGGGCCCGATCCCGCATCTGGCGTCATAGCGCTTCTGCTGCAGCTCTTCGCAGCGGCGCTGATATTTTCTCACTTTCTGTATCATAGGCTCTCCTTTTTGTTACTGTGCAACATGGAACTTTCCCTGAATTTTCAGGCATTGTCCCGGCTGCAGTGTACAGATTTCTTTCATCTGCAGACCACCCTGCGTTCTGTCGTATGCCAGCGGTCTGTCATCCAGGCAGACCTTTTCCGGATGGAAGCCTTCCGCCAGTTCAAAGCCGGCCAGACTGGCCGTGCCGTCCTCACAGCTTATGGTCATGCCCTCTTTGTCTGACCAGAAAATACCATAGCCCTCCGGCGTAAACCAGGGAACTTCGATTTCCTGACGGCAAGGCCGCAGCGTCCATCTGTGCCGCGGCACATCCAGCCGCAGACCGGCCAGAGACTGCATGATGGTCCATGCCGCCATGGGACGGTAGTAATGACCTCCACATTCCTCGTGGTTGAAAATTCTTCCCGCCTGCATATACCTGCCATCAATGTTGGCAGCCAGCTCGCCGGCCTCCTTCAGATATCCGTTCTCCAGGTACATGCTGACCATGGCGTACTCGATTCCCGACCAGTTGGATTCCACCTGAACATTTTCGTAGGTATAGAGGGTGGGAATCCGGCCCTCCGGGTAGGAGGCGTTGATCAGTCCGCCCTCCTCCGAATAGTTGTGCTCCCACACCTGCTTCAGCACCTTCTGCTCCTTGTCGGCGGGCACATAGCTGCCGATTCCCAGCAGATGGCAGTACCACTGAGCGTCCAGCTGGCCCGTCATCAGGCACTCATCCCGCTCTTCGCCGTCCACCCAAAGGCTGTAGTAGGAACCGTTCCACAGGTTTTCAAAGCTGGCCCGGCCTTTTTCCAGCAGCGCCTGCCAGTGGGTTTTCCGATTCTCATCCTGCATCTCATCGGCCAGACGGACAGCCGCCAGAAGCGCTCCCAGCCACAGGCCGGCAATATAAGCCGGAGTTCCCCGAAAACGCCAGGCGTCATAGGTGTTATATCTGGTATCCTGATCCGGCAGTCCGTCGCCATTGCCGTCCAGGGCCTCGATGCTGTCCATGGCCTTCTTCACCGGCTCCCACATTTCCTCCAGATACGCCCGGTCGCCGGTCCACAGATAATCCCTGCACACCATCAGCACGAACTGCTGGTTCATATCCACCCGGTCATACCCCTCGTCCACATGGTCAAAATCCGGCCGGAAGAAGTGATGCACCCGGCCGTCCTCCCGCTGGAACCGAAGTCCCATCCGCATCTGACGAAGCTGCAGCTGGGGGAACAGGGCCATCAGCAGGAAAGAGCCGTAATAGGTGATGTCCGTGGTGTGGAAACCGCAGCTTCCCAGCCCTTCCCAGATACCGAAATCTCCGTTTTCCGCCCACCAGGAGCATTTCAGCAGGGTATCCGCCTGGATACTCCAGGGATTGGAGAAATACTCCGGAGCGGAGCAGGTATCCAGCACCCGGGAAAGTCTGCGGGCAGAGTTCCGGATCTCCTGGCCATGCTCCAGCAGATAATTGGCCGCGTCCAGGGCATTGCCGCACCAGCGGCTGTACTGGTGTCCCACATAATTTCCCGCAATGCTCACATGATGGGGAAAATGCCAGGAAACCAGGAAGGTGATCTGCTTTTCCTCCCCCGGCTGAAGGCGGAAGCTGCTGCACAGCGCCCCGTCTCCCCAGCCCCGGAAGGGCTCCTGCTCAAATTCCCGGTACTGGCCCAGAAGGACTTTCAGGAATTCCCGCTTTCCTTCCGCCGTCTCCAGAATATCCGGCCGCACCTCCGTCAGGCGCTTCCAGGGCCGGTAGCCGCTGGCCAGCCCCTTGGCGTCCTCCAGCCATTTCTCCAGCGTTTCGGTATCCGCCGCGTCCAGCTCCTCATCGGTCACCGCCAGGAAGCTTTCCTTTTTCTCTTCCCAGCCCTGGTTGGGAAGCCGTCCCGTATTCCGGAAATCGAACAGGCAGGATTCCTCGGAGATTCCCAGCTCTCCCCCCAGCACATAGGCGCCGAAATACTCGGTGTAATCGCCCACAATCCAGCTGATTTCACCGCCTGCGGCCGACAGGGCCATGCTTCCGCTCTGCTCCTTTTCCCAGGAGGCGGTGCTGTCCATCAGCAGCGTGGTTCCGTTTTCCCCGGCAAAAATCCGGTTTCTCAGACCTCTGTCCGCAAGCCCCCGGTTCACCGGATTTTTCAGAGTTCCCATCAGGGAAACCTCCTGCTCCTGATCCGACTCATTGGCAGCGGAAAAGACAATATAAAATCCGGGCATACTGCTGGTCTTGTAATCTCTGGGTACCACCGGAGCGATATATTCCGCTTTCAGCCGCACCGGCAGCCTGCTGTCCGCATACTCCAGGCAGCATCTGGGAAAATCCGGCGTCCACCGGATTTCCTCCACATTTTTCATAAAGGAATAGGACACGGAACGGAAACCTCCGATTTTCCGGCTGTGGCAAAGTTTCCGCACCACCGGCTGTCCATCCGCCGCCTTTGTCCTGATATAAAAGGGCAGAACGTCACAGTCATAATCCGGCAGATCCGCCTTTCCATTTTTTTCCGGGTCCGAGCAGGCCCACTGTCCCAGATTGAAAATTTCCCAGTCTTCCAGACAGCCGTTGGGGCGGATCTCCACCGTTCCGGTTCCGATCCCTCCCAGCGCCATCCCATTTAACTGCTCCTGTCTTTCGGTCACTGTCCGGGTTGTATTCATCTTCTTTCCTCCACAAGCCACGGGAAACTGATCCCGTCACATTTTTCTTGGCGCAGGTTTTTATGGCAGCCTGCAACTGCCGTTTTTCTTTCTGCTTCTAATTCTATAACAGTTCAGCCGGAAGATCCAGCCGCTATATTTTACACAGGTGCAGTTTTCTGTTTTTATAGTTCCGAACTGTACCGCAGAGTAATTCCCTGCCAGTCCTCCACCGGTATCCGGCCCATATCTTTTTCCTCTATTTCCCGGTTATCAATCTCCACCGTCCAGTGATCTCCCATTCCATTGATACCCTGCAATGCCCCTTCGCCATCCAGCACGATTTCCATTCCCTGCTCCTGCTGGTTAAGGGTAAGCAGCACATCCTCCATGGTGGGCGAACTGTCTTTCAGAAGAATCTGTCCCATATACAGTACCCGGTCTTCCCCCTGGATCACCAGATCCACCAGGTGCTGCGCCTTTCCGTCTCCCTCAAAAACCAGTGCCTCCTCCGATATCTCCCGTTTCTGCTGCTGACTCGCCCAGAAAATACCGGCAGCCAGCACCAAAATCAGAACAGCGATTCCTGCAATTACTTTTCTTCGCATAGGATCCCCCTCCTTTTTTCATATCCTATCAAAAGAAGAGGAAGATATCCGGATTTTTTTCTTATTATTTTATGAATTTATTCTACGAGCAGCACCGCGTCCAGTGCCAGCTGCAAAGCCTCCGCAAGACTTGCGCGTCCCCAGCCTCTTTCCTGATAATTTTTCTCATCTGCCAGCGTATCCGCAGTATATAATAACATACCCCAAACCACATTCCGAAATTCTGCACAGGCCGCCAGGGAAGCGCACTCCATCTCCACCACCCGGCACCCTTCCTGGCGGCGGTATCTCACCATTTCTTCTGTCTCCCGGAAAAATCCGTCTGTGGTCCAGGTTTTCACCTGCTTAAATTTCCTTCCCGCCTGGCGCAGTGCCTGCTCCACTGCCCGGATTCCTCTTTTATTCAGGGAGACCTCCCTCGATGGCGGCAGATAATGGTAGGAAGCACCTTCGTCACGCAGTGCCTCCACCGGCACCAGAAATTCATTTTCCGGAATATCTGTCAGCGCGCCGCAGGCCCCAGCAGAAATAATTTCCCGGCATCCATGTCCAATCAGGTAATCCAGCATCTGCACGGCAGCCGCTCCTCCCAGCGGGGCCTGACACAGACAGATCCGCTTTCCCCCATATTCGCAGGCATATATCGGAAAATCCTTTGTGGTGGTCTTGAAAATATCCAGAAGTTCCCCTCCGGAAGCCAGTGCGTAACGTTCCACCTGATCCTTTAAAAATGCGAATACCGCTTTTTCCGGAAAGGGCGGCAGTCCCTCAGCTTTTGTATCAATCACTGCGTTTTCGTCGGTATCATATTCCAGTATGGGAATTTCATTCTTTACTAAAGCCATGGCCTTTCCCCCGTCTTTATACTTTTCAGTCCTTCATTCCTAAGAAACATCCAGCTATCATTATCGGTCAACATTTTTTCTGATTATAGCAGTTAACCCTGCCGACAACAAGATTTTATGCTGAAATCCCGCAAATTGGCCACTTCTCTTTCATACCCAGAGCTGCATATAGCTTTTCTTTTTTGATCCACAGGGTACAGCCATCACCGAAATCCGGAAGGCTGTATTCCATGTACTCCATATTTTATTCTCATACTCTCTGCACATCAAAAAAACAGACTGGAAAACTTCCAGCCTGTAAATTTCATATTTATATACCTTCAAAACTGCATATACAACTTTCATCCATTCTCTTCCGCGTTAACCACCTGCCTGCTTTCTCTTTTCCGTCTCTCTTCTCTGCCTCACAGACACTCAGGTCAAACCCTCGACCGATTAGTAACAGTCAGCTCCATACATTACTGTACTTCCACCTCTGCCCTATCTACCTCGTCGTCTTCAAGGGGTCTTACTCCTTTCGGATGGGATATCTCATCTTGAGGGGGGCTTCACGCTTAGATGCCTTCAGCGTTTATCCCTTCCGGACTTGGCTACCCTGCCATGAGCCTGGCAGCTCAACAGGTACACCAGCGGTCCGTCCATCCCGGTCCTCTCGTACTAAGGACAGCTCCTCTCAAATATCCTTCGCCCACGCCGGATAGGGACCGAACTGTCTCA
>DVON01000090.1 GCA_018713585.1 Candidatus Pullilachnospira stercoravium | reverse complement strand
CATGGCCTGCCGTACCTTCCTGCCTTCGGCAGTCTCATACAGCTGCTGCTCTTCCCTGCGGATCTGATCCAGAAGCTGCTCCTTCTGCGCCTCCTGAAGGCCCAGTTCCTCCGCTCTCTTCTCGAAAGCCTCCTGCCCCTTCTCCATATACAGGGCGCACAGAAGGCTGCGGATCACCGTCATGGTGTGCAGATACTCGTAGGCTTTCTCAAAACAGGCCTCTGCTTCCTCCATCTGGAACAGACGCACATAGGCACAGCCCATATTGTGGTAAATCTCACCGGCAAACTGGCTTCCCAGCTGCTTCTCCTCCTGCTCCGACAGCCGCACGCCCAGCGCCTTCTGATAAATCCGGATGGCATTGACATACTTACTGTGCTCCATCAGATAATCGCCCTTCATCTTCTGGCGCAGCGCCTCCGGCTCCTGGGCTAGCCGCTGGATCCGCTGATTCAGCTTGCGGAACTCCTCCAGGGACAGATAATTGATCTCCTTGAAAATGGGAAGAATAAAATCCCCCGCCTTCACCGGTTCCTGATCCAGCAGCGCGTACAGCTTCGCGGCCAGCTTTTTTAGCCCCAGCTCATCCCGGATCCAGAAGCAAAGCTCCTCGCCCAGGATCGTGGAATCCAGCAGATAAATGTTATTATAAAGATAAAAGCAAAGCTCCTCAATGGAATAGATATTCGTACTGATATTTTCAATGTAATAGGGTCTTTCGGCCTTTTTCACCTGACATAAAACGTAGCCGCTCATAGGTTCCTCCTTTGCCGCCGGCCGTCATCAGAACCAGACAGCGCAGCCCTTCCTTCCGGATGGTTCTGTCCGCCTCGTCCCGGCACTCAGCTCCTGTCTGACAGAATCGTCTCCTCCCACTCCATTCCCGAAGCAGGATACATTTCTCCCAGCCCCAGATCCGTCACGTGGATCCGGCACCGCTTATCCGACTCAAACTCCAGATGGATATGAAGCCGGGTGGCTTTTGGGGGACGCTCGGGCAGTCCCGGAAGCTGCATGCTGTATTTTTCCTTCCGTTTTCCTTCCATGTCGGAAACGGTAAACACCAGCTCCTTGGTGCCGTCCAGAAGGATTTCACAGTCTCCCACCGCCTCATACCAGTTCACCCCGGCGCCGATCAGCGAATAGTAGGCCGGAGAGCCGGAAATCAGCATATCCATCCCCACGTTTTTCCGCACCAGATCGTTGCCGCAGTAGAGGTATCCCTTCAGATTCCGGTCCTCCACCTTTTCCCTGGCGCCGAAGCAGGCTCCCTTCACAAACAGGTTGCTGCCGTAAAATACATGGCGCTGGTTTCTGCACAGAAGGGGAACGGAACGCACCGCCCACTCCTGGTCGAACCCTTCTCCCACCAGGTACACGCTGGAGAAAATCTGCGTGCCCATGGACTCCTGAATCAGCTGGCAGAAATCCAGATCCCGCCGGCCGGGATCCGAAGACAGCTTCACCTGCCGTCCCCGGGCCACCCGCACCTGCACCGGCCGGGTCTTGTGATCCATCTCCAGCTGGGAAAAGGAAACCAGATCCCCGTCGAACCGGAACAGAGCCACCTGACGGCTCCAAAGCTCCGGCCTCTGATACAGGGTGTGGTAATAAAAACTCTCCTCATAGCTCTGAAGGAAACACCGGTTTCTGGAAAATCCCAGATACGCGCAGGCTTTGCGCACATTTTCCACCAGAGGTCTTGTCAGCGCCGGAACGGTGATCATCAGGCCGCTGATGCTTTTCACCGGATCCGGCACTCCCAGAATCCGCAGGGCGTATCCGATAAACCGCCCCAGAAGCTCCCCCGCGTCCCATTCCTCCGCGTCCAGAGAGACTGTACCCCCGGCAGCGCAGGCCCGGTAAATATTATCCAGGTAGACCTCGTTCTGTTTTTCCACAAAGTATTCCACTTCCAGGCCGAAATGCCATTCGTCCTCCCCGGGCCTTTTGCTGACACAGTTGGGAAAGGCATACTGGCCGGTTCCCACCTTCATGGACAAAGAGACGGCATCCCCGGTGCGCCTGTCGTAATAACACAGCTGAGAAGCCTTCTCCCCCAGCTCGAAACCCACAATGATATTTCTGACTTCGTTCATTTATCTTACGCCTCCAATGGCATCCGCGCCCCGCGGCCCGGATGGCCCTTCTCCTCAGCCAATCAGCTCAAACATGGTCTCCGCCAGCCGCTGGCGGGTCAGATACTGCCCCATGGCGTCCTCAAGCACCGGATCCCTGGACAGGGAAAATCCTGCCAGCATCTGGTTCAGCAGCTGATATTTGGAACCTCCGTCGCTGGAAAATTCATCCATGGACAGCCATTTTTCTTCCGTCTGCCTGGACTCTCCGTTTTCCTCCACGGTCAGATAATACCGGAGCTTTTCCCCATAAAACAGCAGAAATTCCTTCACGAAAATTCCCTGATACATATTTTTCATGGGCTCGTTCTTCCACTGGCCTTCCCTGCCGTAGCCCGAAATCCGGTAATGGATCGTCACCTTCGCTTTGGCGGGAAGTTTCTCCTCCACAAACTGCTTGTCGTCCAGCTGCCAGGATTTGGCGAATACCCCCGGAAGATTTTTCATGAAGGAGAAGCGCAGGCCCCGTTCCCCGCACTCTTCCATCATCCGCCCGATCAGCTCCTCCTGCTCCTGGGTAAGATGGTCCAGGCCGGAATAATACTTAAGAAGCGCCAGCCGGCAGATGATATCCAGCTCCAGATCCCTCTGGCAGCACAGCTTCAGGCACTGGAAAATAAAGGGATCCGCGGGCTTTTGCCCCAGGAAATATTCATAAGCCGCAAAGGACAGGTAGGCGAGAATCACCTGCTCCTTGCCCTTCTGGCGCACATAGCTCTTCAGAATCCGCGCTCCGGCGGGAAGCGTCACCCTTCCGTACATGGCCAGCAGCAGAATCTCCTCCTCCAGCCCGTAGGTATCCAGCTGGAAGCCCTGCATCCGCTCCCAGAGCACCGCCATCTCCTCCACCGGCCCCAGCAGGTTGTCGCTGAGGTAGGTGAGAATCACGTCATCGTATTTGCCCTTGTGGAACACATACAGGCAGAGGTACACCAGCTCTTCATTTTCCACAAATTCTGTCTGCAGGGCCATCCGGCTGGCCAGCTTCACCAGCGACTCCGTCCGGATTCCCTCACAGCCGTATCCGGATACCACCGCGAAGGCCGTATCGTACATTCCCCGGCCGATCATCAGCTCCGCCAAAAGCACCTTGTCCACCCGGGCAAAGGCCATGTAGTCCATGGAGCGCAGATAACGGTCCAGCGTATCGTCCCCGGCATTGTCCGCATAGTACTCCAGAATCCTCCTGCAGATCCTGTGGCGGTACTCCTCCCCAAAGGCCTCCATCCGGGCCACCTGCTGGAAACTGTCCAGGGTTTCCACGGTGATGGGCTTCTCCTGCTGCATCCCGCCGCAGGTATAAAGCAGAAATCCCGGATCCGTCACCCCCTGTGCCATGCAGGAAGTCTCGTATACCTCCGGATCCATCAGCTGCTGAAGGTTGTAATCCACCGTGGCCGCATACCGGCGGCGCTTGTCATCCTCAAACAGGATCCTGGCGTCCGGCGTATACAGCCGGATATAGGCCGCCCCGTCCACGCAGGGGTAGGATTCATCCATCTGAAGCTCCCGGTGGCAGACGATCACCCGCCGGATCTTCCGGTCGTCACAGTACAGCCGCCGGGTAAACATCACCCGGGCCAGCTGTTGCGCCGCCTGGGGCGTATCGGCTTTCCCGATGCAGTCCTGGTAAATCACCGCGTAATCCTCGCTGATTTTCCCTTTCTCCAGGGACTGGACCGCGAATTCCTCCATGGCCTTCCGGTAGCTGTGATAGGTGCCCCGGTCCTGACTCCGGTTGCGGATCACATTGGCGTAGACCATGGCCCGCTTCTGGCTGCTGAGGGTATTGTTGTAGACAAAATACATCCGGATCACCTGGGGCAGCACCTGCTGATACCCCTCCGGCATGGTTTCAATATAGTATTCGTACAGCCTGGTAATCCGCAGATCATTTTCCACCGCCAGGGCATACCACCGGAAATACTCCGGCTTCTCCGGCTGCCCCTTCATGATGAATTTGCAGATATTGTTCACCAGATCCTTCCTGGGGAACTGCTCATAGCAGCCCGTCAGGAGACGGTACACCGGCTGTTCAAAGCTTTTTACATATTCCGACAGATGGCCGATCCGCAGCGTCAGCCCCTCCGTCAACATACCGTTATCCGCCGCGTAATTCAGCGCCCGCACCATAAAAGGCGACAGCCGCTTCAGCTGGTTCTCATCCTGCGTAAGCTCCCGGCAGGCCGCCAGGTACAGGAACGGACTGCTGCAGCCCAGATCCGCCAGCTCCTCCATCATATACAGCCGCTTTGCCGGCGAATTTTTATATTCATCATCCACCGCGAACAGGCACAGCAGAAGCGCCAGGCTGTTGGGCTTCATCCGGTACAGGGTCTGCACCCGGTCGAAGGCCGTCCCCTGCTCCTGGGGCGGCAAAATCCCGTTAATCCCCGCCAGCGTCAGGTAAACGCCCTCCTCTTCCATCTGCTCCCGGGTAAAATTCACCTCCCGCAGCGGCCACAGGGCGGCAATACTTTTCGTCACATTGTCACAGCATTTCCAGACAAACGCCTCATAAAGCTGATGCTCTGTCAGAAAACACCCGGCGTTTTTCAGTCCGTCCAGCACTTCCATGGTCTGGTTCTGCCATTCCTGGCGGGTCAGCTGCTGCTTCCCGAACTGCTCATACAGCCGGGCCAGCTTCAGCCGGGCCGCCTTCTCGGTCTTTCCCGTATTCAGCTCATAATCCTGCCCCCGGGAGGCGGTCACCTCAAAGACCACCGTCTCGTAGACCGTTTTCAGCAGGATTCTTCCAAACTTCTTCCCTTTTCCCAGCCGGTTTTTTATCACCAGAAAATCCAGACTGCAGACGCTTCCGATGAAATCGTCGTCGGTGAGCACCTTCTTCTCCACCTGCAGAAAATCCCCCTCCGTCTGGATGTCGATCCGCAGATACCCCCAGCTGTCCCGCAGAATCTCCAGGGAGTCCTTCAGGGTACTCTCCACCCGCTCCATATCCTTCCGGTCCTTCTCCAGACGGATATGCACCGGTTCCTTCCTGCCCGCGGCAATGAGAAACTCCTCCATATGCTGATAGGTCACCGGGTTTCGGGACATGCCCTGGTACAGGCTGTCAAACCGGCTGTCCGTCCCCGCGAGAATCTGGGGAAATACCTTGCTGGTATACAGCCGGAAAGCCTCCCGGTAATCCGAAGCCGCCAGGCGCGCGAACTCATCCAGGGTGCGGACGGTTCCCAGGGAGGTATGAATCTCCTCCGCCGTCACCCGCACCCGGACCGGCAGCTGATACTCTCCCAGATTGCTGTTGATGGTGATGGTCTCCGAAATCACGGCCCCCGCCGCCAGTCCGCTGGCATTCACCACAAAGGGGATACTCACCGCATTGCCGGAAAATTTTTCCTTTCCCACCATGACTCTGCGGCTGGAGGACATAACCATCCCCTTGATCCTGCGGTTATCCTCCGCGCCGACGCCGAACTCCCCGCGGAAAGTCTCCCCCTGGATCACTTCCCCGGAGATTTCCCTGGCGGAAAGCACCAGCGCCGGCACTTCATATTCAAATCTTCCGTTTATCAACTGCTCCATTCTTCTCTTCAAAGTATCACCTGCTTTGCCTTTGGTCTTGACGAAATTTACCATGTGATTATATTATTAGTACGGGCCGCAAAACAAGGGCCCGATGATTTACTGACAATTACAAATCCATAATTGTTACCATTATACACTACAAGAATCAACGTTGCAAGAAAAGAGGGAGATTATGATACAGCACAAAGACCATTTCCACGGCAGCGACCTGGAAGCCATCGAGCAGATTTATCATATCAAAAAGGAAGATATCGTCAGTTTCAGCGCCAATGTGAACCCCCTGGGAATTTCTTACCGGCTGAAATCCA
This sequence comes from Candidatus Pullilachnospira stercoravium, assembly GCA_018713585.1. Classification (GTDB taxonomy): domain Bacteria; phylum Bacillota; class Clostridia; order Lachnospirales; family Lachnospiraceae; genus Pullilachnospira; species Pullilachnospira stercoravium. Next base: position 1,418 of record DVON01000090.1, on the reverse strand, counting down.
CGCTGGCGGAAAATCTGGACGCCATCACCACCTATCCGGACCGGGAGTACACGGCCCTGCGCCAGTGCATTGCCCGGTACGCGGACACGGATTTTGAGAATATCATCGTGGGGAACGGCTCCACGGAGCTGATCTCCCTGTTTATCCAGACCCGCCATCCGAAAAAGGCCCTGATCCTGGGCCCCACCTACTCGGAATATGAGCGGGAAATCGCCCTGGGCGGAGGAACGACACTGTACTATCCGCTGAAGGAAGAGAACGGATTCGCCATGGATGTGGAGGATTTCTGCACCCACCTGTCCGATCAGGTGGACCTGCTGGTGCTGTGCAATCCCAACAACCCCACCTCCACCGCCATCACCTGCGGCCAGATGCGGCGGATCCTGGACGCCTGCCTCCAGTACGGCATCTTTGTCATGGTGGATGAGACGTATGTGGAATTTGCCCCCAGCGAGGCGGATATCACCTGCGTTCCCCTGACGAATTATTATACGAATCTGATTATCCTGCGGGGAACATCCAAATTCTTCGCGGCGCCGGGACTGCGGCTGGGATATGCGGTCACAGGCAATCAGGATCTCATCAAGGCCATCAACACCAGGAAAAATCCCTGGACCATCAACTCCCTGGCGGAAATTGCCGGGCGGCTGATGTTTCCGGATGATGAGTATATCCGCCTTACAAGGGAGCTGATCAGCTCAGAACGGGACCGGATGTTCCAGGAACTGTCGGGCTGGGATTCAGTGAAGGTCTATCAGCCCATGGCGAATTTCATGCTGGTCCGGATCCGGAAGCCGGATGTGAGCTCTCAGGATCTCTTTGATCATTGTATCCGGCAGGGACTGATGATCCGGGACTGCTCGACGTTCCCGTTTCTGGATAACCGGTATGTGAGATTCTGTTTTATGAATCCGGAGGAGAATGACAGACTGCTGAAGGCGTTTCGGGAGAAGTTGGAAGGGTAAGACGGATTGGGATGAGCTTTTCGGACAGCGAAGGGATGGCCGAGGTTCTTGTTTGGCCCCGGCTGCAGATCTTTAATCTTATGATCACAGAAACGCCTCACCACTGGATTTGATTCCGGCTGTGAGGCGATTTTCTATTTATGCTACCTAACCTTCGATAATGCCATCGTTGTCATCTTCACCGGTATGAATCTCGTAACCGCAATTAATACATTCCCAATAATCATCCCAGTACATGATACCACCGCAGTTAGGACAATCCTTATATGGCCTTTCGCTCGTATCCTCTTCTAATTCACCGGAACAATACGGACATCTGCTGTATTCGGATTCATCATAAACCTTGTCGCAAAATGGACACATTTGCATTCTATTCACCTCCTCGATACTCAAATTATATCACCGAAATTTGAGTTCATTTGCTATGTTTATCCCTATATTAATGCTTTTTTG